>JAATGJ010000015.1 GCA_015654695.1 Chitinophagales bacterium | reverse complement strand
TGCCGGAACGACATAACCATCACCACTCATAAATCTCCTTTCGGTTCTAAAAATTATTTTAATGAGGGGTCAACATCATCCGGAATAGAGGGGTCTGCTTGCCCCGGAATGACGGGGTCAACATAGTCCGGAATCTACAATTACAGTTAGCAAAATAATTAATGTCTCTTCCAATGGTTTGATATTCATCAATCCAATCGGAGGTTTCAAATTTTTCTAAGAAATAATTTTTTAAAGCGAAATCTGAAATAATCGGATAAGCTGCAAAGTACAATAAGCCGACACCATTTATATCATAATAGGGGTTAATATCGTATTTATGTTCAAAAATAATATCATGGTTAACCGGAAATCTCAAATTAAAAGCTTGCCATGCGTCAATTAAATTTTTTCGAAGCAGTCTATAGTTATTAAGAAATTCTGGTGTGGTTTTTATCTCTTCAATATGATTTATTTTCTCCTGAGGGCAGCCTTTCTCAATTTTTGAATTATCATCAGAAAGCCTAACTGAAAAACTGGTCATTAACTGCGCACTTAAAATTGAATTTTGACTTTTTCCATTAATGTTACTCAGATAGGTATTACTTCCAAACCTTTTAATCAAGCCATTAAAAATAATATTGTCGTTTTCCTGAAAATAATTCAAAGGACTGCAGGAGTATGAGATTCTCGTAAAGGTGGCATAGAGGCGATTCCCCATTTCATCTTTGAAGTTGGCAGATCTTTGTTCTATACCATCGCTTAAAAGTTTCCAATGTAAATCACCTAATTCTTTTAATAACCAATTTTCTGATAAAGAGTTATTGGCCAGCTGAGGCATCGCAATCTCGATCTTTTTCTCAATTTCAATCATTTTGGAGGAAATGACTTGTTCTTTTATTTTTAGCCCTTTTGATGTGAAATATCCTAATACTTCATCTAGTGTGTTAAGCTGATGCCATTCTTTATCAGAAATTTCATACCCAAAATATTTTTCGAGAGAGACTCTTATTACAACCAAATCTATACTGTCTATGCCAATATCCCGAACAGGTAGTTTTAAATCCTCCTCAGAAATATCAGACGAAGTTTCCTTTACTATTTTCAAAAATTTTTCTTTCATTTGAATAATAAAAATACTGCGACTGCTTATTCCAAATTTTTTGCTGAAAGTGTTTATGGTTTGACTGGAATAATTCCGGCAACAAGTTTGTAATACCGGTCGGTTGCAGGAAATTTAACGCTCACTGAAAGGCTCAATAATACCTCATCAATGTCTTCTAAAAAATCAGAATTTTTCTGATAATTTCTTAAAAACACAGGGTCTGTTATTGAGAAGTCATATTGAAATCCATTATATGCAAATACTAATCTTTGCTGCGGCTTATTGGGTCTGTCTTCATAAATTTTCTCAACAACTTCAAATCCATCGGGCTTAATTAACATCAATGAATGGATAAGTTTCTTTATAACTTCTTCCGACAGCGAAGGGTACCGTGTAGCAAAAATATATTTATTGGTTTCACAAAGGACTTTTAATAAACTTGTATCAAATGTCCCTACTACCCTGATTGATTTTTCATTGAACAAAACATTTTCTGATTGATAGCCTTCGGGCTTTTTATTTGTAATGTTAATTTCAATAATGTCTGAAATATCAAAAGACTCTGCTAAATGATTTGGTATTTCACCATGAGGAGTATTACTTATTGGCCGTATCCATTTTGGCCGGCCATTTTCTATAATTGGATTATTGTTGTTATCTAATACGATGCCTGCCAAACATCTTCCCCCTTCTTTGTAGGAGTTTGCTAAACATACAAAACGTGTAGACATGATGCTACTTGATTAGATGTATTATTTCAATTTCATTTTTGACATGTTTCAGGTATTCAGCAAGTAACCTTCTGTGACATTTTTCAGGAGTATGTTCACTACATAACAGGCAATTCTTATGTAATTTTTCAATGTTTATTTTTTGAGCAATTTTCCTCATATCTAAAAGGTTCAGATACTCCATTTCATACTCCTGCCAATTTATACTCTTGTCTCTATACCGGGATAGTAGTTCTTTTGTAGGTGCAAAATCAATATTGTGTTCATAAGAAATGTTTCCAATTTCTTTTGCAAAAAATTTCAAATCAGAACCTTTTGCGAAACCAGACAATTGAGAAACATTATTAATTCTTGTATCAACTATTTTCTTAACATCCGAATTTCTAAGAAGGTTGAAAAATTTTTCCGCAGGTTTACCGGTAAAACCAATTGTATAAAGTTTAATCATACTTTTCTGCGGCTTCTTTCATATATGGAGAAAAAGCAATCTCCTTATTTCTTAACCTGTACGCAGCCTTTAATTGATCCTCTAGAGAAATATTGGGTTGAAAAATATCGGGTTTGGGAATTTTTTTATCATATTTTTTTAAAAGCTGCTTTTCCAGGTCAGCATTACTTTTTAACGTCTTGTCTTTAAGAATGTGCATTACCTGAAACCCATCTTTTTCTAATGCAATTGAAACCATTGAAAATCTATGGCAGTCAAACGGTTCGCTTTCTGAACACATTAAGGCAATAATACATCCCTTATCAAGACCCAGCCAAAGACGTTCAACTCCATTCTTAAAATTCCAGGATTTTCTAACTTTTTCAAAATCCACCTTACCTTCATCATCCAGTAAATCGGGGTCTGTATATCTTGCTCCGAATTCTTCCGCAAAATGGAGATATGTTATTCCATTCTTTTTTAAAAAGTTAGAAAGGGGTTCTTTATTATATTGAGGATTATAGGAACTTGCTGGCACACTTCTAACGTCAACAAGGCAGTTTACCGAATACTCTTGAAGAAGCTTTATAAAATAGTCAAGTTGATGTGTTGAATGTCCTACTGTATAGATTACTGGTTTTTCCATATTACTTGCAATTTACAATTTTTTAGGGTTTTCCGTAGGGTAAAGAACTTTTAAATCAGGCTACCGTACTTTTAAAAAGCAATTGATTATCAGTGATATTTCGACTAAGCTTCTTATGAATAAATGTGTAAAATTCCCTCACTCCTTATGCAAACCCTCCAGCAACTTCAAATGCGGCTGCAAATTCTTGAGTGTATTTTTTTCTAAAAATTGCCTGAGATGTTTATAAAAATGGCTATGATCATAATAACCGTATAACGAAGAATTAAAATCTTTTGGTGAGTTAGCTAAATGTGCCGCTGCTTTTCGGATACGCATTACCTGTAATGCTTTTTTACTGCTGATACCAGTGCAGGTTTCAAAATAGCGTTGTAATGTTCTTTCTGATATGTTATTCTTCGCCGCCTCCTTTTCAATAGAGACTGAAAAATCATTTTGCTGAAAACAGCGGTCTAATATTTTGCTGACAATATTTACCGGCTGCATGGAGCCTTCATATTTCGCCAGCACCGGTAAAAAGTATTTTGATAAGACGCTGATCCTTTCTTCAAAACCCTTCGCCTTTTTTACTTTATCAATAATGGATTGATCAAGCAGGTAGCTGAGCGGGAATATATATTCTTTGTACTCGGAAAAATTGATCTTCTTTTCAAAGATCACCGGCGAGATGCGAAACTTAATACCGAAGAGATGGTTGCCCGGTTTGTGAAAACATTCAATGGCATTATACCTTGGCAGGAAGCCATCGGTTTTCATAGTAAACTTTTTATCATCCACCTGCATCACGAAGGGAGTGCCAAGGTTGATGATATAGGTATAACCGATATTCGGGAACTGCGCATCTGAAAACCCTTTCGGATATTTTTTCCATAACGAATCAAATTTTGTTTCCCAGAAGAAGTCAATAAAATGGGAAAGCCCGGACTGCGGAGCTGTCCGGTGATAATTATTTTCAAAATGACCGGTATGAAAAAACTCAATGTGCTGCACACAGCAAATTAAGACCAGGAGCGTGTTGGAAAGTAAATAGTTTTATGAAGTGTCAAAAGAAGTGGTCCGGCGGCAACAACCAGGAGAAAGATAAAAATATTTTACTGGCTTATCATTTCACTTCTTCAAAGATGCCGGTCTGTTTATTTTTCCGCACATTATCCCAGTGGAAATAGCGGCCATTCATAGCTACATATACGCCGGGAGGCAATGTTTGTGCAAAAGCAAGGGCGCTGCCAAGATTAAAGAGGCCATCAGAACTACCAAACTTGATGGGTATCATAGCACCGAACAGAACGATTGTTTTGTTCTTTACTTTTTCAGCCAGCACTTTGGCGGTTTCACTCATAGTGTCCGTGCCGTGAGTAATAACGATCTGTGTTTCTTCGCACTGATTACATTGATGCACGATCAGTTCACGGTCCTCATCCGCCATCTCCAGGCTGTCAATCATCATTAATGTTCTTATTTCTGTATCCAGCCGGCAACGACCCATTTCCAGCAGGTCCTGCATGTGTGTGTCTTTGAAATAAAGCTGCCCGTTCAGTTCGTTATATTCTTTGTCAAACGTGCCGCCTGTGATGAAAATGCGGATGGCCATAACGTAGAGTTAAGGCGTGAAGATAAATAAATCAGCTACTGGCGGGTGAAAAGTCAGAATAATACCTGGCAATATTGCACAGATACCGGGAAAAGTTAAAAAAAACAAGGAAACTTATTGTTTAAACCATTTTATCTCCTACTTTAGCAAACCTTTTTAAAACAAAAAAGGCCCTTCCGTGGAAACGGACTGACCTCTAACGATTGCTTGCCATATGAAATTCTTCGAATAATCTTTTTGCTGACCATTTCGCTTTTGCAGGTTGGCACTTTGATTTCAGACCTCTAACGAATCTTGCCTTCTTAACGATTGCCTGCTGTGTGAATGAGCTACTTTGATAGATCAAAAATAAGGTAGCTTATACAGCCTTTCAAACCAACTTATTTATGATTTAGGGATGCCAAAACGGTTATTTTTTTATAAAAACCGTACTGGTATTGTGTTTCCGGATATTTTTGTACTATGTCCAACCGATCTTCAGACATATTATTTCAATTAATAAAATCTCTTGAAAAGTCCGAAAAGCGCCATTTTAAGCTCTATATCAAAAGGAGTTCGGGCAAGGAAGACCTGAAAATCATCCAGCTTTTTGATGCTTTGGACAAATTGCATGATTATGATGAGAAGCCACTGCTAAAAAAGCTTCCGGGAACAGAAAAACGCCAGCTATACAATTTAAAGACCCATTTATACAAACAAATACTAGCCAGTCTCCGGTTACTGAAAAGCGCCGACAGCATTGATCTTCAGCTAAATGAGCAGTTTGATTATGCTCACATCCTGTATAAAAAGGGTTTGTTTATGCAAAGCCTGAAAATACTGGACAAAGCAAAAGAAACAGCCAGGGCGCATCAGAAATTCAATTATATGACCCTGGTAATTGCCTTAGAAAAAAGGATCGAATCCCTGCATATTACCCGCAGTATGCTGGACAGGGCCGAAAAGCTTGCCGCGGAGGCCAACCAGGTGAGCAATCATATTGATACAGTAGCCCGGCTTTCCAACCTCGCTTTGCAATTGTACAGTTGGTTTATAAAACACGGGCATGCAAGAAATGAAAAGGATGAAACCCGGGTTATCCGTTTTATGAACGAAAACCTGCCTGCCAATGCATGGCAGCAAAAAGGTTTTTATGAAAGACTCTACCTCTACCAGAGTTTTACGTGGTTTGCTTTTATCCGGCAGAATTTCCTGCTCTATTACCGCTATGCACAAAAGTGGGTGGACCTTTTTCACGAACAACCTCTGATGATACGTGTAGAAACCGGTCACTATATAAAAGGAATGCATAGCCTGCTTAATGCTCATTTTGATCTGCGCAATTTTCAAAAATTTGAGATAACACTAAAGGAATTTGAAGTTTTTTCCAGAACTAACCGGGTAGTAGAAAATGACAGCTTTCGCGTACAGGCTTTTATCTATATCGCCAGCGCCAAGATCAACTACCATTGCATGACCGGAACGTTTAAAGAAGGATTGCCGCTGGTACCGGGGATTGAAAAGAAGCTGGAGGAAGACGCTATCTTTATTGATAATCATCGCATACTGGTACTGAATTATAAAATGGCAATTTTATATTTTGGCAGCGGCGATTATGCTACCTGCATTGACTACCTGCAAAAAATCATCAATGACAGCACCGATCTGCGTGACGACCTGCAGTGCTATGCCCGGCTGGTCCACCTGCTGGCTCATTATGAAATTGGTAATACAGATATTATTGAATCACTGGCGAGATCAGCTTATCGCTTTATGGCCAAAATGGATAACCTGACAGTAATAGAAGAAGAAATGCTCCGTTTTCTACGCCAGTCATTTGATGTATCTGCGAGGAAAATAAAACCGGAACTGGAAAAATTGCTCAATAAAGTAAAGTACCTGGAAAAAGATCGTTTTGAGACCCGTGCTTTCGCCTACCTTGATATCATTTCATGGCTGGAAAGTAAGGTGTACGAAAAGCCTATGAGCACTATCATTTATGATAAGTACAGGCAAAGTAAAAAAAGACATTATAGTAATTAGTAGTGGGCAATAGGATCCGGTGTGCCATCGGGATCATTTTTTGCTGTGCCGGAACTACTGATATTTTTTCCTTTTAATAAGAGCAACCCGGCTACATGCGGCGTTGCCATGGAAGTACCACTCATTATTGCATAGCGGCCATTTGTATAAGTGGACAGGATATGGACACCGGGCGCCGCCACATCCACTACATCATTGCCATAGTTAGAAAAAGAGGCAAAATTATCAAGACTGTCAATAGCCGAAACCGTAAAAATATTCGCTGCGTTGGTTCTGCCGGGAGAAAAATCATGGGCTGGTTTGCTGTCATTCCCGGCTGCTACAGCGATCAGTATTCCTTTTGCCGCTGTATTTTGTACCTGCAGGTCCAGTGAAGCGGAGGCAACATCTTCACCAAGGCTCATATTGACTACATCACCTGCTTTTGCATTGGTGTTTACATAGGCCAGCGCCTGTACTATGTAAGATAAAAATCCTTCACCATCGGCACCTAATACTCTCAATGAAACAAGAGTAGCGCCGGAGGCAACACCTAATATTCCAATACTATTATTTTTTGCGCCAATAATACCGGCTACATGAGTGCCATGCCCGTTTTCATCATCAGCGGAAAGATTACCGGTTATGAAAGATTTACTCCTGGTAACATCTACAGTCAGATCAGGATGATCAAAGTCAATGCCCGAATCAATGATCCATGCTGTTTTACCAATTCCATTGCCATAGCCAACCCTGTTAACACCCCAGGTGAGCAGCCTTGGTTCCGCTACAGTAAAACATGTACCCAAAGCCACAATCCTGTCTGGCTCTACTATGCTTATTGACGGATCAGTTTTTAATCTTGTGGCTTCATCTTTTGTCAGCTTTGCCACAAACCCACCCGGCTCGCCGCCAAATGACAACTCCAATGAAGATGACTGTATGGAATTGTTTGCTAATGTCCTTGTACCCAGTTCTGCTATGCGTTGCGGGGACATAGTTCTTGCATTAACAACCGAAGAATTATAGCTTATGATATATTTTCCCTCTACAATAGCGCCATCATTGGCAGACCTGCCATTAACACAATCATCCGCGGGTTGCTGTAAATTGCCCGGTTCAATATCCTGTTTTTTACAGGAGCTAAACAAAAGCAGGCCCGTCACGGCAATAAGGAAGGTTTTTTTTAAGTTGCACATAGGTAAAAAGATTTCATACTTGATAACGCCGGTAAACTGTTTCAGTTGATATGATCACAAAGCTTTAACAGTGCATTATTAAATAGAGGAAACCGAATAGCTTATCATCCAGCCAGTTACTAAATAGTATGTTTTTTTATTGACAAGGATCAATTTTGCAATGAGCCGTTCTTGTGTATTTTTAAGCACTTCGCAAAATACAGATCGTTTTCAATGTGACTAAGAGAACAGAATGATAGAAATAATGCACGGGCAAACGCAATAGCCTGTATTTTTTAAGTATCACCATCATCCTTTTGTTAATGCTTGTTAATCCATGGTTAAGCAGGTTCGTTTTTTAGATTATAAAAAATGAATGGCTCAAATTAGCAGTATAAATTTTTCAACATAAAAAAATAGTTATGAAAAAGTACCTGATCCCTTTAGCAGCATTAGTTATGGTTGCCGGTATGGCAAATGCACAGTCAACTCCGAAAAAAACAACAGCAAGCAACCAGGTTGCTAAAACGAGTAAGCCTGCAGTTAAAAATGTTTCCACCACCGCGGCTTCCACCAGTCCTTCAGCATCAACACCGGTAAAAAAGAACAGCACAGATGCGGCTATCAAAAGAAAACATTATCATAAAAAAAGTAAATCCGTAAAGCCAGAAGGCAGTAAATAATCGTTCTCTATGGTTAGTGGTTTCGGCTAAGGACGGTCTCTTTTCAGGGATCGTCTTTTTTATGAGTAATAAAAATCAATTAATTTACCTGGCAACGCATTACTTATCTGACCTTTGCTGTAACAACAGGCTATGGCTTCTTTTTCTATCAGTTCATCAACTATCCGGCTGGGAATATTTATCAGCACATTGGTAATTGCCACGATCCTTGTCTTTCAGTTGCTGTGGTTAAGAAAAATTTACAACTTTGAGCAAAAGGAATTCGACCATAGTGTAATCAAAGCCATCCGCGGACTGTATGAGGATATGAATGTCAGCAATTATAATTATGCGCATCTGAATGAACTGGTTGAAAACCCTCAACCCAACCTGTATCTTGCCCGTATTAGTTTGCCGCTGAACAGTGATTCTCTTACCAGTTACCTGCATTATGAGCTGGAGGATTTCGGAATTTTTACAGACTGTTATACCGGTATCTATAGCGCCGGCTCTCAAAAATATATTTATACAGGGTTATTGAAATCTGCAGTAACAAACGGGAAAAAGATATCCGTTATACCGCTTCTTTTGCGTCCTTATGATCATCTTACCCTTTATTTTCCCAACCGGAGGCAGTATATCCTGGCGCAAATGAATTTATGGATCATCAGCAGCGTGGTCTTATTGGTGGTGCTTATTCTTTTTGGCGCCAGTCTTTATTATTTCTACCGTCAAAAATTTTTAAATGAAACGCAAAAAGATTTCATTCACAATTTCACACATGAATTTAAAACACCTGTATCCGTCATCAGCCTGGCGGCAGATGTTTTAAAAAATCCTTCTATTGCCCAAAAACCTGATAAGCTGGCTATCTACGCAGGTATTGTAGGATACCAGGCCGCGTACCTGCAAAGCCAGACGGAGAAACTTTTAAATTTTGCTTATACTGAATCGGATCAACTTCATTTTTCAAAAGAAAAGGTGAACATACATGAACTGATACAGGAGGCTGTTAATAATCTCGCCCCGCTGATCAGCGAAAAAAAGGTGCTGCTTACGCTGGAGCTTAATGCAGCCAGCCCTTTCCTGGTTGCCAACAGGGATTATCTTATAATTGTGATCGTAAACCTGGTGGACAACGCTGTTAAGTATTCAAAAAAACCAGTGATCACCATTGCCACAAAAAATACAGGCAGCCTGATGATCCTTTCTGTGAAGGATAACGGGATAGGGATAGAGAAAGACCAGATAAAAAATCTTTTTAAAAAATTTTTCAGGATCAGGAAGGAGGATACTTACACTGCCAAAGGATTTGGACTGGGTCTTTCCTTTGTTAAAAAAATAGTCGTAGCCCACGGGGGTAAAATAAAAGTAGAAAGTGAGCCGGGTAAAGGGAGCATTTTCACCATTGAATTGCCGCTTCAATAATGTTTTATGCAACAAAAAATAAAAATACTGGTAGCCGAAGATGATCTTCAACTTGGGTTTATCATTAAGGATAACCTGGAAGAAGCCGGCTTCCAGGTTATTAATTGCCCGGATGGAGAAACAGCCTGGGAGTATTATCAAAAAATGGATCCCGATCTCTGTATCCTTGATGTGAACATGCCGTACCGCGATGGATTCAGCCTGGCCAAAAAGATCAGGCAAAAAAGCGATATAATTCCTATTCTTTTTCTAACAGCCAAGTCACTGGAAGAAGATAAACTAAAGGGTTTCGCCGCGGGGGCTGATGATTATGTTGTCAAACCTTTTAGCATGAAAGAATTATTGTCAAGGATCAATGTATTTCTCCGGAGAAATAAACTGCTGATCAGCCCATCCCCGGCATCTTTTTCTATTGGACGTTTTACGTTTACGCCACAGGAATTAAAATTGGCAGGAGGAGAAGAAACAATAACACTGACACAAAGAGAAGCTGAACTGCTTACGTTTCTTTGTGAACACCCCGACAAAGTATTAAGAAGGGAAGACATCCTGTTACATGTCTGGGGAAAGAATGATTTTTTCCTGGGGAGAAGTATGGATGTTTTTTTGGCACGATTACGGAAATTGCTGGCAGCAGAACCGGCTGTCACAATTGAAACGATCCATAAGGTGGGTTACCGGTTTACCATAAAAAGCTGAATATACAAGTGTAATTTTCGGTGTACATTTCACCCGGGGAAACTATTTTGTTGTAAAACTGTTAACCCCTTTATTCATTTCAGATACTACTGTAATTTCAGTCATGAATTCTTATAGAAAAAAAATGTCATTTACCCTCCGATCAGCCATAATTATTACCAGTGTTATTCTTTTAGCCTGCTTTACAGTAAAAGCGCAAAATATTGATGAGGCCATCGTCAATTATGCAGAAAAATACAGCCCCGAAAGAATGTATTTGCATTATGACAAATCAGCTTATTCAGCCGGGGAGACGATCTGGTTCAAAGCCTACCTGATGAATGAAATTTTTCCCGCCGATCAAAGTAAAACAGTATATGTTGACTGGATAGATGATAAGGGCAGCCTGTTGCAGCATTCCGTCAGCCCGGTAATAGAGGCCGCCACCAACGGGCAGTTTGATATACCTGCAGATTTCAAAGGGAGGTATATACATGTAAGGGCTTATACTAAATGGATGCTGAATTTTGACTCTGCTTTTTTATACGATAAAACTATCCCGGTAATTTCTAAAAATGCCAGCCAGCCTGTAAAACAGAATGCGATCATTCCTTCCGTCAGTTTTTTCCCGGAAGGCGGAGATGCCATAGCAGGGATCAGCAATAAAGTCGCCTTTAAAGCGAATGATCAGTGGGGCCGGCCCGTGAAAATAAAAGGTGTTATTCTTGACAGCAGAGGGAAAATAACGGATAGTCTTAAAACGATGCATGATGGCATGGGTTATTTCCTTCTCCTGCCGGAGCCGGGTCTTAGTTATACGGCTAAATGGAAAGATGAAAAAAATGTGGAGCGTACTGCAGCATTACCTTCTATAAAACAGGGTGGTGTTTCATTACAGGTAACAGTAGCGGGAAGTAACCGCTATTTCAATGTTCGCTATACACCGGATGCGGCTGCAGCATCCGATACTGTTCATATAGTAGGCATGATGCACCAGCACCTGGCTTTTAAATTAGCAAAAGCGACCAATACCCCTTTTATAAAAGCAACTATTCCTGTAAAGGAGCTCCCAACCGGAATACTGACGATCACTGTTTTTGATAAACAATGGAATGCGTTGGCGGAACGGATTACCTATATAAATAATGAAGATTATCTTTTTTATCCCGAAATGGAAGTGCAACACTGGGGAATGAATAAACGAGCAAGGAATGAAATAAAAATAACGGTACCGGATAGTTTGATCGCAAATTTATCTGTATCCGTCACTGATGCCGCTATCGGAACTGACAGCAGTAATACTATCGTTTCGCATCTTTTTCTCAGCAGCGAGTTGAAAGGGGATATATATAACCCGGCTTATTATTTTTCAGGCAATACGGATTCGGTAAGCCAGCGACTTGACCTGGTTATGCTGACACACGGATGGCGGCGTTATAAATGGCAGGAAGTGATTGCCGGAAAAAACCCAAAACTGAGATTTGAAAGGGATACGGCCTACATTTCTTTATCCGGTAAAGTATATGGCGTAATGCCCGGGCAGATATTACCGGGTACAGAGATCATTTTGATCGTAAAACAAAAGGATGGAGAGGGAAATTTTATAGTAGTGCCATTAAAGTCTGACGGCACATTCAGGGACCCTTCTACCATTCTCTTTGATACAGCCCATGTTCATTACCAGTTTCAGAAGGCAAAGGGATTGAATGATGCTTCCGTACAATTCATGACTGATAGGTTGCCGGCTCCTTCCATAACTGCGCCTGTTGCCGGTGCGGATAACACATGGCCTGATACAACAGGTTTTTACCGGCAGTGGAAGCTGGCGGATGAAGCTAACCAGTTAGCGGAAAGAATGAAGATAAAAACGCTGGAAAATGTAACAGTCAGAAGCAGGGGAAAAAGCCCGGTGCAGTTAATGGATGAAAAGTATGCTTCAGGCCTCTTCAGTGGCGGCGATGGTTACCAGTTTGATCTGCTGAATGATCCTTTTTCGACAAGCGCCGGTAATATATTTAATTATTTACAGGGAAAAGTAGCGGGGTTGCAGATAAATACAGGAGGCGCAACACCTTCACTGCAATGGCGCGGTGGCGCCCCTCAATTATACCTTGATGAAGTAGCGGCTGATATCAGCTTTATATCTTCATTAAGTGTGAACGATGTTGCTTACATAAAAGTCTTTCGCCCGCCGTTTATGGGTGGGTTCAACGGAGCAAACGGAGCAATCGCTATCTATACCCGGCGTGGTAATGATGTAAAGTCGGAACCCGGCAAAGGGTTATCCAACAATAAGATATTTGGCTACACACAGATTAAAGAATTTTATTCGCCCAATCATGCGTCTTTTAAACCCGGTAATGATCAGCCGGATCTCCGCACTACATTATACTGGAACCCGGCTGTTATTGCATCGCCGCAAAAGAGACAGGTAGTTCTTACTTTTTACAATAATGATGTAAGTAAAGCTTTTCGTGTGATCATTGAAGGCATGACAAGAGACGGAAGGCTGGCGCACATAGAACAGATTATGGAATAGAAACTTTTATCTCATCAGGGAGTAACGTCATTGCGAGGACCATCCGGAATACCATCCAATTTTAGTAAGAAATGTTCGAAGTGGGACGAAGCAAAAAAAGCCACCCCGGTTTACCGGAATGGCCCTGGCACTTCTGGTGCCAACAGATATTTGAATGGAGTAACCCGGTCAGGCGATACCGACCGAAGGTTTCCATGAATGATCTGCAGATTGCATGAATACCTCCTTTTTCTTTGGTGAATACTAAAGTTACTGAAATCCGGTAAAAAAATTATTGTCGTTGCTGTTCTTTTTTTAAACGGCTGTCCAATACCAGGGTTCCGAGTGGAAGAATAGAAGCCAGGAAACAGATAGCCAGCCAGGCAAAATTCTTTTTCCATTTAAGTACTACCGGTTCATTTTTTATTTCCCATGCCAGTATTAAAAAGGCAATGAATAAGATCCCATGTAAAGAACCGGCTATAGTAACTGCTAAAGGAAAGCCTGCAAAATATTTCAATGGCATGGCTATCAGTAATAAGACCAGGAAGGAAATACCTTCTGCTATGCCAATTTTTTTGAACCATGTAAATGTATTTTTCATTGAAGCTTTTTAACTGTTATCAGTTTTCTTTTAGAAAATTTATAAAGCCCCTTCGCAGAAGGGGATTAATAATTAATCACCTGTTCTTCTATCATCTCAGGTATATCTCTCCACTCATATTGCTGATTGCGTAGTTGTGGTTCAAAGCCCGCTTCTTTAATAGCATCCTGTATGGTCTTATAAGTAAACCTGTGTGGCGCACCGGCGGCACTGACCACGTTTTCTTCTATCATAATAGAACCAAAATCATTGGCGCCGGCATTTAAGCAAAGCTGCGCTGTTTGTTTGCCGACTGTTAACCACGAAGCCTGTATGTTCTTTACATTCGGCAACATGATACGGCTTAATGCGATCATGCGGATATATTCTTCCGGTGTAGTAAGATTATGTACACCGCGTATTCTCGCCAGCAAAGTGTCCACATCCTGGAAGGTCCATGGGATGAATGCTAAAAATCCTTTTGCCTGTTCAGGCTTACGGCTTTGTACTTCTCTTAATCGTATTAAATGCTCAAAACGTTCTTCAATAGTTTCTACATGACCAAACATCATAGTGGCTGACGTAGTAATGTTCAATTTATGCGCTTCATGCATTACATCCAGCCATTCCTGTGCGCCGCATTTACCTTTGCTGATCAATCGTCGTACACGGTCAATCAGAATCTCTGCACCAGCGCCGGGTAAAGAATCCATCCCTGCTTCTTTTAATGCCATCAATACTTCACGGTGTGTACTTTTCTCCAGCTTGGTGATATGCGCTACTTCGGGCGGACCTAATGTATGCAGCTTTATGGTTGGATATTCTTGTTTTATCTGCCGGAATGTATTGACATAAAAATCAAGGCCCAGGTCAGGATGATGACCACCCTGCAATAACAACTGGTCGCCACCATATTTGAATGTCTCTTCTATCTTTTTCCGGTAAACCGGCATATCCGTGATATAGGCTTCGGGATGTCCGGGTATGCGGTAGAAATTGCAAAACTTGCAATTGGCGATACACACATTGGTGGTGTTTACATTCCGGTCTATCTGCCAGGTCACTTTTCCATGTGGTACCTGCTTTTTCCTTAGTTCATCAGCTATGAACATCAGGTCTGTTAATGGCGCATGATGGTAAAGAAACACCCCTTCTTCTACAGTAAGAAAGCCAAATGCTGAAGCTTTATCGTACAGTTCTTTTAATTGCATACTCATTCCAGGGATCAAAATTAAAGGGTAATCATTGAAACAGCTTTAAAACCTGTAAGATTAACCGGGTAAATGCCGGGCAGGTATAGCATACCTTTGACCAACTTTAAACAGTGTTTACAGGCTTATATAACAAGAAATAGGTTAAACGGTTTTGAATAAGCCCGCCAATGCAGTACATTTATTTATAATAACCGGCGTTGCATCATTTTAATGGTATGACTTGTCTTATTATTTCTAACCATTGCTTACTAAATGAACTGCATGAAGAAAAAGATCTTCGGAACGGCGTTAGCCTTGTTCCTTCTAACCCCGGTTATTAAGGCACAGGAAGAATTTATTGAACCTCCCTCCAGGTTATTGACCCGCATCCCCTTTACCCAGCTTACCGGCGGAGTAGTGATATTGCATGCCCTGTTAGATGATTTTTCCGATACGCTTAATTTTATCCTTGACAGCGGGAGCAGTGGTATTTCCCTGGACTCTACTACTGTAGCCGAATTGAAATTGCGCCCGGAACCTTCTGAGAGAACCATCCGGGGAATAGCTGGTATCAGGAAGGTGGGGTTTTTATATAAAAGAAAACTCCGGTTTCCCCGGCTTCTTATTGACAGCCTCGACTTCCATGTTAATGATTATTCTATTCTTACCACGGTATATGGGGAACGTATAGATGGTATTATTGGATATTCGGTATTGAGCCGCTATATCGTTAAGATAGATTACGACAGCCTGAAACTTGATTTTTGGAGCAGGGGCAGTATTCGTTATCCGAGAGGCGGCTATCTTTTCAAACCCGTGATGAGCACATTGCCGGTTCAGTCTGCAAGGATAAAAGACGGCACTACACATGTGGCAAAGTTTCTTCATGATATAGGTGCAGGCGTATGCCTGATGCTTTCAAAAGATTTTACAGAAGACAGCGCGGTGCTTTATAAAAAGAGAAAATTATGGGCCAAAGAAGGCGAAGGAGTGGGCGGTAAGATTGATATGCACCTGACGGTAGTCAAAGAACTCAAGCTTGGACCATACCGTTTCCGGAATATTCCTACTTATATTTTTGATGATGTATACAACGTAACCTCGTATCCGTATCTCGGCGGATTGATAGGTAATGATATTTTGCGCCGTTTTAATGCTATCCTTAATTATGAAAAAAAAGAAATTTACCTTATTCCGAATACACATTTCCGCGACCCGTTTGATTATTCTTACTCCGGTATTGAATTATATTTTATAGACGGCCAGGTAGTAATAGGCGACGTAGCTATCAAATCTCCGGCGGAACTGGCCGGGCTGAGAGAAGGCGATGTAGTAGTAGCCATCAATAATAATTTTTCACAAAATCTCAATCAGTATAAGACAACGCTGCAGGCCGCCAATGAAAAACTAAAATTTATAATAAGGCGCAGCGGAGAGCTGGTAGAGTTTAATTTTAAAGTAAAGAATATTCTTTGATCTGTAATAATACAATCTTTGCTCCTGTCAGCGGAGTACTATTTTTCAATACTTTTGCAGATTATTTCGAATAGCTGCGCTGAACCCCGGTTACGACGCAGGTTTTTTTTAAAGAAGGAATACAACCTTTATCTTTTAGCCACTGTTATTAGCAATATGATACAATTCGAAAAATTCACCCTGGCCAACGGTTTAAGGGTGATCGTTCACCAGGATACATCCACGCCGATGGCTGTGATGAATATTATGTATGATGTAGGCGCCCGGGATGAGAATCCCGAAAAAACAGGATTTGCCCATTTGTTTGAACACCTGATGTTTGGCGGCTCAATCAATATTCCTAATTATGATGAACCATTGCAAATGGCAGGCGGCGAAAACAACGCCTATACCACCGATGATCTTACTAATTACTATATTCAATTGCCTGCCGAGAACCTGGAAACAGCATTCTGGCTGGAAAGTGACCGGATGCTTTCATTGGCGTTCAGTGAAAAAAGTTTAGATGTGCAGCGCAAAGTAGTCGTAGAGGAGTTCAAGGAACATTATATCGCCAAGCCCTATGGTGATGTATGGCATAAGATGAGGGACCTGTCTTATACAAGGCATCCTTACCGCTGGATGACGATCGGCAAAGAACTATCGCACATTGAAAATGTGAAGCTGGCAGAAGTAAAAGAATTCTTCTTTAAATTTTACCGCCCTGTTAATGCCGTGATGGTAGTAGCCGGCAATGTGACCACAGAAAAAGTAAAGGCCCTGGCAGAAAAATGGTTTGGCGATATTCCTTCCGGTGAAAAATATAAACGAAATGTACCACTGGAGCCGGAGCAAAAAGAAGGACGTAAGTTAGAAGTAAAAGCCAATGTGCCATTGGATGCATTGTACAAATGCTGGCATATTTATCCAAGACTGGACAGGCGGTATTACATCACGGACCTGCTGGGTGATATTCTCAGTGGCGGAGGGTCATCAAGATTATACCAGTCGCTGGTAAAGGAGAAACAACTGTTCAGCAATATTGAATGTTATCATTTTGGAACAGCGGATGCTGGATTACTTTGTATAGAAGGCAAACTGGTGAAAGGAATAAAAATGGAAGACGCTGAAGCGGCAGTAGAGACAGAACTTGATAAAATGAAAAATATACTGGTAGCGGAGACGGAACTGCAGAAAGTAAAAAATAAAACAGAAAGTATGATGGCTTTTGAGGACATGAGCGTCATGAGCAGGGCCAACAGCCTTGCCTATTATGAAATCCTGGGTGATGCATCATGGATGAACTTTGAGCTGGAAAAATATGCTTCTGTCACAACAGAAGATATTTTACAGGAGAGCAGGAATATTTTCAGAAAGGAAAACAGCAACACGCTATATTATTATTCAGGGAGTTAATTATGATAGAAACGATAAAAACGCCGGACAGGAAAATCGCGCCGAAAATAGTAGATGCGGTCAATTTAAAACTACAGCTAAAGCCGTATAAAAAACTTACACTAAAGAATGGAGTGGATGTATATACGATTGATGCAGGTGCTGAAGATGTAATGGCGATAGAGTGGGTATTTTCTGCCGGTAACTGGTATGAAGATCAAAACCTGGTGGCCGCTACTGCCAACTTCATGCTGAAGAATGGCACAAGTACCCAATCAGCTTTCCAGGTCAATGAGCATTTCGAATACTATGGTTCGTACCTGAACAGGGCCTGCCATAATGAAACGGCTACGGTATCTCTTCATTGCCTTACGAAACATGTTGGTGAACTGTTACCGGCGGTAAAGGAATTGCTGACGGATTCTACGATGCCCGAAGAAGAACTGGCAGTCTATAAACAAAACATGAAGCAACGGCTGAAGGTAAGCCTGAAGAAAAGTGATTTTATCGCAGGACGTTTGATAGATGTTTATTTGTACGGTGAAGAGCATCCCTATGGGAAGTACAGTAAAGAAGAAGATTTTGACAAACTGGATAGACAGCAGCTTATTAATTTTTATGATCAGTATTACCGGCGGGGAAAATTCGTAATGTTCGTTGCGGGAAAATTGCCTGGCAACCTGGAGCCATTGCTGAATGAAAACTTTGGCGACCTCGGCAACAATGCGGTGGCGTCAAAAGCAATTGTTGCGCAACCATCCGCGGAAAAGAAGTTTCGCGTTACTAATGATAAAGATGGTGTGCAGGGCTCTATCCGTATTGCAAGGCCTTTTCCCAATCGTCATCACCCGGATTTCTTAAAAGTGCAGGTACTGAACAGTTTGTTTGGCGGTTTCTTCGGGTCAAGGCTGATGACGAATATCCGGGAGGACAAAGGGTACACGTATGGCATCCATAGTTTCATTCAGAACCATATTCATGAATCGGCGTGGATGGTCAGTACGGAAGCGGGCAAAGATGTTTGCGAAGCTGCCATTACCGAAATCTATAAAGAAATGAAAGACCTGCGGGAGGAACTGGTGGATGAAGAAGAACTTTTACTCGTACGCAATTATATGATGGGAAGTATCCTCGGCGACCTTGATGGACCTTTCCAGATCATTGCCCGCTGGAAGAACATTATATTGAACGGGCTGGATGAAAATTATTTCTACAACTCAATTAGTACGATCAAATCTATTTCAGCGGAAGAGATACAGGGTCTTGCGCAGAAATATTTTAACCCGGAAGATTTTTATGAATTAGTGGTTGTTTGAGTTAGCGGTCATCGTTACTCAATGATCATATTAAATCGTTTTACCTGATCCTTGATTATTTTCTCTACTTCTGTTTCGAGTGTGGCGGCATGATTGCTGGTAGCGGCTTTTGCTCTTTCAGCAGCTATATAGACTTCACGTTGAGTATTGGTCGTTGCAATTTCTTTTTGAATAAGACCGCGTTCATAATTTTTGGCAACTACAATTTGTTTTAATTCCGTACGGCTTTTGTTTTTTAAACTATCTGGCAGTGTCTTAATATCTACTTTTTCAATAAAAGTGCTATCGCTGGCATAGGCATCTCCAAAATCCCAGCCTCCGTTTCTATAAACATTTGATTTGCTTTTGGCAACAACTCTTTTAGCCGCTACAGAAGTATTAAAACCATAATTCAGTTCGTCCACACGGGTTTGTGCCTTTAATTTTGCTTCGCCTTTATTTCCATAGAATATATAGGTTCCATTCAATTTATTATTAAGCGCAAACAAAGTACTGTCATACGGTGTCACAATATCTTCCAGCTTTGCATCCTGGTTGATGTTTGTATAGCTACCATTACCACATTCTCCGTTCAGGTTCCAGTGTTCTTTTATTCCTTCCAGCCTGTCGCCACAGAAAATAGTATTGACGATCACTCCTTTTTTGTTTGCTTCGTCACAGGCTTTTGTATAAACGATATCACCCTGTAAGAAACTCTCGTTGCCTGCAATAAAGATCACTTTATAATTGGAGGAGTTGGTATCCCAGCCAAGTTCATTAAGAGAGGTATATATCACCTTACCACAATATTCATCGCTGCCCGTAGTGGTAAGCCTGAACAATTCCTGTGAAAGCTGGTCAAGATCAGAACTAAAAGGCGTAACCTGTTTTATAAAATCATTATTTACACCTTTTTCACTTTGCCCGTATATATACAGTGCAATTTCTATCTTAGGATTACCATTCTCACATTTGGCCCTGCCCATTACACTCACCATATTCCATAGTTGCGCCTTAGCCTGCTCTATCAGCCCGCTCATACTGCCACTAACATCCAGCAAAATGGCTACCTGTATTTTGGGCTCTTTGCCTGTAATAGTATGGGTAGTACTAAATTTATTCCGGTTTTCCGGTAATGCGGAGGGATTAAAAGCCGTGATACTGAAAATAAACACTACGGCAGAAGCAGACAGTATTTTCATACACACAAGTTTGGTGTAAGATGCGAAAGTTTATCATTTACACACCCGGACAGGCATTTATTTTATCTTTGAATTAACAGTCCCCGGCTACTGTTTACTGCAACAAACCCGCCGGTTACCTGTAATTACAATAATGAAATTGATCATCCGCTTACTGGTTTCCGCAGCCATCACCTTTATACTGGCACAAGTACTTCCGGGTGTACATGTAGATAGTTATGGCACAGCCATCTGGTTTGCTATTGTACTTGGCCTGCTCAATGTATTCCTCAGACCGCTGCTGATCATTCTGACCTTACCGCTTACATTGCTCACTTTCGGACTTTTTTTATTTATTGTTAATACCATCACCGTATTATTAGCCAGTGACTGGGTAAACGGTTTCCAGATAGACAGTTTTGGATGGGGGCTTTTATTTAGTTTATTACTCACTGTCATCACTTATTTATTGTTCAGGGAAGAAGACAGGCAGCAGTCATCTTAATTACTTCATCAAACCTCTTTGTTAATTCCATTTGAATAGTGGAAATTGCACCCATGCAATTCGATCGTAAAAATTTGTCTAATGAACAACTCGTTCATTTTTACCGCAGCCTGTTATGGCCCCGCATGATAGAAGAAAAAATGCTGGTGCTGTTGCGGCAGGGAAAAATATCAAAATGGTTTAGCGGTATCGGGCAGGAGGCTATTGCAGTAGGCGCCGCACTCGCCATGCAGGAAGATGAATGGATCATGCCACTGCATCGAAATCTTGGTGTGTTCACTACCCGTAATATGCCATTGAGTAAATTATTCATGCAATGGCAGGGCTCGCAGCAAGGATACAGCAAAGCAAGGGAAAGAAGTTTTCATTTTGGAAATAAGGAACACTATATCTGTGGCATGATATCCCACCTGGGTCCGCAACTGGCTATTGCGGATGGTGTGGCATTGGCGTATAAACTTCGTAAAGAGAGCAAGGCATCCATCGCTTTCACAGGGGATGGTGGCACCAGCGAAGGTGATTTTCATGAAGCATTGAATGTAGCCGCTGTATGGAACCTTCCTGTAATTTTTATAATAGAGAATAACGGTTATGGATTAAGTACGCCAACCGAAGAGCAATACCGGTGTATCAGCCTGGTAGATAAAGCGAAAGGTTATGGTATGGAAGGAACGCAGATAGACGGTAATAATTTATTGACGGTGTATGATACTATCAAAGGAGTAAGGGACTATTGTATAAAACACCAGGCACCCTATCTTATTGAATGTACCACCTTCCGTATGCGGGGACATGAAGAAGCAAGTGGTACCAAATACGTACCGCAGGAACTTTTCAAACTATGGGAGATGAAAGACCCGATTAAAAATTTTGAGCAGTATCTTTTATACTCGGGTGTATTACGGGAAAATGATACGGAGAATATAAAAAGCGAATTCAAAGAAAAAATAGAAAGCGAATTGCAGGTTGGTTTTGCTTCAAGCCCGATCGTTGTGGATACAGAGACTGAATTAAATGATGTGTACGCAGAGAAATCAGAAGCCGGAAGCCAGAAGCCGGAAGCCAGAGTCATTGATAATTCGGCAGTTAATTCAGACTTCGGACACCAGGTATCAGACCTTCGTCTTATTGATGCCATCAAACAAGGCCTTTACCAATCTATGCAGCAACATCCCAACCTGGTATTGATGGGACAGGATATTGCTGAATACGGCGGCGCATTTAAGATCACTGAAGGATTTGTAAATGAATTTGGAAAAGAAAGAGTGAGAAATACTCCCTTGTGTGAAAGCGCAATTGTTGGCGCTGCATTAGGATTAAGCCTGGAGGGTTATAAGTGTATGATGGAAATGCAGTTCGCTGATTTTGTAACAGTGGGCTTTAACCAGATCATTAATAACCTGGCGAAGATTCATTATCGCTGGGGACAAAATGGAGATGTAGTAATACGAATGCCAACAGGCGGTGGTGTTGGCGCCGGACCTTTTCATTCACAAAGCAATGAAGCATGGTTTGTGCATACCCCGGGATTGAAAGTGGTATATCCTTCTACACCGATAGATGCAAAAGGGTTATTGATAGCGGCTATTAATGATCCTAACCCGGTTCTGTATTTTGAGCATAAAGCATTATATCGTTCCGTAAGCGGAGCGGTGCCGGAAGATTATTATGAAATTGAAATAGGCAAAGCGAGGCATGTAAGAGAAGGTGATGAAGTAAGTATCATCACCTACGGAGCCGGGGTGCATTGGGCAGAAGATTACGCGGCTGAACATCCTGAAATTTCTATTGATATACTTGATCTGAGGACATTATTACCACTGGACTATATAGCCATTCGTGAAGCGGTGCAACGAACAGGAAGAGTGCTGATCCTGCATGAAGATACATTGACGGGCGGCATTGGCGGGGAAATCGCTGCCTGGATAGCAGAAAACTGCTTTGTATTATTGGATGCGCCGGTTATGCGTTGTGCTTCACTGGATACGCCGATACCTTTTTCCATAGACCTGGAAAATAATTTTATGGCGAAAGGGAGACTGAATGAATCTGTCATGAAGCTGCGGTCCTACTGACCGGTCAAATGATGAACCCGCCCCATCCATTTGCCAAATCATAGTTACAAAGAGAAATCAATTTTGTAATTTACTGTCAAACCCCCGGGCTTATGCGAAAAAAAGCTGGCTTGTTTGGCCTACTTGCTTTTATTTGTGCCTGCTCTTTTGCACAAGACATCACCCAATCCATTAAAGGTACCGTAATAGATAAAGACAGCCGCCGTCCATTAGCAGGGGCTACGGTGTCAATAGCAGAAGATAGTGTGCAGCAAACCGTGACGACGAATGAAACCGGCAGTTTCATTTTATCAAAAATACCTGTCGGCCGCCGGCGTATTCAATGTACCTATAGCGGATACGAAAATTATATTACCGATAATATCATTCTCAACAGCGCCAGGGAACTGGAACTGGTCATTGAAATGGAGCAACGTTACCAGCAGCAATCGGAAGTGGTGGTAAAAGCTGCCCGTAACCCCAAGCAACCGGTCAACAAATCATCTGTCGTAAGTACACGATCATTCACACCGGAAGAAACACAACGATATGCAGCGAGTGTAAATGATCCAAGCCGTATGGCGATGAGTTTTCCGGGAGTGCAACCAGTGCGGGATGCAAGAAGTGATATTATTATAAGAGGTAACTCAGCAGCCACTATGTTATGGCGTTTGGAAGGAATTGATATTCCCAATCCCAATCATTTTGCCCGTAAAGGATCAAGTGGTGGAGGTATCACTGTTTTCAGCAGCAGTATGCTGGATAATTCTGATTTTTCAACAGGAGGCTTTCCGGCTGAATATGGTGACGCGCTATCCGGTGTATTCGATATGCGTTTTAGAAAAGGAAATAAAGACAAAGATCAATATACATTCAAAGCCAGTTTGATCGGGCTTGATTTCTCCGCAGAAGGACCTTTTGAAAAAGGCAGAAGTTCTTATCTCGTTAATTTCCGCTACTCTACTCTCGGTATTTTAAATAAGCTGGGTTTTCACCTTACCGGCGAGCGGGAGAATAATACTTTCCAGGATCTTTCATTCAACCTTAATTTCCCATCCGGGAATAATAAATCCATTTTTAATATATGGGGAATCGGTGGTTTGAGTAAAGAAGATTATTCGGCGATAGAAGATGTAAATGAGTGGGATGAATATGATGACTATGCGATCTATGATTTTAAAACTAATATGGGTGCCGTTGGCGCCGGGCATAGTTTACAGGTTGGGAAAAATGGATTATTGAAAACATCTGTTGTCATGATGGGGCAACAGATCAGTTTTGTGGATGATACATTGAATAGTTCCAAGACTGCTTATACGGTCAACGATGAATTGTATAAGAACAACCGCCTGTCATTTGCCATTCATTATACTACTAAGTTTGGTACAAAGCTGACATGGAAGACCGGGGCATTTGGCAGCCGGATCGGTTATGGATTCACTCAGAGTTTCTATGATTATCTCCTTGCTACCTACCGGAACAATGTAATAGACGGCGATGGCAATACCTGGCAATGGCAACCGTATACGCAACTAAGCTGGAAGCCCGGGACTAAACTTACGGTTAATGCAGGGCTGCACTATCTTTACCTGGCTTTGAATAAAACAAGTTCTGTGGAGCCGCGGTTTAATTTGCAGTACAGGATCAATACTAATCACACAGTAAGTTTTGCAACAGGATTGTATGGTAAAACACTTCCACTGGGTTCTTATTTTTATAAAGGGCCGGGTAATACATTTCCTAATCTTGAACTTGATATCATGCGTTCAGCCCATTTTATTGCGGCGTATGATGCATTGCTGAAAAAAGGATGGCGGTTTCATATAGAAGGTTATTTGCAAAAACTGACACGCATTCCGGTAGTCAATAGCGCCAACCGTACTTTCTGGCTGCTTAATATGATAGATGGCTATGCCAATGAACCATTGGTAAGCAAAGGTAAAGGGAGCAATACAGGAGTTGATATAAGCATGGAGAAATTTTTCTCCAAAGGATTATTTGTACTAACCGGATTTTCTATTTACAATTCTACTTACCAGCCATTGAATGGTAAAACATATAATACGCAATACAATAGCCGCACGGCAGGTTCACTAACAGCAGGCAGGGAATGGAAATGGAAAAAGGAGCGAACCTTTGTCATCGGTGGTAAAATACTGTATAATGGCGGCGTACCTATCACTCCTTTATTAACCAGCGTTTCCATTAATTCACGAAAACCGTTGCTCGATGAATCAAGGGCATTCACTGATAAGGTGCCTGCCTATTTCAGAGCGGATGCAAGGTTGTCCTTGCGTAAGGACAGAAAGAAAACAGCGTGGATGATCGCATTGGATATACAAAACATCATGGGAATAAAAAATACGGACGGATTGAGTTATCGTTTTGACCCTGTTGCCAACCAATGGATATATAAAAAACTATCAGGGTTTGTCCCGGTGATCAGTTACCAACTGGATTTTTAATAAAACTATTTCTTTGGTTCAAACGTATTTATAGCATGGTAAAAACGCTGGCCATAATTTGTTTGTCTTTAGTGCTGTTTAACTGTCGTAAAAAGGATACTTATACGCCGCCTGTCGCTTCTCCTCCTGTAACGCCGCCCGCAACATCTCCTGTAACTACTACAGCAAAAAAATACCTTGCCTTAGGCGATTCATATACTATTGGTCAAAGCGTTCCTGAGACAGACCGTTTTCCTGTTCAAACAAGAAAATGGCTGACAGACCAGGGAATCAATATGGATGCGCCGCAGATCATTGCCACTACCGGCTGGACAACCAACAACCTGCAGGATGCGGTCACGGCGCAAAACCCGCCAGCCACTTATGATGTGGTTAGCTTGCTGATCGGTGTAAATGATCAGTACCAGCGGCATGATACCACGGGTTACCGCCAGCGATTTGCTAACCTGTTATATAAGGCCATTCAACTGGCAGGCAACCGCCGCGAACGTGTCTATGTACTTTCTATCCCTGATTATAGCGTTACGCCGTTTGCTATGTTTTCTGATACCGCTTTTACCCGTAAGCAAATTGATCAGTTCAATGCTATCAATAAAGAAGTAACATTGCAGAACTTCTGTAGTTATCTTGATATTACCCCTTCCACAAGAGAAGCAAAGTATGATGCTTCCCTGTTAGCTAATGATGGATTACATCCTTCCGGCAAAGAATATAAAAAATGGGCAGAGCGTCTTGGCCCGATGATGAAAGCTGTTTTGCAATAACTCACAGAAAACAGTAACTTGTTTTTCTTTCCTGCCCTGCGTAAGCAATCTTACCCTGCTTTTATTACCACCAAAACCAACACAACATGTCAACGAACCTGGCTGCGCCTGTCAGTCAATCCGAACGTATTATTATTCTTGACTCCCTGCGTGGCATCGCCATTCTCGGGATATTATTAATGAATATTCCCGGCTTTGCTTTGCCCGACCCTGTTATTCATGATCCTTCTGTACTTAATGAATGGGGTACCGTGAATTTTAAAACCTGGTATTTTATTGATTGGTTTATGGAAGGTAGTCAACGGGCTTTATTCTCTATGTTATTCGGGGGCGGTATTATTTTATTTGTAACAAGACAAGAAAAGAAAGTAGAGGGCCTGTGGCCGGCTGATTACTTTTTTCGCCGGCAGTTGTGGTTATTGGTCTTTGGATTGTTTAATGCATTTGTTCTTTTATGGTTTTGGGATATTTTATTTCATTATGCCTGTATTGGTATGGTGGCTTTTGCTTTTCGCCGTTTATCTCCTAAAGCATTGATCATTGCCGCCGTACTAAGTCTTTTGTTGCAAACTGCAAGGGAAAACGTGGAT
Source organism: Chitinophagales bacterium (assembly GCA_015654695.1). Lineage (GTDB taxonomy): Bacteria > Bacteroidota > Bacteroidia > Chitinophagales > Chitinophagaceae > VBAT01. The sequence goes on along the minus strand of JAATGJ010000015.1, from coordinate 35,737 downwards.
GCGTACCGGGACAGAAAAATGATATCCAAAGGCGAGATGATAGCAAAAATGGATACGACTGTAACCAAACTGACAGACGAACAAAAAGCAGACCTGGGCGCCATGACAGAATTTAAAGAAAAGGCAAGCCCCGAAGGAAAGATAAAAAAAATGAAAAATAACCTGAAAAACGTGCAGGGTAGTTATGGTGGTTTTTATGAATACCAGAGTGAACGAAGCTTAGAGGGAGAACTGTATTATACCTACTTTGGTATCTGGGACATTTTATTATTTATGCTTCTCGGTATGGCATTTTTTAAATCAGGTATTTTAACAGGACAGGCTTCTTCCAAAATTTACTGGGGTTTGTTTATTGGCGGAATCGGTTTAGGACTGGTTCTTTCTTACTTCCGTCTTCAGCCATTGATTGATTATAAGTTCAACCGGTTTGAGATTACCAAAAATACTTCTATCGAGTTTTATGAAATATCCCGCACCTTCAGGGCCATCGGTATTTTTGGGTTGATCATGCTGCTATATAAATCAGGATGGTTTAAATGGTTTTTCGCATTGATGCGGCCTGTTGGCCAGATGGCATTTACCAATTACCTGATGCAATCTTTGCTGGTAGGTTTGTTTTTCTATGGTATTGGTTTGGGTATGTACGGCAAACTGCAACGTCATGAAATATATTATGTAGTAGGAGCAACATGGTTGCTTCAAATTACCTGGAGCCATATATGGTTAAGGTATTTCCGTTTCGGCCCTTTGGAATGGGCGTGGAGAAGTTTGACGTATTGGAAGATGCAACCATTTAGAAAAAATAATGCAGCAGGAGATACTCCGGGAATCGGATAAAATTTTCCGGTAAGCAATCTATAAAATGACAAAAGATTCAATAACAGTTTTAACTGCACCTGTAAGCCAGCAGGAAAGAATTATTATTCTTGACAGCCTCAGGGGTTTTGCTATTCTTGGTATTTTATTAATGAATATGCCAGCCTTTGCGCTGCCCATGCCTGTTCAGCATGATCCTTCCTTACTGAATGAATGGGGTACCATTGATTTTAAAGCATGGAATTTTGTACAGTGGTTTCCTGAAGGCACACAACGGGCCATCTTCTCTATGTTGTTTGGCGCCGGTATTCTTTTGTTTATCGGGGGTAAAGAAAAAAGACTGGGAGGGATGATGCCCGCAGATTATTTTTTCCGCCGCCAGTTATGGTTAATGGTCTTTTCACTGTTTGATGTTTTTATACTGTTGTGGTTCGGAGATATTTTACTTGATTATGCTGTTCTTGGAATGGTGATGTTTGCCTTTCGCAAATTATCGCCTAAAGCTTTGTTGATAGGAGCAGGGTTTTGTTTCCTGTTTATGATGACAAGAGAAAACAGGGATCTTTACCATGAAAAAGAAATTATTCATAGAGGGGAGGTAATTGCGGCTATTGACACTACTAAAATAAAACTTAACGCTATTCAAAAAGAAGAACTTGGGGCCATGCAGGAGTTCAAAGAAAAAAGCACCCATGAGAGCAAAGTAAAGCGAATGGAAAAAGATATTCAGAAAACCACCGGAAGCTATAAAAATTTGTACGAATACAGAACGAGTATCTATATTGATAATTTAGTAAGGTATCTTTTTTATGGTTTGTGGGATGTATTGTTATTCATGTTCCTGGGTATGGCGTTTTTTAAAATGGGGATATTGACAGGGCAGGCGCCTTTCAAAGTTTATTGGTGTATGTGTATAGTGGGGCTCGGTGTGGGGTTGACTTTATCTTATTTCAGGCTGCAGCCAATGGTTGATACCCAATTCAACTGGTTTGAGTACACAAAAAAAACTTCTTTTGCATTTTATGAGCTATCCCGCACATTCCGGTCAATAGGAATATTGGGGCTGATCATGTTATTATATAAATCCGGTTGGTTTAAATGGTTATTCGCCCTTCTGCGCCCTGTAGGGCAAATGGCGTTTACTAATTACCTGGTGCAATCATTGCTATGTGGTTTGTTTTTCTACGGTATTGGTTTTGGTATGTATGGTAAATTGCAACGTCATGAAATATATTATGTACTGGCAGCGGTATGGGGTATTCAAATTATTTATAGTCATACCTGGCTAAGTTATTTTCGCTTCGGCCCGATGGAATGGGCGTGGAGAAGTTTGACGTATTGGAAAAAACAACCCTTCCGGAAAGAAAAGAATTCATGAATTTTGAACGAATAAAAGATCAGGCACTATGAAGAGAATAATTATCGGGATAGGTCTTGTTGTTGGTTTGTATTCCTGCGAGCAGCAAAAAACGACAGGTAATGAAGCCCCGGCTTTGTATGATTCTTCCTACAAATCAGCGGTATTTACTGATGCATCGCGGTTGGAAAAAATTAAAGCTGCGTTTCCGGTGATTGATAGCTTGTATAAAAGCTATGCGGCCGAAAATCATTTCCCTGGTCTTGCATTTGGAATTGTAGTGGATGGCAAACTGGTGTACACCGGCAACTATGGCTTTACTGACATTGAAAAGAAAATTCCGGTTACTTCTTCTTCTTTATTCCGCATTGCTTCTATGAGCAAGAGTTTTACTGCGATGGCCATTTTAAAATTACGTGATGAAGGTAAATTGAACCTAGACGATCCTGCTTATCTCTACATTCCGGAATTGAAGAATTTAAAATATCCAACTGCTGATGCACCGCTGATCACTGTTCGCCATTTATTGACGCATGGCGCGGGTTTTCCTGAAGATAATCCCTGGGGCGACCGTCAGCTTGCTGATAATGATAAAGACCTGGTGGAGTTTATCGGTAAACAAATTTCTTTTTCCAATCCGCCGGGCATCGCCTATGAATACAGCAATCTTGGTTTTGCATTACTGGGAAAAATAGTCACGAATGTTTCGGGTAAACGTTACCAGGATTATATACGGGAGAATATCTGGCAACAACTGGGCATGAAAACCTCTGAATGGGAGTATGCTAATGTAGCCCCTGGTAAATTAGCCCACGGTTATCGCTGGCTGAATGAGAAATGGAATGAAGAAACATTACTGCATGATACACCTGACGGATCGTGGGGAGCGATGGGCAGCATGATCTCTTCTATTGAAGAGTTTGGTAATTATATGGCCTTGCATCTTTCCGCATGGCCTCCATCCAATGCCGCAGATAATGGCCCCATTAAAAGAAGTTCGGTAAGAGAAATGCATCACCCCTGGCGTGTGAATGCATTGAATACAAATTTTAAATACCCTGATGGAAGGATCTGCCCGGTGGCCGGGGCGTATTGTTATGGTCTTGGCTGGATGCGGGATTGCGAAGGCCGGGTATATATTGCACATAGCGGCGGACTTCCTGGTTTCGGAAGCCAATGGCGCATTCTCCCTGATTACGGAATAGGTGTTGTGGCATTTGCCAATCGTACCTATGCGCCCATGGGTTTTGTCAACCTGCATGTACTGGATACATTGATAAAAATGGCGGGGCTGCAACCAAGACAACTTCCCCCGTCGGATATACTGGAGAAAAGAAAAAATGATCTTGTCAAACTATTACCTGACTGGAACAATGCTGAAACCAGCGGCATCTTTGCCGAGAACTTTTTTCCTGATTATCCTATGGATACCCTGAAGAAATATGCAAGAGAGTACTATGCCAAAGCCGGAAAGATCATTTCAGTAAAAGAAATGAAACCGGAAAATCAATTAAGAGGTTCATTTATTATCGAAGGAGAGAAAACCAATATTGAAATTTATTTTACACTATCACCGGAAAATCCGCCATTGATACAGGAGTATGCTATCAGGGAAATACCAAAGAATAAATAATAGCTACTATTGATCAGTCTTCGGGCTCTTCAGTTATTGTAATAGCTGTTTTTCTTTCGCCGATCTGTTGCCGCCACATGGCATAATACAAACCTTTTTTGTCCACCAGTTCATCATGACTTCCCTGTTCAACGATCTTTCCTTTTTCCAATACATAAATGATATCGGCATGCATGATGGTGGAAAGCCGGTGTGCGATAAGGATAGTGATACGTTGTTTTTGGGAAGAAATTTCTTTTACCGTTTCGGTGATTTGTTCTTCTGTTAATGAGTCTAATGCGGAAGTCGCTTCATCAAAGATCAATAAGCGTGGCTGACGAAGCAAAGCCCTTGCAATAGACAGGCGTTGTTTTTCTCCGCCGGATATCTTTCTTCCGCCTTCGCCTAATTTACTATCCAGCCCGTTGCCGGAACTATTGACAATATTTACTGCGGAAGCTTTTTCTAATGCAGCCCATATTTCTTCATCCGATGCATCGGGTTTTACAAACTGCATATTTTCCCTGATCGTACCGGAGTATAATTGCGTATCCTGTGTTACAAAACCCAGTTGTCTTCTCATCCTGTTATACCGGATGTCTTTAGACGAGATACCATCATAATGGATCCCGCCACTCACCGGGTTATACAAGCCCACCAATAATTTTACTAAAGTAGATTTTCCCGAACCGGATGGCCCGACAAAAGCGATCGTATCACCACGCCGGGCTTCAAAAGAAATATTTTCCAGTGCATTTGTTTGTGCATTGCGGTGACGGAATGTAACGTTGTCGAAACGAAGATGTTCGATCTCACCCACATCAACAGGGTCTTCAGGCCGGTACTCCGGTTCCTTTTTCATCAGATCATTGAATACCTGTAATGATGCTTCGGTTTCCCGGTAAGAAAGTATGATACTGCCAAGATCCTGCAGCGGTCCGATAATGGCGGTAGATATGAATTGCATGGAGATCAGTTCACCGGGCGTCAATTCTTTCCGGAAGATCAGCCATAGTAAAATAAAGAGGATGGATTGTTTGAGCATGGTCAATACGGTGCCCTGTAGAAAGGTAAGCGTCCTTACTTTTTTTACTTTACCCATTTCCAGGTCATATATCTCCTGGGTATGTTTCCGCAATCTTCTTATCTCAGGATAGGTTAGACCAAGACTTTTTACCAGTTCTATATTCCGGAGTGATTCAGTAATCGTGCCGCTCATCTGGCGGTTTTGCCGGATAATAGAACGTTGCAATACTTTGATAGTACGGCTCAATAAACTGGTTAACCCGCCTAGTAACACCACACCGATCAAAAAAACAGGAACCAGGGCCCAGTGTTTGGTAAATGCATACCAGATCAAAAAACCAATACCTACTACCGAGGAGAAAAGTATATTGATAAAAGAAGTCATGAAACGTTCTGTATCGTTTCTTACTTTTTGTAAAATTGAAAGTATTTCCCCGCTGCTGGTATCTTCAAATTCCTGGTAAGGCAACCGAAGTGTTTGTCGAAGACCATCATTAAATATCTGCATGCCGAATTTCTGCACTACCATCCGCATCACATAATCTTTAAAGGTCATCGCCAGGCGGGCGGCGAGTGCGATACCAATAGCAATGCTGAGCCAGAATAATACAGATCTTACGAGTTCATTTTCTGTTTTATTGCCGGGGTTCAGTGCATACTGATCTATGATCTTTCCGAAAATGATGGGATCGTACAATGATAACACCTGCCCCACTCCTGCGAGGAAAAGGGCCAGCACGATCCACCCATGGTAGGGTTTGAGATAAGTCCAGAGAATTTTCATTAAAAGAATGTTGTTATCAATTTATACCAAATGTATTTATAAATTAGTCCGGACTTTTCCGGTATAATACCGATGTAGCAGCCGTTCAGGTTCCCGATTGACATCGGGAGACTATTAAGGATGCACAATCGGTACTGCATAACAACAGGGAGATGATGTCATTAGTTTATTTTACCCGGCCCATATAATGCTTTACCTGCTCTTATGCCAGTATGCTTTTCATTATCCACTGTCAGTACCCCATTTACCATCACATAATGAAAACCTTTGGAATAGGCATGTGGTTTTTCAAATGTAGAAACGTCTTTTACTTTATTCTCATCAAAGATCACGATGTCAGCCGCCATGCCTTCTTTCAATAAACCACGGTCTTTCAGTTGAAATTTTTGTGCAGGCAGTGATGTCATTCTCCTGATCGCTTCTTCCAGCGAAAGCACTTTTTCTTCTCTTACATATTTAGCCAGCACCCTTGCATTGGTGCCATACCCTCTTGGGTGCGGAACACCTGCGTTAAGGACCCGTATAGAGGCATCACTGGCAAACATATTAAACGGGTATTTCATGATACGTTTGACATCCTCCTCACTCATACCATGAAAGACGGCGCTGGCGCCGCCATTTATCATGATGTCAATAATAGTCAGGGCTTCTTCTTTTACTTTGTGTTTTCTCCCTTTCATTACATTAATCTGCTCAATGCTCTTACCGTTGTAAGTTGTGTCAGCAGCATGATTGGCTACGACTGCATAGCTGAAATGCTTCAGTTTTCTTTTCTTCAAACGTTCCAGCATGGACCTGATCACATAATCTCTGACCACAGGCCTTTGTAACCTGGCTTTGATGGAATCCTGCCCGTCTGCCAGTATCTCATCCGGTATCAATGTACTGATAGACGTACTACTGGCTGTATAAGGATACTGATCAATCGTTACTTCAATTCCTTCTTTTCTTGCGGCTTCAATCAGGGGTATGGTCTCTTTGCTTCTTCCCCAGTTTTGCTGCCCGCTTAATTTGAAGTGCGATATCTCTACCGGGATCTTTGCTTCACGGCCAATGGTTAATGCTTCTTCGATGGCATACGTCACGCTATCACCTTCGTCTCTCATGTGTGAAGCATAGATGCCATTATATTTTGCTGCCTCTTTTGCGAGGGCTACGATCTCAGGAGTTTTAGTATAAGTACCGGGAATATAAATAAGACCTGTTGACAATCCCACCGCGCCATCTTTCATAGCTTTATCAACGATGTTTTCCATTTGCTGCATTTCTTCCGGGCTTGCATCGCGATTAGCTCTTCCCATTACTGTTTTTCTTACATCATTGTGCCCGATAAGCGTAGCGATATTAATAGAAAGTTTTAATGAATCTATCCAATGCAGGTATTTGCCAATATCCACATTGGAAGAACCACAGTTGCCCGTAACACAAGTGGTAACCCCATCTAAAATAAAACTGGTCGCGCTGGGGTCTTTGGTTTCATCGCCTTCCAGGTGCGTATGTACATCAATAAAACCCGGGGCTACTATCAATCCCTTTGCATTAATGATTTTCTTTGCAGGTAAGTTTATTTCACGGCCTATTTTTACAATCTTTCCATCCTTAACAGCTATATTACTATAATACCAGTTATTACCTGAGCCATCAATGATCTTACCATTAGTAATAAGGATATCACACCCATTAGCTACCGGGTCCTGGCTTTGCGAAAAAAAACTGGTGGAAAACAACAGAATAAATAATATCCATTTCATGGCATCAAGTTACAAAATACGAAGGAGGATTTTGAGAAATAACAAGGGTGTATGACAAATTGCACTTTTTTATTGTGTGTTTCGCCCAGAGATAAAGGTGAGAAAGAGAAATGCTTCGCATTTAAAACTAATACCTCCTTTATCTCCGTGCGATGTTCTTTTTTAGAATTAGGGTGCAATTTGTCAAACATCAATAAGAAACAGCCTCTATTTTTGCATGTTTAATCTTTAGGAACAGGCGGCGGCCCCTCCGGCAACATTGCTTTCCACACTTCTTTCCCTTTTCTTTTTAAAAACTCTTCTTTGATATTCTGCCGCAGCTTTTCATTTTCAAAAAGATCAACCATGGTAGTGCCCAGCGCTTTGGATGCAAACAACATTCCTTTGTGCCCGATACTCATACCACCACAGGCTACCACCACCCATGAGTGCCAGGGCGCTTCAAAAGGCGCCGTTGTAGTCAGTAGAGTGATCTCAGGTACTATATAACTTACATCGCCTACATCGGTAGAGCCGCCAACCGGGTCTGCTTTGGTTACTTCCAGTGGTTTAATTTGCCCGTTAATACCTTTTGCTTCCAGCCCATATTCTTTCATGATCTTATCTGCAAAACTTAGCTCCTCTGTCGTATAACTGACAGGACCTACTAACTCCATATTGCTTTGCAGTGCTTTTGCACCCGTTTCGTTTATCAGTAGTTCATACAAGCCATTGTTTAATTTTATTTCATATTGCACACCTGCCATTAATGCGGCGCCTTTAGCAATATCATTCATGCGTTCAGTTACTTCCGCCACACCGCTTCGTTTAGAGTCGCGTATCCATAGCCATACACTGGCTTCATCGGGTATTACATTGGGTATTTTGCCGGCTTTGGTATAAACATAATGCATCCGCACACTGGGCTTTACATGCTCCCGCAGAAAATTGATTCCGGTAGTGAATAATTCTGCTGCATCCAATGCGCTGCGGCCATTCCATGGATCGCTGGCGGCATGTGCACTCTTTCCTTTGAATGAAATGCTGTAATCGGTTACAGCCTGTGAGCTTTGCATATTGGCTTTGGTTTCATAATCAGGGTGCCAGTCTAAACATACATCCAGGTCATTAAATAAACCGGCTCTTGCCATATATACTTTGCCGGCTATATCTTCTTCAGCAGGCGTACCATAAAAACGAATAGTGCCTTTCAGTTTACCAGTGGCTATCAATTCTTTTATGGCTAAAGCTGCACCCAAACTTCCGGCGCCAAACATATTGTGCCCGCAACCATGTCCCGGCGCATCATTTACCAGCGCTTCTTTTACCGGTTGTGCTTTTTGCGAAAGACCGGGCAGTGCATCAAACTCACCCAATACACCGATAATGGGTTTGCCCGATCCAAATTCAGCGATAAAAGCTGTTGGGATTTCAGCCACACCTCTTGTTACTTTAAAGCCCTGTTTTTCTGCATAATCAGCTAATACTTTTGCGGACTTAGTTTCCCTCATGGCCGTTTCTGCAAAACCCCATACCTGGTCACTGAGTTTAATCAGCTCCTGTTGATGTTTTTCAACAGAGGCCAAAACAGCTGATTTGTTTTTTGAAACTGACTGGGCATTAGCAAGAGAACCAATAAAAAGCAGGGGAATAAAATATTTTCTCATGGTGTATTTTATAAAAGGAAGTTACAGGTTTTTTTACCGGGAAAGACCATGAATTGATAGCAAAAAATGCACTACTTAAAGAGAATTATTTGCCCGGCTGTATGCAATCAGTAATATACTTCCATAGTCCTGTTTATTGTTTCGTTAGTGCTGTTTTTATACCAAAAGCAATCAGCCATGCTTTTACTACTTTTTTATCTGCCCCGGTTTCAAACTCTATCTGCCTGTCGCTGCCATCGCTATAAAAAAATTTATTGGTGGCTTCTGGTTTCAGCTCTACCGAAGAACCATTTTGTAAAACCCGGAATAGTTTTGTTCCCTTTCTTTCCAATTTTATAGTAACAGTTGTTTTATAGGTCCCGGTAAATTGATCTAAAGCCGTTGAATCCAGTACTATTTCCTTGTGTTTATATGGCATCACTACCTCTTTGCCCGCCAGTATGTTTTGCAGGGTGGTACAGAGTGCAGAAGAATTTGAATTATTGTTTGAAAGAATAATATACGTCTGGTCTTTGTCCGCATTGCGTGCAAGAAATGTAGAGTAACCCGGCCAGCCACCTGAATGAGATATGATATTTCCAAAATCATTTTTTTCCATAAAAACACCAAACCCGTAATAAGCTTTTTTAACAGTATCAATGACCGCTTGCTCTTTCAACATTTCTTTTTGTGTTTCATTCCTGAGCAGTGTGTGATTTTTTACAGCACGGTCCCATTTTAACAAATCGGCAGTTGTGGAATTTACACAGCCGTCACCCTGTATGCCATCCAGGTAAATAACAAAGCTGGCATCCGGGTCACTGTCCGGCAGGATATATTTTTTTAATGAATCACTGTAACCGTATCCGTAGGCATAATTAGGTATCGTATCTTTTAGAGAACGACGGGTATTGTAAATACGGGTATGTTGCATACCTAATGGCTGAAAAATATTTTGCGCCAGGAAGTTTTTAAATGTTTGCCCTGAAACTTTTTCTATAATGGAAGCAAGTATGGCATACGCTGTATTACTGTATGTCCAGTGGGTGCCGGGTGCAAATAATACCAGTGACTTTTCTTTTGCCAGGAATGCAATCATATCATTATTGAATGCAATTTTAGTTTTATCCCATTTTTCATTCATGGCTTCTTCATAATCCGGCAGGCCCGATGTGTGGGTAAGCATATGCCAGAGGGTGATATTGGAATAAGGGAGTTCGGGGAAATATTGACGCAGTGAATCCGTAAGTTTTAATTTTCCGTTATCCTTTAAAATTAAAATACCCGTGGCCGTGAATTGTTTGCTTACTGATGCGAGCTCAAATACCGATGAGTCGTTCAGCATACATTGTGAATCAAAATCGGCATAGCCGTATGATTTTTGAAAAACGATTTTACCATTTTCTGCAACTAATACATTTCCATTAAAGCGAAAATGCTGTTGCTGGCCGGTAACAAATTCATCTAATTGTTTGCTTACCGCATTGCCTGATTCTTTCTGCTTACAGCCTAATAAAAATAATAGTGCAAGGGCAAATATTTTTTTCATTGCGTTGTTTTAAATAAGTGTTAACTGACCTGGCGAATTATTTTCCCGGATGGTACGTCCGTTCTGCATGATGCAGTACATCTTCTTTATAAAACAAGACCTCTTTGAATTTTCCCCGGGTGTACATTTCTAACTGGTCTGTAAAATGTTTGGAAGAAGGATCGCCGCTTTCCCCACCCGCCAGTAATGATTTCGCTTTTATCTTTTTACCGAATTCCACAGCGCAAATAAAACTATTGCCGCTTACACCATACCGCTTATTGGTGCCGGGATAATAGCGGCTATTGTAAGAAGGCAACATACCCCAGGAGGCAGAAGCAAATCCTACAGGAAAACTGGGTTGATCATCCCGGTATTTTTGTGCGATATCACCGGAGATCCGCTGGTAGCGGTTGATCTCTCCCCAGGCTATTTCCCATTGACCGAATTTATTTTTCAGTTCGGTTACAACAGCCAGTAGTGGAGGCAACAATTCTTCTTTTGTAGCAGTAGCAGCAAATTTTTTCACCAATGTCACCTGGTCATCCCATCCTTCATCAATATAAACCCGTTGTATGGAAGTGGTTAATTTTTGCGCCCATTCAATCGCAAGGGTAGTGGCTACTGAATTTTCAGATGAATAGTAATCCCATTTTTTTAATGTTTGAATAGGTTCTGTCAATTGACTATACAAGGAATCGGTTGCCGCAATATTTTTTTCAAATGAACTGACCAATGCAGGTACCAGTATTTCAAATGCTGAAAGCTTTCTGTCATAACCCGCGGCAATCGTTTTATCAATGGTAAATTTATTTTCCGTACTCAATACCCTTGCTGCATTGATACCACGGAAATTTTCCCCATCCGGCGCCATATAAGCCGGGTAGTTTTCTTGTTTAGGGCTGCTGCTTCCTGAAACGGTGAAAGGAGTGGAGTTGCAATTCTGTATCCAGCCGGTTGCCGGATTATATACATGCAATATTTCATCCAGGGTATGTAACCCTTTCCATTCGGTAGCAGCTATAGTGCCATCTACAGGAAGGCCCCAGTTCAGTTTTTTATCTCTTCTCGGAATATAATCACCATGCCAGTAAGCGATATTTCCTTTATCATCCGCGAATACTGTATTGTTGGACGTATTAGCATAGAGCGACATGTTCTTTTTATAATCTTCCAATCCCTTTGTTTTAGTGCGCAGGTAACTTTGTATTAAACTCTTTAGCGAACGGTTATACCCTCTTACACTTATCCATTGCCCGTTGCGGTTAGCCATGATGGGGCCATGATGGGTGTAATAAGCCGTAATAGTTTTTGCCTGTATAACATTATCTTTCTTATAGTGAAGTGTTATTGTTGTTTGTGTAACCCGCTTCAGCGCTTTATTGTATTCATAAAAAAGCTGGTTATTTTTTCTGACAATTTTTTCTTTGTACAGATCGGCCACATCCACATTACTGGAAGTGTGCATCCAGCCGCAGTGCTCATTAAAGCCCTGGTAAACAAAAAACTGGCCCCAGGTAACAGCGCCATATACATTTAGCCCTTCTTCACTCACCACCTGTACTTCGGGACGGAAATAAAAAGTAACATGCGGGTTGATATATAAAATAGCATTACCTGATTCAGTTTTGGAAGGGGCGATGGCAAAGCCGTTGGAACCGGTAATCTGTTCTTCAAAGAGATCTTTCCTGGCAACAACAGGCGTACTACTGCCGAGGTAGAAATTTTTTACATCATCTTCTGTTATATCGCCGGTGCTGATGGCGCCAATGCTGCCATCCGTCCATAATAATTGGTACCAGGGTTTGAAACGGGTTAACAAAACCGGTTGTACTTCCGGGTGTTTATAGAGGTAATAATTAATACCATCGGCATGGGCATTCAATAGTTTTTGCAGCCACAGGGGGCTTTTTTTATAATCATTTACCGCTTCTGCTGAATCAATGATAAGACGGATATACAAATCATCCTGTAAAAAATTTTCACCCTTTATTTCCGCCATTCTTCCCAGCTTTTCAATATAGTTCATCTCTACCCGTTTAAAATCATCTTCGCACTGGGCATACAGCAAACCAAACACCGCATCCGCATCTGTCTTTCCATAGATATGCGGTATGCCCCATGTATCACGGATGATGGTAACTTGTGCAGCTTGTTTTTCCCATCGTATTATTTCTGTCCGGGAGAATGGTTGTGCAACCAGTTGGAGCGGGAATAAAAAAGTAAACAGAAGTTTCTTCATGGATCAAAAAAATTGAAAGTATTTATGAAAGCCACCCATGCAAAAAAACAGGTGATTGATTTTATTCAATCCATCACTTCATATATGATCATCGGGTTGGATTTATTTTTCAGGTTTACTTCACCTACTTTGCGGCAATTGAATGATTCCTTTACTTTTTCGTAAGTGCCTTCATTAATAATGATCTGGCCTTCTTTAGCAGCAGATTGCAGCCGCTGTGCTATGTTTACGGCATCACCAATTACTGTATAATCTAACCGGCGCAGGTTGGCTGAACCGATATTGCCAGAGATCATTTCGCCAGAGTTGATACCTATGGATACTTTGGGGGTAAAGGAAACATTTTCTGAACTGGCCGGCAACCTGTCTATTTGTGTTCGTACAGCGAGGCTGGCATCAATGGCCCTGTCCAGGTGATAATTGCCACGGAAAACGGCCATGATGGCATCACCGATAAATTTATCAATATAACCTCCCTGCGCAATGATCTCCTTTACCATCACATCAAAATACTTATTCAGCAACTTCACTACGGTATCCGGTGATTCGTTTTCGCTGATGGAAGTAAAGCTGCAAATATCAATAAAAACAACTGTAGCTTCTACGGTTTCATTCAGCATCAATGATGTTTCAAACTCACGGCTGCCCATAAAGTTCAATACTGTTTCGTCCACGTACATCTTCAGGATATTATTTTCTTTGATGGCTTTCAGCGTTTCCCGGATATGAACAACATGCCGGATGGTTTTTTCCATCGTTAGTGACAGGTCTTCAAAATTGATAGGCTTGGTAATAAAATCGAAAGCGCCCCGGTTCATGGCGGTCCGGATATTTTCCATATCGCCATACGCGGAAACGATCACTGATTTGATCAGGGGGCTTGATTCGCTGAGGCGGCTAAGCAGGGTCAGCCCATCCATTTCAGGCATATTGATATCGCTCAGCACAATATCTATGTCAGGATGCTGCACAATTTTATCCAGCGCATCATTACCATTGACAGCGAAAATGAATTCGTATTGCTGCTCCCGTATCTTCTGACGGAATTTTTGTTTGATCAGCATTTCCAGGTCTGTCTCATCATCCGCCACTAAAATTTTTGCCATCAGTTTATCATTTTAAGCTTTTCCTTTAACGCAGTAAAGTCAACCGGCTTGGTTAAAAAATCATCAGCACCCAGCTCTTTGGCGGTATTGAAGTTTTCAGCATCACCGTATGCCGTTATCATCATTACCATGGGAGGTGGTTTATGGTATTTTTGTTTTATATGCCCCAGCAGTTCAAGGCCACTCATACCCGGCATATTAATATCAGATAATATTAATACCGCTTCATGTTCATGTCCGTTAAGATAGGTGAGGGCGTCTTCACCTGAGAAGGCGAAAATAAATTGCATTTCATTATTTTTTATTTCTTTTCTGAACCGTTGCTCAAAAAGGACCTGGACATCTTTTTCATCATCTACTACTAAAATTTTCATAACCTGATTTATTGTTTATTGCGGTAAAATAATAATAAATGTTGCTCCTTCTCCTTCCTTTGTTTCCACTTTTAATTCGCCATTATGCGCTTTGATAATATCATAACTTAAAGATAATCCTAATCCTGTTCCTTCACCGGTGGGTTTGGTGGTAAAGAAAGGCTGAAAGATCTTTTCCAATACTTTTTGCGGGATACCGTTACCGTTGTCTTTTACTATTATCTCTACTTTGCCATTGATCTTTTTTGTACTCACTGAAACTGTCGGTTCATACTCCCCTGATGATTGTTTCTTTTTTTCTGTCACTGCGTAAAACGCATTGGTGATTAAATTAAGAACGACCCTTCCTATGTCCTGCGGAATGATATTGATATTTCCAATACTTTTATCAAAATCAGTTTTCATGATTGCATTAAATGATTTATCCTTCGCCCTCAAACCATGATAGGCCAGTCGTAAATATTCATCAGCAATAGTATTGATATTGGCAGGTTCTTTTTGCCGGCTGCCGGTACGGCTGTGCTGCAGCATTCCTTTTACTATACCATCCGCCCGTTTACCATGATGGTTTATTTTTTCTTCATTGGCCGCTATGTCACCGGCAATATTTTTTACCTCTTCCAAATTCCCTTTTTCAATTTCTTCTTTCATTTCAGCAATCAGTTCTGTATTCACTTCAGAAAAGTTATTGATAAAGTTTAACGGGTTTTGTATTTCATGAGCAATGCCTGCCGTTAGTTCACCAAGGCTTGCCATCTTTTCAGATTGCACTAATTGATTTTGCGTTTCCCTCAAATCATTTAACGACTTGCGTAGTTCATTTGTACGGCTCATTACTTTTTCTTCCAGCAGCTGGTTGTGTTTTTTCAGGGCTCCCGAACGGTATCTTATGTAAACACTGATAATGGCTATCACGGCAGCGACATAAAAGAGATAGGCCCACCATGTTTTCCACCAGGGTGGAGTAATGGTAAAACTAAATTCTGCAGGCGCACTCCACAAACCATTCATTCCTTGACTGGATACTTTGAATGTGTAATTACCCGGTGGGAGATCGCGGTAATTTTCACTAAAATTTTTTTCGGAAACGGGACTCCAGTTTTTATCAATGCCTTCCAGTATATAACGATAGAGAGCTTTATCAGGATTGCTGAGATGGTTCCCTGTAAAAGTGAAACTGAGATAATTTTGATGATAGGGCAGACGAAGGTTCACTGGCAACAGGTAAGGGCCACTGGTACTGTCCCAGCTAATTTCGTTTTTTTGCAGGTAGCCGGTGTCTTTTGGTAATTGCTCATTTAAATAGAAAGAATCCTTTTCGGTTTTCCAAACAGTGTCAATGTTCTTTATTTCATTTTCGATGAAAGGCCTGTCAGCAAAAGCCTGTACCTTATCCAGGATATTAATACCAGTAATAAAAGGAGATGGAATAACCGTATCTGGCTTAGGCTCATTAAAAACATTAAGTATCTGGTTGTCTACACCTGCCCATAACTGGTTTTTAAAAACCATTGAACTATTTTCAGCAAAGTCAACATGCGTTAACCCCTGTGCTTTACCGTAAGTAGCAGCGTTCCATATTGGTTTTTGATCATTTTCTTTTTGTGCAGGAGTAAGGATGGTTAACCCGTTAGACGTTCCTGCATATATTCTACCGTTTATTTCATTCAGTGTCCATACGCCCGGAGCTGCCAGTCCTTCATTGGTAGTGAAAGTGGTAAGCGTATTATTCTCAAGATCGGCCACCTCTATTCCTTTTGTTGTGCCAATCCACATTTTACCATCTTTCCCATCCGTAAAAGTGGTAATTTCATTGCCTATTAAACCCTGTGCAGCATCCAGGCGTTTTATTGTTTTTCCATCAGCATCTATTAAATAAGCACCGTCTCCCAAACTGCCTACCCATACCCGCCCTTTACTGTCTTTCCTCAATGAAAAAATCGGGTTGTCACCTTTCGCACCAGGCAAATCTTTAAATTTCTTTATCATTTTATTTTCCAGGGAAATTACCCGCACTTCACCGTCACCGCTGCTTACCCATATTTGCCCTTTATTATCTTCCAGCAGGCAAGCGCAGTTATTATTTCCCAAGCCCTGGGCTTTGCTCAAATATTTGATGGTTCCTTTTTCTATATCAATAATACTTATGCCAAATGCGCTTCCACAAGACCAGATTTGTCCTTTGCTGTCCTGTAATAAGTGAGAGTTTCTTTCATATAAGCCCTGTTCTTTGCCGATATGTTTAATAGTTTTTTTAGCCGGGTTATAAACGTCTATTCCGTTATATGTTCCCATCCAGACCAACCCCTTTGTATCTTCCAGCAAAGCCCAAACATTGTTGTCGCCAAGTCCGTCGGCTTTAGTGAAGTTTCCGGGCCTGCCATGACGTGGATCAATAAAGTAACATCCTCCTACTGTGGTACCCATCCATATTTGCCCTTCATTATTTACAAAAAGGCTATAAATGATGTTATTCAAACCGGGAGCGACATTCATTTTTTCAAGCAGGCTGTTTTCTTCATCAAAAAAATAAACAAGCCCTGTCTGGGTGCTCATCCATATTTTTCCTTCTTTATCCTGTGCCAAAGCTGCTATAGCAGGAACTCCCAATCCCTGCTCTCTTCCTATTTTTCTTATTGTTTTTTCTGTGGTATTAATAATGTTTACACCGCTGTCGCCGCCGACCCATATTCTGCCAAGCTTATCCTGTAATAGGCCAACATTCGTACTGGTGCTTAACCCATCGCTTTTTTTTATTCTTTTATTGATACCGGCTTCCGGATCGATCACATTGATACCGTTGCTTGAGCCGATCCATATAAGACCTTGTTTGTCCTGCATCATTTCCACTACAAAAAGATGAGAAAGCCCTTCAGCGGGGCCAAACTGTTTAATCGTTTCTTTTTCCTCATTGATGGTATATACGGCCGAACCGATCCGCGCCAACCATATTTGGCCTTTTTTATCAGTTATCATCGTTGCGATCGTTCCGTGCCTGAAAGTATCTATTACCTGTTTCAATAAACCTGCCTTCCTGTTGAGGGTGTAGATCTCGCCGTTACCCGTGCCAATCCAAATCTGTTCTTTCTTATCTTCTGTTATCGCATAAATATTAGCATCTGTTAAACCTTGTGCGGTGGAATACACTTCCATATTTTCTCCATCATAGCGGCAAAGTCCTTTGTCTGTTCCTATCCAGAACATTCCGTATTTATCCTGTAAAAAACATCTTCCGTTGCCGGGCAGGCCCAGGCCATTGCCTGCTTCCATGATACCGCGGGCAGTGCCTGCTTTTAAAGCAGGTAAACCGGCTTTGGTGATTTTAGGAGCACCGAGCAGGGTGGTTTTGAATTTTAGTTTTTGCGTGGGGAATTTATCCGGGTTAAATACTGTGTCTGATAAACTGTTCCAGTCGAATTTTTGCTGATCAACCGGTTTAAACAGCGGCTGCGGTTCCCCGATATCAAATGGTTTTGAGGGAAGCTTATTAAAATCAAATCTCCTTTCAGGTAAACTCTTTATACTGTCGGTATCGGTGACAACCCATTCTATAGTTTGCGCTTCGCTGAATCTAAATGGTTTGGTCAACGGTTGGTCAATTTCACTTTCTGCTGCAGGAAAAGGAACAGTATCATGGGAGTTTTTGCAACCAATAAAACACAATAGCATAACCCCCAAAAACACAGATATGTTACGATGGTGAACGGTCGTGGTTGGCATGGCTAAAAATACTGATTCTATTTCAGGATTGATTTATTAAAAAACGAAATCCGATTAATTATTTTTAGGTAATTCAATAGTAAATGCCGTTCCTGCGTGATTCAGACAACAGGTAATAAAATAATAAATTCACTTCCTTCTCCTTCTTTGGTATTTACTTTCAACTCACCGCCATGTGCTTTTACAATATCATAACTCAGCGATAAACCCAAACCCGTTCCCTGCCCGGTGGGTTTGGTAGTAAAGAAGGGTTGAAATATTTTGTCCAGTATTTTTTTTGGTATTCCCGGGCCATTATCTTTTACAGTAATAAAAATTTTGTTGCCTGTCTTTTTTGTGCTCACCCAAATAGTAGGACTGTGTTTATAGTCAGGGTCCCGGAATCCCGCTTCGGCGCCTGTCCCGATCTTTTCGGGAGAGGGCATAGAGACTGCATAAAACGCATTAGTTATTAAATTGAGAATCACCCTTCCCATATCCTGCGGAATGATATTGATGTTACCAATCGTTTCATCAAAATCTGTTTTCATGGTTGCATTGAATGATTTGTCTTTTGCCCGCAAACCATGATAAGCTAATCTCAGATATTCATCAGCTAATGCATTGATATCCGTTGGTTCTTTTACACCACTGCTGCTCCGGCTATGCTGCAGCATCCCTTTTACAATAGCATCGGCCCTTTTGCCATGGTGATTTATTTTTTCCTCATTATCTATTATATCATTTGCCAGGGCTTTTGCATCTTCAAGATTTCCTTTGTCCATCTCCTCTTTCATTTCTACCAGCAATTCTTTATTTACTTCCGAAAAATTATTGACGAAGTTTAACGGGTTTTGTATTTCATGGGCAATACCTGCGGTGAGTTCACCGAGTGAAGCCATTTTTTCAGAGTGTATGAGCTGGGTTTGGGTGGATTTTAGTTCATCCAATGTCCGTTGCAGTTCTTCCTTCTGCAGGGTGAGCGCGGCTGTGCGTTCTGTAACCTGTACTTCCAGGGCGGCTTTTAATGTCTCGGTCACTTTGATTTCCTTTTCCTTTTCGAGTGTCTTTAGCCGTTCTTTTTCCAGCGCCTTTCGTTGCCTGGTATTCATAATAAGCATGGCCACCATCCATATTATGGCAAAAAAAATGGCTGTATCAAAAACGTTGTCCCATTTTTCATGAAACGTACTATCAATTATCCGCACCAGCCTGCTGATAAAAGAAACGGCTATAAGTGGTAAAACCGCGTAAATAACCGGCCTGGCCGGAAGAAATTCCTTTTTATAATAGGCTAAATAAATAAGTGTAAAAAACATCGCCTGCGCCACCCAGAATAACACCGGCCTGCTGGCATGCACAGTTGTATCCATCACTAAAAAAGCGATGGACACAAGCATACCACCAAAAAGAAACCTGTCCCATTGAGGCGCCAGGCCTGTTGCCTGCAGGTTTTTTCTGAGGAAGCGAAAAAGAATAATAAGTAATATAAACTCCAGGAACATAATACGCTGTTCTAACCAGGTGATACAATAACTGATGGAAACAATATATGGCAATCTTTACGACCTTAATTTATTTTCCACATACTATTTCATCAGGCAGGCAAAGTAATAATAAACTCCGCTCCTTCCCCCTCTTTTGTTTCTACTTTCAACTCTCCACCATGCGCTTTTACAATATCATAACTTAATGACAAACCCAAACCCGTTCCCTGCCCGGTGGGTTTGGTGGTAAAGAAAGGTTGAAAAATTTTATCCAATACTTTTTGTGGAATGCCGTTTCCATTGTCTCCAACCCGCACTTCTATCCGGGGGCCATCGGGTTTATCATTTATTATTTTTGTACTCATTGAAATGGTTGGTTCGTATCCATCACCTGCCTGTTTTTTCTTTTCCGTTACCGCATAAAATGCATTCGTTATTAAATTAAGAAAGGCCCTGCCAATATCCTGCGGAATGATATTGGTGTTTCCAATACTTTCATCAAAATCAGTTTTCATTGTCGCGTTAAATGATTTATCCTTTGCCCGAAGTCCGTGATAAGCCAACCGCAAATATTCATCAGCTAACGCATTGATATGGGTGGATTCTTTTTGCCCACTGCTGCTGCGGCTGTGCTGCAACATGCCTTTTACAATGGCATCGGCTCTTTTGCCGTGATGATTTATTTTTTCTTCATTGTCAATAACATCTTTAGCAATCGCTTTTACTTCATCGTAATTCCCTTTTACAATTTCACCATTCATTTCCACCAATAATTCCTTATTTACTTCTGAAAAATTATTGACGAAGTTCAACGGGTTTTGAATTTCATGGGCTATGCCTGCCGTAAGTTCTCCAAGGCTTGCCATTTTTTCTGATTGTATAAGCTGGGATTGGGTTGATTTCAGATCAGAAAGAGCTTTTTCTATTACTTTGTTTTTTTCTTCTACTATTTTCTTTGCCTTTCTTTGCTGCAGATTATTCCGGTAAAGTAACAGGGCAATCAATCCGAGAATGCCCAGGCTGCTCCAAAAAAGATATTGCCTGCGTTTATTTTCACTAGCTACACGGCCTGCTTCAAGTTGTCGCTGTCTTTCCTGTTCTTCTGCCAGTGTTTTTTGCAGCGCCAGCACTTTATCCGCGCCATAAATTTTTTCAATTGCATCATCATACATTTTGCGGTAGTAAAGTGCATCAGTTGAATTGATCGTTTCATATTGCTCGGACAGCATCAGGCTGTTGGATGCCAGGAGTGCTTTTAAATTCAGCTTCTCTGCGATAGAAAGACTTTTTTTTGCATAAAAAATACAGGAATCTGCCTGGTGAATGTTTTTATAAAGCGTAGCTGCACTGTTGAAGGCCCATGCCAGGGAAAACAAATCATTCCCTTTCAAATCAAGTGAGATAGCATCATATAAGCATTTTAATGCGGTGGGGTAATCCTGCAGTTTGGTATAGAGATCACCCATAATCTGGAGGATCGCCTGTCGCATTGCAGGATTACCCGGATCATTATATAAGTTTTGAAGAATAGCTAACGCCGAATCATTGCGGCCGATTTTCATATATAATTGGGCCAGGCCCATTCCGCTTTCTACTTTTTTAAATACATCGAATGGTATTTTATTATAAATATCCCGGGATCGTTTATAATAAGCAAGGGCTTTGGAAGTATCTGATAAAGCATCATAAGTGTAAGCCAATTCTATATAGGATATCGCTTTCTCTCTTTCAAAGCCATATTGCTCCGATACCTGCATTGCTTTTAACTGGTATTCCAATCCCTTCGCGTAATCATCCACTCTTAAATACATATTTCCCAAACCTGCTAATGCATTGGCACGGCCCCTCTGAAAGTTGATCTCATCAGATTTTTTTAAAGCCTGCTGGCCATATAAAAAAGAAGAATCGGAGTTTAAATATGCGTACACATAACCCAGATCGGCCATGATCAGTATGCGGCTGGTATCATTGACAGCATTGGATAACTGTTGCTTCAGGATAATAATCTCAGGAGGTGTTGCGCTGTCTGCTTGCCCGGGGCATGTGATACAGCACCCCAGAAAGAAAATAATGAATATGAATGTTTTAATCATGCCGGTTATGGTATGGGAAGTTTGATAATAAACAGGGTGCCTTCTCCTTCTTTTGTCTCCACGTTTATTTCACCACCATGCGCTTTTATAATATCATAGCTTAATGATAAACCCAGCCCCGTTCCCTGTCCCGTTGGTTTAGTGGTGAAGAATGGCTGGAAAACTTTATCCAATACTTTTTGTGGTATTCCGGGTCCATTATCCCGAACAGAAATTAAAACTTTATCCTCCATTTTTTTTGTGGTTACCCAAATAGCAGGGTTATTATTTTTATCAGAGTCTGAGAACCCTCCCTTAGAGGGCTGGGAGGCCGCATAAAACCCATTGTTGATTAAATTCAGGATCACCCGCCCAATATCCTGCGGAATGATATTGATGTTTCCAATGCTTTCATCAAAATCCGTTTTCATAGTGGCATTGAACGATTTGTCTTTCGCCCTTAAACCGTGATAAGCGAGCCGCAAATATTCATCCGCCAAAGCATTTATATTGGTGGGTTCTTTTACGCCACTACTGTTTCGGCTGTGCTGCAACATGCCTTTTACAATGGCATCGGCTCTTCTGCCGTGATGGTTTATTTTTTCTTCATTATCTATTACATCATTGGCAATAGCTTTTGCGTCATCTGAATTTCCTTTATCCATTTCATCTTTCATTTCCACCAGCAATTCTTTGTTTACCTCTGAAAAATTATTGACGAAATTTAAAGGGTTTTGAATCTCATGGGCGATGCCGGCGGTAAGCTCTCCCAGTGATGCCATTTTCTCTGATTGGATAAGTTGTGACTGGGCCGCTTTAAGTTCTTCTATAGATTTGTGCAACTGCGCTGTACGGTGGACGACTTTTTCCTCCAGCACACGGTTTTCTTTTTGTAACCAGCGGGAGCGGTATTGTACAATAAGCCAGACCAGCCCGCTAAAAACAGCTATATATAAAAGATAGGCCCACCATGTTTTCCACCAGGGTGGAGTAATGGTAAAACTTAATTCCCCGGGATTGCTCCATAACCCGTTAAAACCCCTTGCGGATACTTTGAAGATGTATTTACCAGGAGACAGGTTGTAATAATTTTTAGTGGTTGTTTTGTCTGAGGCATCACTCCATTTTTTATCGGCGCCCTGCAGTATATAGCGGTAAACAATTTTATCCCTTCCTTTAATGTCATTATTGGTAAAAGAAAAGTGAAGGGAATTCTGATCATAAGGCATTACTAACCCGGCAGGTATTTGAAAAGGAAAGGTAAGGCTGTCCCACCTGATTTTTTTATTGCTGAGATAGCCAGAGTCTTTGGGTAAAGTATTTTTCAAATAATACTTCTTTCCGGCCTCATACCATAAGGTATCGCCTGTATTTAATTGTTCGCTTAATGCTGATCGTGATGAAAAGAGGGGGGACTCATCCATGATATTGATACCGGTGATATATACCCGGGGTGCAATAGAATCCGTTGCTACCGGTTGTGTCACAACGGTAAGAACCGGGGTTACTCCCCACCAGGTCTGCCCGTTTGTAGTGGCTGTTCCGGTGTTCTGATTATAATCGTTGAAAGGGAATCCCTGTCTTTTACCATAATTGATGAAACTCCATTTAGTATTTTTCTTTCCAGTATTACCGGAGGTGTCGGGTTGTGTTATAACAATGAGTCCATCAACGGACCCGGCATACATTTTATTATTTTGTTCCAGCAGATCGAAAATTATTTCCGGCACCAACCCTTCGCTGACGGTAAGGTTTGTAATAGTGTTTTTATCAGCGTTTACCACTGAAATACCTTTTTGCGTAGCTATCCATATTTCACCGTTGTCACGCACTACCATTTTTTGCACTATATTATTACAAAGACCTTCGCTTTCCCGCAGGTATTTGATAGTATTAGTAACCGGGTTGATGACGCAGATGCCGCTATCTGAACCGGCCCAGATATTGCCATGCCGGTCTGCTACCATATCCCAGACCAGGTTTGATAACAGGCCGGTGGATCTGTCCAGCAACTGTTGCGTGTTTTTAGCCATATCATAAATCAGTATTCCCTGGAATCCATTCAGCCATACCCGGTTTGAGTCATCCTTTAACGCTTTCGTCAGATAATAACCTGCTAAGCCCTGTTCTCTGCCATAATTGGTTAAACTTTTTTTGTCACGGTTGATAATGGAGAAACCTGTTTGTGTAGTGGCGAGTATTTCATTCCCGTCAAATTCCATTATCCTTCTAATCCTGTTGTTGCCGAGTCCCTGGTCCGTTCCCAGTACCCGGAGCTGGTCTTTTTGCGGGTCGTATATATTAATGCCATTATAGGTTCCTATCCAGATTTTTTTGTCTTTATCTTCCAGGATACCCCACACATTATTATCAATTAATCCATTTTTAGTATCCAGGTGTTCCGGTAGCGGGCCTTGCGGATCTATGATGATCATACCTTTGTCCACAGAACCTACCCAGATATTGCCTTGCTGATCGGTTAATGAGGTTCCTATATAAAATTGATCGATCATTCTGACATTTGTAACTATATTTTTGATAGCGGTCCTTTGTTTATTAAGAATATAAAAAGTATCTCTCCTGGCGATCCATATCTGCCCCTCGCGGTCTTCCGTATATTTTACAGCCCCGCCCTTAAACCCATTATAAGTATCAATTTTGCTGAGTGTTTTATTTTTCAATGAAATAAAATTTAATCCTCTTGTCAAATTGCCTATCCACATATCGCCCCGGCTATCTTCAAAAAATTCAACAGCAAACGAAATGTTGAGGCCTTCGTTTTTAGTCAGCCTTTTCATTTTTTTCCTGCTGCTGTCAATAATGCCAATGCGGTCTGGATTACCGGTCCAGATATTATGGTACCGGTCTTCTATAACACTGTACACTAAATTTTCCTGTTTTCTTTCCGTGCCCGGGGCGGTGTTTTTTATCGTTCCCTTTCCGGGGTTAATAACATAGAGGGCATCATTAAAACAGGCTAACCATATATTGCCTGCGTGGTCGCAAATAATAGCTGCTCCGAAGAGCTTTGACCGGTCGTGTAATACCAACCCGTTATCAATATCCAGCACATATACGCCATCTCCTGCGGTAGCTAACCATATTCTTCCCGTCTTGTCTGCTGTCATTCGGGTAATAGCATAGTCAGATCCGATTGGTGTTTTATTTAAAAAGTGGTAGGAATAAATATAATCCCCGGTGTACCTGCAGAGACCATTATTGGTAGCCAGCCAAATCATACCGTTTTTATCTACCAGCGAAGCGGAAACTTCCAGGCCGGGCAGGCCTTCCTCTTCTGCAAACTGAAGAATACCCGAGGTGGTATTAGGGATTAATTTAGGCATGCCTGCTTTTATTATTACAGGTTTGGGCAGTAGTGACTTCTTCAGCCTGAATGGTCTTTCAGTAATAGTATCCAGGTTAATGGCGCTGTCCGGGATATTGTCCCAGTCTAATTTTATTTGCCGGATGGGATTTTTCAGTGGCTTAAAATCATTAACGGTAAAGGGTTTCGAAGGAAGCTTGTCAAGATCTATAGGGATAGATGTGGGTGGCTTTATGCTGTCAGGGTTGATATCTTTCCATTTTAAGGGTTGTGATTCACTGTATGTAAATGGCCTGGTGACTGGTTGTACGGAGCCGGATCCATCTCCGGGAAAAGGGATATTTTTTTTTGTATTACAGGCGCTAATGAAAAGGAGCGGTAAGACAGCCCAAATGAAATGGCAGCAAATGGCAGTTATGTTCTTCATGAATAAATTTAATGATTCTCTTTTAAAGACAACTGAATTATAAACTCACTTCCTTCTCCTTCTTTTGTTTCCACTTTCAATTCTCCGCCATGTGCTTTTATAATATCATAAGCCAACGATAAACCCAATCCTGTTCCCTGCCCGGCAGGTTTGGTGGTAAAAAAAGGTTGAAAGATCTTATCCAATATTTTTTTCGGGATGCCATTACCATTGTCTTTTACACTTACTTCTACCCGGTAGCTACCGGGTTTATCGTCAATCTTTTTTGTACTTACTGAAACAGTTGGTTCATAAGGCTGTTCTGCGGCTTTCGGGGAGCTTGCCGAAGTATTCTTTTCTTTTACCGCGTAGAATGCATTCGTTATTAAATTGAGGATAACCCTCCCGATATCCTGGGGAATAATATTGATATTGCCGATACTTTCATCATAACCAGTTTTCATTGTTGCATTGAACGATTTGTCTTTTGCTCTCAACCCGTGGTAAGCTAATCGCAAATATTCATCAGCAAGCTTATTAATATCCGTTGGTTCCTTTATTCCGCTGCTGCTGCGGCTGTGCTGCAACATTCCTTTCACAATGGCATCGGCCCTTTTGCCGTGATGGTTTATTTTTTGTTCATTCTCTTTAATGTCTTTGGCAATGGCTTTTACATCAGCCAAATTCCCGTTATCAATTTCCTGTTCCAATTCATCAATCAATTCAGTATTCACTTCCGAAAAATTATTGATGAAGTTCAGCGGGTTTTGAATTTCATGGGCTATGCCGGCGGTGAGTTCGCCCAAAGAAGCCATTTTTTCTGATTGGATGAGTTGAGACTGGGTTGACTTCAGGTTATTAAAAGAAGCTTCAAGTTTTTGATTGGCTTTTTGTTTGAACCGGTTGTTACGCCAGATTAATACAATAAGGACAGCCAACGAGGCCAGTATAATAAACAAAGAATAAAGCATAAAACTGTTCCGGTTAGCCGTTTCCTTTATCTTAAGTTCGTATTCATTTCTTTGCCCGTTCAGTTTAATTTCCTCCAGTTGTTTCAGTTTATCCGCATTGTACAGGGAATCTTTGGAATCAACATATATATTCAGGTATTTATTGGCTTCTTCCGGATTTGATTTTCTGTACTCGGCCGCTAATATTTTTGAGGCCGCCAGTATGCTGGCCGGTATGTTTTGTACCTGTCCCTTGTGCAAACCGATCAGTGCGTAGTAAATGGCGGAATCCGGCTGCTGTATGGTATGATACACATTTGCCAGGCCGACATTATCAGAAGCCAGGCGAAAATATTGTATCGCTTGCTGGTATTCCTTTCGTTTGAAAGTTATATTTCCTAACAGCATATAGGAATCCCTGGTTAATTCTGGTTGTACCA
Organism: Chitinophagales bacterium; assembly: GCA_015654695.1. GTDB lineage: Bacteria > Bacteroidota > Bacteroidia > Chitinophagales > Chitinophagaceae > VBAT01. The sequence continues at coordinate 9,137 of JAATGJ010000015.1, read as the reverse complement.
TGGCGTACTTTTTTATGTATCCTAAAACGATATCCGCATAATATTGGGCGGAATCCAGCCGGTTCAATGTTTGATTTATCATTCCCAGTTGCATATAGGTAGGCCATTTATGAACATCCTCACCTGTAGAAAATGCCGGTATCTGGGATGCTTTTTGCGCCCATTGCAATGCCTGCTCATTATCGCCTTTGGTCGTTAAAATTATAACCATGATATTGCACATATAGATCATACTGGCGGGGCTGTATTTTTCACACAATGGAATAGCTTCGTTAATATCAATGGTTGCTTTTGCCCATTCTCCGCTTATAGCAAAACTAAATGCGGATTGTCCCAGGCAACTTATCTTCCCGGTCGGGTAATGTATCTTTTCGGCGATGGCAGCCCCCTCTTTGGCGTATTTGATAGTTAGTGCAGGGTTGATGAATAAATGCATGCCCGCCAGCTTTACCAGGTTGTTTACTTTTGAAGTATCATCGGGGCTTGCCGGTAACCGAATAGTAATGCTATCAACAAATTTTGCGTCATACTGCATGGGCTGGGCAAAAAGCCTGTTGCTGACCGGCAGTAAACTCAGAAGAATAAAATAATAAAACGGGTTAATTTTTTTCATCGTACTGTATTATTTAGCGGGTTCATTTAATATAATAGTAAACACTGAACCTTCTCCCTCATTTGTTTCCACTTTTAACACTCCACCATGGGCTTTTACAATATCATAAGCTAACGATAAACCCAATCCTGTTCCCTGCCCTGTTGGTTTGGTGGTAAAAAAGGGCTGAAATATTTTATCCAGTACTTTTTGAGGAATCCCGTTGCCATTATCAGCAACTCTTATCTCGGCGATACCATTTATTTTTTTTGTGCTTACTGAAACGGTTGGTTCATAGTTGCCAGGCGATGATTTCTTTTTTTCGTTCACCGCATAAAACGCATTGTTGTATAAATTCAATAATACCCTTCCGATATCCTGCGGAATGATATTTATTTTACCAATGCCATTATCTAAGTCCGTTTTCATTATCGCATTAAAATTTTTGTCTTTTGCACGAAGGCCCTGGTAGGAGAGGCGGAGGTATTCATCCGCCAGTTTATTAATATCTGTTGATTCTTTATGGCCAGTATTTGTACGGCTATGTTGAAGCATACCTTTTACAATGGCATCAGCACGTTTGCCGTGATGGTTGATTTTTTGTTCATTGTCTTTTATATCAGTCAATATGGCTTTCACATCTTCAGTATTGCCTTTTTCAATTTCTACCCGCGCCTCATCAATCAATTCTGTATTTACATCAGAGAAATTATTCACGAAGTTTAAAGGGTTTTGTATTTCATGTGCGATGCCGGCGGTAAGTGCGCCAAGCGAAGCCATTTTTTCTGACTGGATGAGCTGGGCCTGGGTAGCTTTTAAATTTTCTAAGGAGGTTTGCAATGCTTCTTTCTGATGCACTACTTCTCCTGTACGTTCAACTACCTGTTTTTCCAGCAATCGTTTTTGCCGGACCAGATTCCTGGACCGGTAATAGATAAAGGCCCATATACTGCCAATAATCACCAGTCCGTAGAGTGTATAGGCCCACCAGGTTCGCCACCAGGGCGGATGTATGATAATGGTTAATTCCGTGCCTTGCTCATTCCATACGCCATCGTTGTTAGAGCCCTTAACCCGAAAAACATGTTTGCCGGGTGGCACGTTTGTATAATGGGCCGTCCGCCGGGTGCCGTTGTTTACCCAATCATTGTCCATCCCTTCCAGTTTATAGGCGTACTGGTTTTTCCCGGAAGAGAGATAGCTCAACGCGGCAAACTCAAAGTCAAAGAAATTCTGGTTGTACGAGAGTGAAATTTCTTTACCGGCAACCGGGTAACTTCTATCAAAGACTTTAAATTGAGTAATGGCTACAGTGGGTTGAAAGTTGTTTTCCCGGATCAATCGCGGATCAAATGCGATTAATCCATTGTAGCCATTGTTGCTGCCAAAGAAAATAGAACCTTCTTTGCTTTCTATGCTTAAATATGAATTGTAATCTTCTGACTCAACACCTAAGGGAGAGGTGGCTAATCCATCTGCCAGGCCAAACTGTTTAGTGTTCAATGTAGTGCTGTTGAAACGGGTAATTCCCTCGTCTGTATTTACCCAAAGATTGCCCGCTCCATCGCTTGCTACACCCCCGACTGTATTCGATAATAAACCGTTTTCTTTGGTATAGACTGTAATTTTTCCGGATATAGGATCGAGGCTGTTCAGGCCGCCACCATACGTGCCTATCCAGAAAATGCCTTTCCTGTCCTCATAGAAACAGGTAACACTATTATTGCTCAGGCTGCCCGGTACACCGGGTTGGTGTTTGTAATGCTTAATGTCTCCCGTTTTCAGGTTAATATGATATAAACCATCTCCACCAAAATCCAGGTGAAAGGCTTTGATGCCTACCCATAGATCACCTTTGCTGTCTTCATAAATGAACCTGATACCTGCGTTCGGCGGCGCTTCTTCATTGGCTGAAAGATACCGGTAGCGAACAAATTTTTTTGTAACGGAATCATACCACTGCAGATTACCTCCCTCTGTACCTACCCACAACCTGCCGCTCCGATCCCTGTAAAGAACATCAACCCCATTATCAAAAAGGCTTGCTGTATCCAATGAATTCTTTTGCAGAAAGTTTACTTTGCGTGTGTGACTATTATACCTGATAATTCCAGCCTGGTCGGTGCCTAACCAGAAGATACCTTGTTTTTCTTCGCAGGCTGCTGTTAAAATAAACTTCTCATTATTTCTTTTTATTGTTTTTAATTGCCACACTTCTTCAAATTTATCTTTACCATGGTTAAACCTTAAAAGATTCTGGCTGGTGGCCACATATAGCTGGTTATCTGATGAGTTAAAAATTGATTTTACTCTATTGGTGCCTAATCCAAATTCCAGGCTTGCTTCATCATTAAGATAGCGGCGGAATTTTCTTTGCTGTGGTGAAAAATATATAATTCCTCTTCCCATGGTACCAATCCAAATCAAGCCAGCATGATCTGTCTTAATAATATGACCTTTTGTTTCTGTTTTTGGCAGATAACTTTTATTCTCGTAAAGGGTAAACACTTTGGTTTGCGGATTAAAATGGTATAAGCCTCCTTCTGTGGACATCCAATAGCTGCCTGCCAGGTCCTCTGTGATAGCAAACACAACATCCCTCCCGATACTATTAGGATTTTTGGGATCGTGATGATAATACGCAATACATTTTTTGGATTCCGGATCTATCACAAACACCCCATGGTCAAACGAGCTTAACCACAACAGACCCTGTTTGTCTTTATAGATATGATGAATAATACTTTTTTTAAGCTCTAAAGAATCATTGAAATCTCCTCCAACCATGTAGAAATGTTCTTTTTTGGGATCAAAAAGATTTACACCACCATCTGTTCCAACCCAAAGCATCCCTGCTTTATCTTCCACTATTGAATAAACCCGGTTATTACTTAAACTAAATTTGTCCTTTGGATTGTTTACAAACACAGTAAACAAATTTGTTTTTGGATTATAACGGGTAAGACCATCTGTACTTCCAAACCAAAGCATGCCGCTACGATCTTCCGCAATTCCTTCTATGGACCCCTTACCCATGCTATTGGCATTTTTTGGATCGTGCGGATATCGCTTCCATTGCGCAGTCTGCGGATCAAATGAATTAATACCTCCACCACCGGCAGTACCGACCCATATTAGCCCGGTATGATCTTCAAATACCGCCATAACAATATTATCACCCAGGCTATTGGTGTCTTGTGGATTGTTCTGATACCGGGTTAATGTATAGCCGTCATATTTAATTAAGGCATCAAAAGTGGCAAACCACATGAAGCCTTTTTTATCCTGCATCATCCCAAAAGTTATATTATTGGAAAGCCCGTTTTCGATAGCTAACCGCTCAAACCTTATTTCGTTATTTAAATAAAAGTTGTTGGGCGCTAACTGTGCCCGGACAAGCATTACCTGTATAGTCAATAAAAAGAGAAGAAACAACTTATTTCCCTGCCAGTTTGTGTTTTTGATAAAAATGTATAGCATGAAAGAAAATTATATATGCACAAAACGATAGTTCAAACAAAGAAAAAAATATTACTACTTCCTGGAAAGCCGGTTGTGAAAGGCATCTTTCCCATAAAGTCATGAATACAAGCATATCATTAAGCCGGTATCCTGACAATAAACTCCGACCCTTCTCCTTCTTTACTCTCCACTTTTATCCCGCCACCATGTGCTTTTACAATATCATAACTTAACGATAAACCCAAACCCGTTCCCTGCCCCGTTGGTTTGGTGGTAAAGAAGGGTTGAAATATTTTATCCAGCACTTTTTGGGGCATACCGTTGCCATTATCTTTTACACTTATTTCAATCCGGCAGCTATCGGATTTTTCATTCCTTTTTTTTGTGCTTACTGAAACTGTTGGCTCGTATCCTTCAATTCCTGACTTCTTTTTTTCATCTGCTGCATAAAATGCATTCGTAATTAAATTCAGGATCACCTTCCCAATGTCCTGCGGAATAATATTGATGTCGCCAATTGTTTCGTCATAATCTGTTTTTAATGCAGCGTTGAATGATTTATCTTTTGCTCTTAAACCATGGTAGGCTAATCGTAAATATTCATCCGCCAGTTTATTAATATCTGTTGGTTCTTTTACACCACCGCTGCTTTGGCTGTGCTGCAACATTCCTTTTACAATTGCATCGGCACGTTTGCCGTGATGATTTATTTTTTCTAAATTTTGTTTTACATCATCTGCAATTGCATTGGCGTCTGCGTAATTGGCTTTTGATAATTCATGCTTCATTTCATCTATGAGTTCATTACTTACTTCACTGAAATTATTGACAAAGTTCAACGGGTTTTGAATTTCATGTGCTATGCCTGCAGTCAGTTCTCCCAGCGAAGCCATTTTTTCGGACTGGATAAGCTGTAGCTGTGTTGCTTTCAGATTATCATAAGCCTGTTCAATTTTAATTTTGGCTTTATGTTTCTGCCTGTTATTTCTGTAAAAAATAATGGCCAGCAATAACAAAACACCAATTCCCGCTAATAAAAAATAAGTCCTGACCTTGTTCTGGTACACTACTTTTTCCTTTTCCAGGTTTTGTAAACGAAGCTGTTCAGCGTAAGTAAGTTTTTGAAATTCTACCAGGTTCTTTATCCTGACTTTAGCCAGGCTGTCTTTAGTGAGTAACGCAAGTCCCTGGTATTTGAATGCACTGTCAAATTGATCATTGAGTTTATAGCTGAGATAAACATTTTCATAGCCGGTACCAAGATTTGTTTCCGGTCCTGTAACCATTCCCAGTGTTTGTAAAATGGCCAGGTTCCATAGTGAATAATAGAGCGAAGAGTCTTTATTACCCTTACCAAGATGGTACCTGCTAAGCCGTAAGCAAACCCTGCATAAACTGATACGGTTATTATTCTCAGTTGTTGTTTGCAGGCTTTTATAATAGTAGGCCAATGACAGCGCCTGGTTATTCAGTGCTTTATAAATATCTCCCAGTTGGATTTCAATTGCACCCAGATAAGTTTTGGCAAGCCTGAAGGTTGTGTCATTTGCCTGCAGCGCTATTCGTTCTGCTTCTTTTTCATAGTAAAGCGCCGAATCGGGTTTATTTGCTTCCAGGTAGCTTTGGCCAAGATTCAGGTAGGCCAACTGGATACGGGGTGTATAATTTATTTCCTTTCCCATTTGGCCGGCTATTTTGAAATGCAAAATCTGCTGTTCCAGGTTTCCGGTTTGCAGCATCAGCAGTGCATACATGTGGTGCGTATAGGAAAGCAGTAACAACCTGTTATTACCCGTGTAAGGGGTAAGAAAATACTCCCATTGATCTTCTTTCTCTGCGCTTTTATCTTCTGCAATGACAAAAGCCTGTTGCAAGCATTTAAGTGCATCCGCATATTTGCCTAAACCCATCAATTGATAGCTTTTGTTAACAGTGGCGACACCTTCAGCAATTCTGTTTTGCTTCTTTTTCGCATTGACTAATTGCTGCTCTGTATAAAACAAGGCAGAATCCCTGTTTAATTCCTGGTAGTAAAAATAAATATTACTGGCGGCTTTGTACCGCAAGGGACCTTCCGGTGCAATAATAAAAGCAGCTTTTAAACTATCTATCTTACTTAATTGTGAATAGCCGAAAGCAGGAAATAACAACAATACCACTATTTTTAAAAAGGATCTCATTACTTTCTATGGATTAATGGGTAATTGAATAATGAATTCACTTCCTTCTCCTTCTTTCGTTTCCACTTTCAGCCCACCGCCATGTGCTTTTACAATATCATACGCTAAGGATAAGCCCAATCCTGTTCCCTGTCCTGTTGGTTTGGTGGTAAAGAAGGGTTGAAATATTTTGTCCAATACTTTTTGAGGAATGCCGTTGCCGTTGTCTTTTACAGCAATTAAAATCCGATAGTTACCGGGTTTATCACCAACTTTTTTTGTATTTACTGAAACTGTTGGTTTGTAACCATCACCCATTTGTTTTTTCTTTTCATCTACTGCATAAAAAGCATTATTTATTAAATTAAGTATTACTCTTCCAATATCCTGCGGAATGATACTGATGCTTCCTGTATTTTCATCATAATCTGTTTTCAATGTTGCATTGAATGATTTGTCCTTTGCTCTCAGTCCATGATAAGCCAATCTTAAATATTCATCTGCTAACGCATTTATATTAGTTGGCTCCTTTTGACCACTGCTGCTGCGGCTGTGCTGCAACATGCCTTTTACTATTCCATCAGCACGTTTACCATGATGATTTATTTTTTCCAAATTTTGTTTTACATCACCCGCTAAGGCTTTTACTTCTTCATAATTTCCTTTCGACACTTCTTCCATTATTTCATCAATCAGTTCATTGCTTACTTCACTAAAGTTGTTGACAAAGTTTAAAGGGTTTTGAATTTCGTGTGCAATGCCTGCCGTGAGTTCGCCGAGCGAAGCCATTTTTTCTGATTGGATGAGCTGGGATTGTGCAGATTTTAAATTACCAAGAGTTGCTTCTAAAATTTTATTTGCTTTTTGTTTTTGCCTGTTATTCCGGTAAAGGATCACGGCTACCAGCAGAAGTATTCCAAGGCCGGCAAACAAGGCATATAATTTTAAATTGTTTTGATACCTTGTCCTGGAATCCTCAATTTCTTTTTGATGTTCTGCCTGCTGGTTGATAATTACCTGAATGGCCTGCAGGTTGCCTGCACCAAACAAGCTGTCTTTATAGGCATCTGCTATTTTAAGATAGCGCAATGATTCTTTTGCATCTTTTTGTTCATAGAGCCCGGACAATAAAGCTGCTGCTTCCTGTAATGATTTCTTTTGCGCAATTGCTGTTGATTCATCCAGTCCTTTTTGGGCATAATAGATAGCCGAATCCGGTTGATTTATTTTTTTAAAAAATTCTGCCAGTTTATTATACGCATAACACGTAGCCCTTCGTTCGTTATTTTGAATGGCGATCTGAAGACTTTGTTTGTAATAACTTAATGCCTTTACGGGCTTTCCGGATTTCATTTCTATATTACCCAGTGTTTTAAACACCAGCGGTTCTTCACGATCACTTTTGCGGAAGAATTCATAAGCCTGTAGTTCATAATGACGGGCCGAATCGAGCTGATTCATTTCCTCATACACATTTCCTAAATCATACAGGGCATAACCGAATCCTTCATTTATTTCAATTGTTTCATAAAGGTTCTTTTGCTTTTCAAAATAATATAAAGCTTTGGGATAGTCTTTTAGTATGAGATAAACTTCACCGAGATGATTCAGGGTCGGCGAGGTAATATTTTCCAGGTTATTTGATTTGGCCGTTTGTAATGCTTTGAATCCCATTTCAAGTGCCTTTGGTAAATCGCCTAATTGCACTATTGTCAGGCCCATAAAAGACAGGGCAAGGATTTCACCGGTTGGGTAATTAATTTTTTGTGACAATTGAAAAGCCTGTTCACCATAAAAAATAGCAGAGTCGGAATTGCCCAAACGATATTGGATGCATAAACCTATCATTGCATTGATCCGGCTGGTATCGTCTTTTGCAATAGTTAACTGGCGGTATAAACTGTCAATTGCCGGCCTGGTTTGCGAAAAGCCTTTGCAGCATCCGGTTAAAAGCAGTATAAAGAATATAAATTTACTTATCATTACTATGTTGGTATCTGTATAATAAATGTACTGCCGTTTCCTTCTTTTGTTTCCACTTTCAACTCACCGCCATGTGCTTTTACAATATCATACGCTAAGGATAAACCCAATCCTGTTCCCTGCCCTGTTGGTTTGGTGGTAAAAAAGGGTTGAAATATTTTGTCTAATACTTTCTGTGAAATACCATTGCCATTGTCTTTTATAGAAATCAAAACCTTATCACTAACTTTTTTTGTACTTACTGAGACTGTTGGTTCATAGCCGCCCTCACCTGCTGAGTTTGCCAAAGCATGTTTTTTCTTCTCTGTTACCGCATAAAAGGCGTTAGTAATCAAATTAAGGATCACCCTCCCGGTATCCTGCGGAATAATGTTGATGTTACCAATGCTTTCATCATAATCAGTTTTCAAGGTAGCATTGAATGTTTTATCTTTTGCTCTTAAGCCATGATAAGCTAACCTCAAATATTCATCGGCCAGTTTATTAATATCGGTTGGTTCTTTTGTACCGCTGCTACTACGGCTATGCTGCAGCATACCTTTTACAATCGCATCGGCTCTTTTGCCATGGTGTAGTATCTTTTCAAGATTTTTTTCAATGTCATTCAGTAATTGACTTTCAAGTTCTTCATCCCTTGCACTTTTGACTTTTGACTTTTCACTTTTGAGCTCTTCAATAAGTTCCCTATTTACTTCACTAAAATTATTTACAAAATTCAACGGGTTTTGTATTTCATGGGCTATGCCGGCGGTAAGCTCTCCCAATGAAGCCATTTTTTCGGATTGGATAAGCTGAGCCTGGCTGGATCTTAATTGATGTAGGGTATTTTCAATTTTTTCATTTCGCTGTCGCAAAGTTTCATTCGTTTTTTTCCTGTGCCGGGTATTTCTATAGAGCAAAAAAACAATAACTATAAAAACTACAATACCTGACAGTAGCAG
>JAATGJ010000027.1 GCA_015654695.1 Chitinophagales bacterium | reverse complement strand
TATCATTCACTTGATGAGTTATCGGAAGCCATGAAGACTATCATCCAAAACAAGATTACCAACCAGGCCATTATTAATTTAACGGGCTATCCTTTTTATTTAGACGCTTACCAGACTATCTATGATTTATAATTGGTATAACTTAATGACATTGCCCGATGGGACATATAGAAGTATTGCACATGATAGCGTTGTGTTCCAGCGAAACACATCATGGATAGTAGTAAGAATTAATAAAGCCAAATGCCGTTCCATAGGAACGATTCGTGAATTGTTTAAAATGTGGCAGGTTTAGCTTACGAGCTAACTCAATTCAGTTTGTACAAAAGATTTTTCACCAGCCGGTAGTTGGTAAATAATGAAAGAGCGATCAGGAATACAGCAATAGCTCCAACCGACCAGTGAACAAAAGAAGATAACTCTGGTCTGTCATACATGGCGAAATGATGAAACGCCCATTGCATAAGTTCTGTAATAACTAGTGCAAAGAGTACGATCAGTATATAAATCGGTACGAATCGCTGCGAAACATTCTTGCTCAGCCACCCGGGCGAATAACCGAGTGTAAGTAATAATAGCAGGTTGTCTTTACTCCTGGCAATTACCAGTTGCAGGTAAAAAGAGAAAAGCATTAATGCAAGGATCACGACCAGTAATCCAAATACACCGAGGCCACTGAAAATACTTTGTATCACTATTTTGTTACGCCCCAGTATCGTTTTATCCCTGTTGACCTTATACTTTTTTTGATCAAGAAATTTTATAAGTTCAGGGGCATTGGCATCTTTTGTTTTTATAAAAAGACGTGCGGCTTCGATGGGTCCCTGCTGACCAAAGGTTTTATTGCCCCAGTCTAAAAATGTTTTGGGTACTAAAACCGAATTAATCCTGTCACTGAAGGCTACGATCTTCCCGGTGAATGCCTGTTCTCGACCATTTCCTTCGCAGGTCACCGTAACGGGAATGCCGGTTGCCGTTTCTTTTGAAACCTGTGGAAGGTCCTGCGCCGGGGCAAACACATTGTATATTTCAAAGAAGTCAGAAGAAAGAATGATCGGGAGACTGGTTTGCCCTTCCTGCCAGGTAAAGGATGGAGGAACGGTATCTATAAAATCATTTTCCAGTGTTTCTAAAAAAAGATCGGTTTTAAATGGGAGCATTTCGCCGGCGCTGAGTTTCACCCGGAACTGGTTAGCTAACAAAGGAGCTACATTTTCAACAAACTTTTGCGATTTGATCTCATTGATATCTTTTTCAGTAAATACATTTTGTTCAGGCTTTCCCATCGTTTCATTGGTGATGGTTTTGGTAATGGAAATAAAATCAAAACCATTTTTACGGATACCACCTTCAGTCAGCAACTGCTGTATGTTGATATACATTTGTATGGAACAAAGTAGTAGTAATACACCAATACATAAGCCGATATAGGAAAACCATCTTGACCAGGAATTGGTACCTGTATGCAATAATGAACGTATGGGTTTGAAGGAGAGGGCCACAGGTAATTTTTACAAATGATATAATCGGGTAAAAGGAAAAAAATCAATGCGTTCCAGGTCAGCGAAAATAATGGTTGCGTTTCGCAAACGGCTTTCTTCCAGCATCAGTTCCATCGCTTTCTCAGAATTTTTAGTATCCAGGTGACTGAAAGGTTCATCCAGTAATAATATATCAAATGGCTGCATCAATGACCGGATGATAGCTATACGCTGTTGCTCACCGTAGGAACAAGTACCGCACCTGGATGAAAGTTTACTGCCAATACCCAGGCGGTTTGCCATATCTGTTATCTTATTAGCAGGATGATAGGGGTTCAGCTGCCTTTTTATTTCTATATTTTCCCTGACAGCCTGGTCGGGAAAAAGCCGGAGGTCCTGGAATACGATACTGATATGGTCTTTGCGGTACCGTGCCAGTTCTTCCAGTGAAAACTGGTTGATATTTTTATCCGAATACAAAATGTTTCCATTGTATTCGTTTCTCATGCCATATAGAAAATTGATCAGCGATGATTTGCCGCTCCCTGACGGCGCTACTATTTTAACGAAGTCGCCTTTTTCAAATACCAGGTCTTTGCCCCATATCTCAGAAGTGTCAGTAACTCCCTGGTCAAAGTAGGCAGGTAAGAGATGCCGGATAGCTAATTGCATAAATGCTGATCGGTTTAAGAGACAACAGCTCACTCATCTTTCAATCAGTGAGCTGTTGTTCACGCAAGATATTAATGAACCTTGTTATTTAATTGGAAGGAGCTATTGCAGCCGGCTCATCTGCTGGTGGTATCTCAGTCACCTCTACATCTGCATATTTCTTACGTTCCGCTATCTTAATAGTAGCCAACTTATCAAAATACTGGTTCAGTTGTTTCAGGCTGTTGGTGGTTTTGTCCACCATATTTACTTCATACGAAAACTCTATCGCTTTATTCTTGTACTCGCCGCCTGAGGCTACAATATCCTGCCACATTTTCAATGAAACGTCCACCATAGCTTTGGTACTGCTGTCTCCCGTTATGGAGCCTGCGGTTGACTGGATAATTTTATTAATGTCAACATAGAAGCCTATAGGATGGCCGGCGATCTTGTCAACAAAAGGAAGTTTACTGTTACCACCTGCCAGGAACTTGTCGGTTTGTTCTGAGGAATTGCTTGCAGCGAACCAGTTATTCTCCAGCTTATAACTGATTGCAGGCATTCCATCTGTCATCCCTTTTGTAGATTCCCATGCCAGGGTTACCAGTTTTTCAAAAGCTGCTTTATCATTTACCGAAGCAGCGAAAAGCACTTTCATATCCGGTTTCGTAGAAGTATATACATACGGTTTTTCACCGTTGCCATAATTAATAGTATCCTGTTTGGTCACCATGCTGAGATCACTCACAGCCAGTAATACGTCTCCTTTATTGGCTTTTACAAATTCTTCAATGCTGTAATTAAGCTTTGACAAGTACCCATTTGCCACCCCGTCCACACCAATTAATTGTAAAAATCCCTGGAGTCCTTTAGGGGGATAGTTGAAAGCCATTACACCTACTACATTGGAAGAAGGGATGCGGTTGATAACATCGGCGCTGATTGGTTCGGATTTATTATTGGAAAGGAACTTACTCATTTCCTCTCCATAATATTGTTTTTGTTTTGCTGTTATCTTGCCATCATCAAAATTTACGGACAAAGTGGAGATATTATCTTCCAATAATAAATTTATTTTCATCATAGACATCAGGGCGCCCATGTCGCCGTAGTAACCGGCCAGGTTCATCCATAAATGCATATCACTTCCGTCTTTTACGAGGTCAGCAAAACGGCTGTCAGCATCAAGGTTGTCGCTGCCTTTTAATGTGAGCGCCTGCTGCCCGAATATCCTGAGGCTATCATTCAAAAACTCGTGGTTTTCCGCCCGCCTGTTTCCCATCATGTTAGCGGCCATATCGGGGATGCCAGCATTGGCGATATAAGCGAAGTTTGATTTGTTCCACAGCACCACACCCTCATTTTCTGAAAACATATAACTGAAGTCGCCGTCTTTTTTTACTTCTTGTGGATTCTCTTTTGTTAGTTCCTTCAGCAGTTTTTCAAATGCCGCCGCATCAGTTAAGGAACCTTCAAATACCAGGTAGCCGCCTTTGCCTTGTTTTTTCATATAGAAAACAAGATCAGCTTTTGTATCAATGCCTGAACTGGCAGGGTTAGTGAGAAGTTGCTGCGCCAGGGTGTCTTTTGCCTCTTTAGACATTTCTTTGAACCAGTTGGTCTGGCTGATCTCTTCCCAGCTAAGTTTGGAAGAAAGAGATGCGCTGTTGATATGCACTACGATGGCTGCATCTTTGGGCACCAGCAATCCTGACTTTCCGCCTTTATTGCCGCAGGAAGCAAACAGCATGACCGCTGCTGAAAGAAGGATAAGGAGCGAATTACGTTTCATTTGTGACTTGTTTTTTTCGGTTATATAAATAAAAATATTCAGTACTTGTTCATTGGGGTTGGCTAAATAAACGCAAAATCCGCCAGTTTACTGACCGGGATAGTTTGTTGTTCGCCGTTACGGATATCTTTTACCACACAGGTTTTTTCGGCTATTTCCTTACTCCCTATAATGAGGGTGTAAGGTATATTTTTCTTTTCAGCGTATTTGAACTGCTTATCAAATTTTACCGTTTCATGGTACAATTCACACCGGATATTACTGTTGCGCAATTGCTGCATGATAGTAAAAGCCGCTTTGCTTTCTGTTTCCCCAAGGTTGAAAAATAAAACCTGCGTCCCGGTATGTACTTCGCCAGGGAAAAATTTCAGTTCTTCCATGACGTCGTAGATACGATCCACACCAAAAGAAATGCCAACACCGGGGATATTGGGGACGCCAAATAAACCGGTGAGATCATCATAACGGCCGCCACCGCCGATGCTGCCAATTTTAACGGCAGGAGGGGGTTTTACTTCAATAATTGTACCTGTATAATAATTTAATCCCCTAGCTAAAGTGGAGTCTAGGTTTATAAAGGAAGATTGTAAAAGATAATTATCCATGCAAAAAGGGAATATGATTTTCATAATTTCTTTTACTCCAGAAGTGCCTATTTCTATTTTGTGCTCTTTAAAATTCCAAAGAAGACAAGTAATTATTGCATATAAATCTTTATTATAACCATACAGAGTTACAGCAAGATTTTTTTCGTCTTTAGTAAGGCCTAGCTCATTTAGATAATCATCGTCATAAGTGGTATAAAATGAAGTGTCGGGAAATAAACAGCTAAATATGGTGTGAGTTTGTTCTTCGTTAAACCCTTTTTGAATTAGTTCTTCTTTAACACCGTCAATTCCAATTTTATCATATTTGTCTAAAGCAACAGTGATTTCAACTATTTTGTCTCGACAGCCACATAACTCAGCTATACCTGTCCATATTTTCCTGTTATTGATGCTTATATTAATGCGATTATTTTCATTTTCACCAAAGTGTTTTGAAAGATTTGAATAAACTTGGTCTATCATTAGAATAATCTCTATTTCATTCAACAAAGAATTACTACCCACCACATCCGCATCGCATTGATAAAACTCACGGTATCTTCCTTTTTGTGGTCTGTCTGCTCTCCATACTGGTTGTATCTGGTAGCGTTTAAATGGAAATGTAAGTTGGCCATGGTTCATCGCCACGTATCGGGCAAAGGGAATGGTGAGATCGTACTTTAATGCCCTTTCCGTAATTCCTTTTACATTTTTTCCCTGCAATACTTTTTCAAAGTCTTCCCTGGCCTGTTTTTCTTTATCTATGTTATCAAGACCGTTATTAATTATTTTGAATATTAATTTATCTCCCTCCTCCCCATACTTCCCCATCAATGTATCCAAATTCTCCATCGCAGGTGTTTCCAGGGGTTCAAAACCGTATAATTCAAAAACAGAACGAATAGTATTGAAAATATAATTCCGCTTACGAACGGTGTCCGGTCCAAAATCTCTTGTGCCCTGCGGTAATGATGGTTTTGCCATAGTTACTGGTTACGTTTTGCTTCTTGCTGATTGGCCAAATTTGCCTGTGACCCATTGCCTGTGGCGTATTTTTCTATGATCTTATCACATACTTCATCCAGCATCTTATATACTTCATGATAGCCGGACTCTCCGCCATAATAAGGATCGGGTACATCCATATTCCTGTCAGGATATAGTTCATTCATCAGCAGATCAATTTTCGCCCCGTCAAATTTATTTTTCGCGATATAACCGATGTCATTCATCACATCTTCTGCCAAAGCATATATTTTATCATATCTCTCAAAATCGGCGGCAACAAACCGCCTCGCTCTTTGCTGGCAGATGTCAATGCCATTGAGTTTGGCTATTTTTTGTGACAGGTGATGGGGCGGATCGCCGATATGATAACTATTGGTTCCCGCGCTTTCCACACTCCAGTTCAGCCCTGCTTTGAACGCCTTTTGCTGTAAAATGCCTTCTGCCAAAGGACTACGGCAGATATTCCCCAGGCAAACCATTAAAATTTTCATGGGGGCAAAGGTAGAGTTAAAAGGAACAAGGAACAAGGAGTGAAGAAGAAGGCACAAGGAACATCGAGCAAGACACAAGGTCGTGGAATCGGGTGGGTTCCTCCTTGTCTCTTGTATCCTGTGCCTTGTATCTTGTGCCTTGCACCTTGCTACCCTTATAGCTTGTGGATTTCTTTTATTATAGCATCTTATAGGCGGCCAGATTATTTTTCTGAGATATTTATTGCCTTTAACATTTATCGGGTTAGAACAATAAAAATTCAATAATTTGCTACTCTTGAAAACAGGATACATGATCGAAGAATATGAAAAGAAAAGGAAGAAGCAGGTATCATCCATGCGGGCGATCATGGATTATGCTATGGGCATTATAATAATGATGCTGGGAGTTTTCTTTTTTTTCCGCGATCAGTTCAAATTTGATTTTAATGAAAGCTATCCTCCCAATTACCTGGATAAGGTCTTTGGGGCTATTTGTGTATTATATGGGGCATGGCGCATCTACAGGGGATACAAGAAAAATTATTTTAAATGAGATCATTGATTTGTTGCGGATGGGCAGGTGTATTGGGTGTATGGTTCTTACTTGCTGGTTGCACTAATTATGAGCAGGATAAAAAGAACTGGCCCGATACATGGGATAAAGGAACTATTCATATCAGCGCCGATGAATCTTTCAAACCCGTTATTGATGAACAGGTGCAGGTATATGAATCGAATACCCCAGGCGCAAAAATTATTATTCATTACAAACCCGAGGCGGAGTGTCTTAAAGATTTTCTTGTTGACAGTATCCGTATGATAATAGCGACAAGAGGATTTACACAAAGCGAAGAGAATTTAATAATAGATTCTTTGAAAACAGAACCGCGGAAACTAACCGTAGCCAGGGACGCTATCGCTGTTATTGTCAATCCCCTGTCACAGGATTCGCTTTTTACGATGGAGGAATTGAAAGACATACTAACCGGTAAGTCGGATAAAAAATTAATCCCCGTGTTTGATGGTGTCAAGGCAACCAGTACGGTACGTTTTATCGTCGATTCTGTATTAAAAGGCGGGTCATTGTCGCCGGATGTAATGGCAGCCAGGACAAGTGAGGGGGTAATTGATTATGTAGCGAAAAATCCCCGGGCAATTGGTTTTATTGGCGTAAGCTGGATAGGTAATAAAGAAGATACATCACAGGTGAATTTTTTACGAAAAGTTAAAATAGCCTATTTGGAAAGTACGAATAAGCCAGGGGGCTATATCTTACCTTACCAGGTGAATATTTCAACTAAAATTTATCCAATGGTACGTGATTTGGTATATACGCTTAAAGAGAACCACAATGGCCTGGGAACAGGCTTTGCAAATTTTTTGAGCGAAGAGAAAGGACAGTTGATTTTTAAAAGAGCGTATTTGTCACCGGCGCTTAGAAATTTTGTGCTCCGGGAGGCAAGATTGAGGAAATGAACAAAGTAGTTATATTTACAACTCTTAAAAGTGAAACGTAAAATGAAGAAATTATCAATGACATTTTTTGTTGCCGGTTTGCTAATGGTAACAGCCGTTCCGGCACAAACTATCCAGGACGGTGTCAGCGATCTGTATGCCGAGCGTTACAAAAGCGCTAAAGCAACATTTGAAAAACTGGTTGCTGCCAATCCCAATAATATTGATGCTACTTACTGGCTTGGGCAGGTGCATATAGCTATGAACGATGTAGCCGGTGCAAGAGATATCTATTCAAAAGCATTAATGGCCAGCGCCAATGCCCCGCTGATCATTGTAGGAATGGGCCAGGTAGAGCTGATTGAAAACAAGCTGAGCGAATCCCGCCAGCGTTTTGAAGCGGCTATTACAATGACCCGTGGTAAAAAGGGAGATGATCCTGTTATCCTGAATGCAATTGGCCGTGCTATCGTGAATACTTATACAGACAAAGAAAAGAAAGGTGATATCAATTACGCATTGGAAAAACTGGAAGCCGCTTCTCTCCGGGATCCGAACAGCGCTGATATATATCTTAACCTGGGTAATGCTTATCGAAAAGCAAAGCCCGGTGAAGGTGGCGGCAAAGCGTTTGAAAATTATAAGAAAGCCAATTCTGCTAACCCCAATTTCGCACCGCCTTATTTGCGGCTGGCGCAGCTTTTTAATACACAGCGTAACTGGGACCTGTATGAACAATACCTTAATGATGCGGTCACTAAAGATCCCAAATTCGCACCTGCCTATTATGAACTATATTATTACAAGCTTGGTAAATTGGATTTTGCCGGCGCAAAGGATATGGCTTCTAAACTGATCGCCAGTTCTGATCCTGACCCGCAGGCAGAACATTTCACGGCACAAACTTTATGGGCTGAAAAAAAATATGATGATGCTATTGCTATTTCAAAAGGCATTATCACTAAAGCCGGAGATCAAACAAAGCCAAGAACCTATATTTTATTAGCTGATGCCTATCTTTCAAAAGGTGATACGCTGGCAGCTAAACCTTTTATTGATTTATATTTTACAAAAGCGAAACCAGAGGATATTACCCCTATTCATCACCAGATCAGGGCTATTATTTATTCAGCTATTCCGGGACAGGAAGAAGTAGTGTATAATTTTTTCCTTGAAGCGGTAAAAGCAGATACAACTATTGATGGTAAAGTTGATTTATTGAAAAAGGCCGCCGCTCTTTATAAAGGAAAGGGAATGCGGGAGAGGGAAGGAGACCTGCTGGCAATGTTACTGGAAATAAAACCCAAGCCCACCATCAATGATATGTTTGATACCGGGCGCGCTTATTACTTTGGACAGGCTTATGGTAAATCAAGGGATTTATTCTTAAAGTTCCAGGAAAAATATCCGGCTGAAATATTTGGCTATGAGTGGGCTTTTAATAGCGCCAGGGCTGTTGATACTACAAAGAAAGACAGCATTGCAGTACCGGATGCTTTAAAGCTTTTCGAGTTTGCGCAAAAAGATACGACCAAATTCAAAAAGCAATATTTAAGCGCTGCAGGCTTTTTAGTAAGTTACTATGCTAATGATGCTAAAGATGGCGCCAAAGCATTAGAATATGTAAATAAAATGTTGCTGTTGGATCCCACTAATGAAAGCTTAAAAAGTATAAAACTACAATTAGAAAAATCTGCAAAGCAGCCTAGAACCGGAAGTTTTAACCGGCAAAAAAACCGGGTTTATGAAACCGCGGGTATAATAGCTAAACCAAAGAATATAATGTAATAATAATTTTCAATATAAAAACCCATCGCGGCTTAACCGGGTGGGTTTTTTATTGGAGGTCAATGAACGCTTACCCGGTAGAAATTATAAGGTAATTTGATGTGGCTGTCTTATTTTTGCCCATAGGTTGAAAAACTATGATCTATTTACTCCAGGGCAATCTTTCCGTGTCTGATTCCGGCTCTTACCTGCCAGTAGCTATCCAGGTACTTTTTGTCGTGGGGCTTATTGCTCTGTTGATTTTTCTGACACATATACTGGGGCCAAAAAGAAAAACGGCTGATAAATTGCAGAGCTTTGCCAGCGGTATTGAATCGCATGGAGATGCCCGCCAGCCAATGGCCATTAAATATTTCCTTACTGCCATATTGTTTGTGCTGTTTGATGTAGAAGTGATCTTTTTTTATCCTTATGCAGTGATTTTTAAAGAGCTTGGCTGGAATGGTTTCCTGGCCGTGTTGATGTTTGTAGGTTTTTTCCTTTGTGGCTTTATATATATTCTAAAAAAAGGCGCCTTGAAGTGGGAAGATTAAAATTCCTGTCCCCTAAAGGGGGACTTGGGTTAAACAGTTCTTATAAATAGTTGTTTTAATAAAAAGAGGAAAGCGATTAGTTCTGTCGTTGATCATTAATTCAATAAATAAATCTCACTTTTCGAAGTGATTAAAATTTCCCTTTAGGGGGTGGGGGTATTATGGCTCGTCCTGTATCATACAACGTAAATCTGAAGCCTCTCGAAAGGGACATCAGTATGGCAGATATGCCGGAAGGTCAGCAGGGAGAAGGGTTTTTTGCTACCTCCTTTGGTAAAGTGATCGGCCTGGCCAGGAAGAATTCAATCTGGCCGTTGCCATTCGCCACTTCCTGTTGCGGCATTGAGTTCATGGCTACGATGGGATCGCACTATGACCTGGGAAGATTTGGAGCAGAAAGAGTGGGATTTTCCCCACGTCAATGCGACCTGCTGATGGTAATGGGAACCATCGCTAAAAAAATGGGACCGGTGGTGAAACAAGTTTACCTGCAAATGGCAGAACCGAGATGGGTAATAGCTGTTGGGGCTTGCGCCAGCAGCGGAGGTATTTTTGATACATACAGCGTGTTGCAGGGTATTGACCAGGTAGTGCCGGTAGATGTATATGTACCGGGATGTCCGCCAAGACCTGAAGCCATTATTGATGGAGTCCTGCGCATTCAGGACCTGATAGGTAAGGAAAGCCTCAGAAGAAGAAATGGCCAGCAGTATAAGGCGTTGCTGGATACTTACGGGATACAATAGTGCAAATCCCAATTGAACAAATTCCATTGCGGAAGATGTTTTTTGGAATTTGGGACTTTTAATCTGGAATTTTTTTTGAAATGGGATTGACCAACGATATCATCAGGCAAAAACTAACAGAGAAATTCGGGGAGCAGGTGACTGACTTTACGGAACCTTATGATATGCTTACGTTTTCAGCGCCCAAAGATCTTAATCTTAAAGTGCTGAATTTTTTATATGACGACAGTCAACTAAAATTCCGTTTTCTTACAGATATCTGCGCTGTGCATTATCCTGATCAGGAAGGAAAAGAACTGGCGGTTGTTTATCACCTGCATAACCTGGAAGATAATGTTCGTATTCGTTTCAAAATATTTACTGACATTAACCAGCCGGGCGTTTATACCGCTACCGGTTTATTTTCTGCGGCTAACTGGATGGAAAGAGAAACCTATGATTTTTATGGGGTCAACTTTCTTGGTCATCCTAATTTGAAGAGGATATTGAACGTGGATGAAATGGATTATTTCCCCATGCGCAAAGAATTTCCACTGGAAGACCAGACAAGAGTAGATAAAGATGATGAAATGTTTGGCAGGGGAGGTACCACTGGCTATGGTACTGAAAAAACAGATCATGGAACTTTGATCGAGGCAGATAAGAAAAATGTAGGGGAGGAAATCGTGTAAGTTTTGCAGACGGTGATAGTAGCAATGCAGTTGAGCCAATAAAAATTAAAAATCAAAAGACAGCAATGTCTGAGCAACATATAAAATTACCGGAAGGAAGTATTGAGAAGACGACCACAACGCTGAACCTGGGTCCTACACACCCGGCTACGCATGGTGTATTTCAGAATATACTTGAGCTCGATGGCGAACGTATTGTTTCCGCTGAACAAACGGTAGGTTACATTCACCGTGCTTTTGAAAAAATAGCTGAACGCCGCCCCTTATACCAGATCACCCCGCTTACTGACCGGTTGAATTATTGTTCTTCCCCTATCAATAATATGGGTTGGCACCTGACCTGTGAAAAATTGTTAGGTGTAAAGACACCGAAACGCGTTGATTATCTCCGTGTGATTATTATGGAGCTGGCAAGAATATCCGATCACTTGATCTGTAATTCTATTGTAGGTGTGGATGCCGGCGCCTATACGGGCTTCCTGTATGTAATGCAATACCGCGAACTGATCTACGAGATATATGAAGAAGTGTGCGGATCAAGGCTCACGACGAATATTGGCCGCATCGGTGGTTTTGAAAGAAACTTCAATGACATCGCTTTTCAAAAGCTGGAAAAATTTCTGACCGAATATCCTAAAGTGCTGAAAGAATTTAATGGTCTTTTTAAGCGCAACCGGATCTTTATGGATCGTACTATCGGAACCGGCCCTATCAGTGCGGAACGGGCATTGAACTATGGATTCACCGGGCCTAACCTGCGTGCAGCCGGTGTGGATTATGATATCCGTGTACATTCTCCTTACAGCAGTTATGAAGATTTTGATTTTACAGTACCTGTTGGTACCACCGGTGATTGTTATGACCGTTTTCTTGTAAGAGATGAAGAGATGTGGCAATCGTTAAGCATTATAGAACAGGCCTATAAAAAAGTACAGGACTTTAAAGGCGCTGAAGCGGATGTCTATCATGCCGATGTGCCTGAATATTATTTACCCGAAAAGAAAGATGTTTATACGAAAATGGAAGCATTGATCTGGCATTTTAAGATCATCATGGGCGAGATCAATATGCCGGCCGGAGAAGTATACCAGTCAGTAGAAGGAGGTAATGGGGAATTAGGATTTTATCTTATCAGTGATGGAGGAAGAACGCCATACCGTTTGCATTTCCGCAGGCCCTGTTTTATTTATTACCAGGCGTATGAGGAACTGACGAAAGGAGCGATGCTGAGTGATGCGATCATCGTAATGAGCAGTTTGAATTTGATAGCAGGTGAGATGGATGGATAGAGGAAATAAACTTAAAAGTAAAAAATCAAAACCAGTAAGTGCTGGGTCGTTTTTCACTTTTTAATTTTTACTTATAGTTGTTATGATTAAATTTTCAGAGAAATCATTGCAGGAAGTACAGCGGATCATTTCCTTTTATCCTGAAGGAAAACAGAAAAGCGCTGTGATACCTGTGTTGCACCTGGCGCAGCAGGAGTTTGGCGGCTGGCTGGATGTACCGGTGATGGATTATGTGGCTTCTTTACTCAGCATAACGCCTATTGAAGTATATGAAGTAGCGACGTTTTACAGCATGTATAACCTGAAACCTGTCGGTAAATACCTGTTTGAAGTTTGCCAGACAGGCCCCTGCATGTTGAATGGAAGCGATGATATAATAAAATATATTGATGATAAACTTGGTATCAAACCCGGTGAAACGACTAATGACGGCATGTTTACTTTAAAGACAGTAGAATGTCTTGGCGCCTGTGGCTATGCGCCGATGATGCAATTGGGAAAAAAATACCGGGAACATTTGACAAAGGCGAAAATAGACCAGATCGTTGAAGAGTGCGGAAGAAGCGCTGTAACCAATAACTGATTAAATGGATGAAAAAAATCTTTTTATTCTTTTTTATTGTTTCGGTTGCGTTGTATGCAAAAGCACAATTGGATTATAATTCATACCGGCGTGGGTATTATATTAGTAACAAGGGTGATACGATGGTTGGCTACATACGGTACTTAAGAGGGAATAGAGCCCGCATAGAGTATTTTGCAACCGGAGATAAGAAAGCAGTAAAAATATATCCCGGGAATTGTCCTGAATTTGTTTTGAACGATACAATAAAGTATATCAGGATAGACGGCGGATTCAGCGTGAAAGTGGGAATAGGAGTGATCAATGTGTTTGATGATTTTATTGAAGTGCTGGAAACTGGTAAAGTGAACCTCTACGTGCACCACGGTATATCGGGAGCTGCGAATTTTGGCGGCACAGTGGACTGGGATAATCTTGTAGTAAGAAAAGATTCATCTGTTTATATAGGGTTGCATCCAAATTTAGACAAAAGAAGGAGAGAAATTGAAAAACAGCTAAAAGGAGAAGATAAACTAATAGAAATATTCTGCAGGGAAAAGGTGAGTGAAATAAGGAAAGGGATAAAAGAATATAATTCAAAATAAAAAATTTAATGAAATTCTGTGTTACAGTATCGTTGTTGCTTGTTACGGCTTTTTGCTATTCCCAGGCGGAAAAAGAAAAGCTCATAACAACGATAAAGGAATTTCACCAGGCGCTGGTAAATAAAAATACTGTTTCGATCAACCAGCAGACAGATAAGGCGCTGAGCTACGGGCATAGCAATGGCTGGGTAGAAACAAAGGAGGATGTGATTAAAGATATTGAAACGGGGTATCTTGTTTATAATAGTTACAAAGAAGACAGTCTGAACATAACAATGAATGGTTCGGTGGCGAATGCAAGGTTTGTAGCGGATATTAAAGCGACAATGAATGGGAATACAGGCATATTTCATTTAAAGGTGCTGGAAGTATGGGTAAAGAAAGGAAAGAGATGGTTGTTGTTTGCAAGGCAGGCGGTGAATAAACAGGTATAATTTTTTATGAATAAGATAATACCATATTTAAAAACAGCTCAACCAGTTTTAGGATATAAGCTTTTACTTGAATTTGAAGATGGAGTAAAAGGTGAAGTGGATTTAAGCGTATGGAAAGGGAAAGGTGTTTTTGCATATTGGAATGATGAAAAAAATTTCAGGGTCTTTTCAATTACTGCTGATAAAAAATTGGAGTGGAACAATGAAATTGATATGGATCCAGATGCATTTTATCTGAAGCTGATTGGAAAAACTTTTGAAGAATATGCCGGTAATAAGCAGCTTTTATGGGATTCTCATTAAAATGTATTTCGGCGACCATGTACCGCCGCATTTTCATTCCGAATATAGCGCTCAGATTTCAATAAGAGATTTGGGAATTATTGAAGGATATTTACCGCCAAAGGCGCTCGGACTTGTGGCTGAATGGGCTAGTATTCACAAAGAAGAATTGATGGAAAACTGGAAATCATTAAGTGAAGAGGTATCTGGCACATTTAAAAAAATTGAACCATTAAAATAGTAACTCTTTTTTTAGACGATATGTTTATGGGTCGGAAATTATTATTAGACAAAGCACACATTGAAAACATCAGGTTCTATGATGTATATCGCCGTGAGGGTGGTTATCGCAGCGTGGAAAAAGCTTTAAAAACAATGGCTCCTGATGTAGTGACAGATGAAGTGAAGAAAAGCGGACTAAGAGGTCGAGGTGGCGCTGGATTTCCTACGGGCATGAAATGGAGTTTTTTGGCCAAACCTGAAGGGGTGCCGCGTTATTTGGTGGTAAATGCTGATGAATCAGAACCGGGAACTTTTAAAGACAGGTATTTGATGGAGTTCATTCCGCATTTATTGATTGAAGGAATGATTGTTTCGTCTTTTGCATTGGGAAGCAAACGCTCCTATATCTATATCCGTGGCGAATATGCCTGGATCGTTGATATACTGGAACAGGCCATTGCTGAAGCAAAGAATAATGGATGGCTGGGTAAAAATATTTTAGGCAGCGGGTTTGATTGTGAAATATATGTACAACGGGGTGCCGGAGCATATATATGCGGAGAAGAAACAGCGCTACTTGAAAGCCTGGAAGGAAAAAGAGGTAATCCGAGAATAAAACCTCCTTTCCCGGCGATAAAAGGGTTATGGGATTGTCCTACTGTCGTAAATAATGTAGAGACCATAGCAGCGGTTGTTCCTATCATTAACGAAGGTGGTGAGGAGTATGCGAAGATCGGTACCGGCAAATCAACCGGAACCAAACTGATTTCTGCCTGTGGCAATATTAAAAAGCAGGGCGTCTATGAAATTGATATGACCATTTCGGTAGAAGAATTTATTTACAGCGATGAATATTGTGGTGGTATCGCCAATGGTAAAAGATTGAAGGCATGTATCCCCGGCGGATCATCCGTTCCCATTTTACCCGCAAATCTTTTATTGAAGACAGCTAAGGGAGAAAAGAGAATGATGACTTACGAAAGTTTAGCTGATGGTGGTTTCGCTACCGGTTCTATGATGGGCTCGGGTGGATTTATAGTGTTGGATGAAACACAATGTGTCGTTCGTCATACCTATACATTGGCGAGATTCTATCGTCATGAAAGTTGTGGACAATGTTCGCCCTGCCGGGAAGGAACAGGCTGGATGGAAAAAATATTGCTGAATATCGAGAAAGGAAAAGGAAAGATGAGTGATATTGATCTTTTGTGGGATATTCAGCGAAAAATTGAAGGGAATACGATATGTCCATTGGGAGATGCGGCGGCATGGCCGGTAGCCGCAGCCATCCGGCATTTCAGGGATGAGTTCGAATGGCATATCACTAACCCCGATGATGCGGTGAGAAGAAATTATGGGTTGATGCATTATGCGGATATATTGACTGTTGTAGCCAGTTAGAATTAAAAAGTAAAAAGTCAAAAATGAAATCAACTGAGATTGAGACTTTTGAATTAAATGAAGAAGAAAAGCCTTATTCTATCAGGCATAGGTGTTACTATTTTTCTAAGGAGATTATCTTATTTGTGAAGGATTGTAAATATGACAAAGTGTATGGCTCTTTATTCGATCAGTTGGTCAGAAGCGCTACCTCGGTTGGTGCGAATGTAGTAGAAGGCAAAGCAGGAAGTTCAAAAAAAGATTGGAGAAAGTTTTTGATCATTGCGTTGAAATCGGCGAATGAAACCAAATATTGGCTATGTCTTATTAGAGATACTATGGAAGTTAACAAATTAAAAATAACTGAATTATTACAGGAAGCTGATGAGCTTTCAAGGATAATTGCCAGGATAGTTATCAATTCTGATAAGTGAAGTATGAGTGATTTTATTGGTTTTAAATTTTGACTTTTGAATTTATAAAATGGCTGAAGTACCTAAATTATTTAAAGTAACTATTGACAACATCACTATTGAGGTGGCGCCGGGTACTACTGTATTGAATGCCGCCCGCCAGATCGGTGGTGATGTGACGCCCCCTGCGATGTGCTACTATAGCAAATTACAGGGCAGCGGTGGTAAATGCCGTACCTGCCTGGTAGAAGTTGCTGCAGGTTCTGCTGCTGATCCCCGACCTATGCCGAAACTGGTAGCCAGTTGCCGTACCAATGTAATGGATGGTATGATAGTAAAAAACATTACCAGTGAAAGAGTAAAGGATGCAAGAGCAGGAGTAGTGGAGTTTCTTTTATTGAATCATCCGTTGGATTGTCCTATCTGCGACCAGGCTGGTGAATGCCACCTGCAGGATCTTGGGTATGAACATGGGAAAGAAGGAACCCGTTATGAATTCAGCAGAAGAACATTTGAGAAAGAAGATATCGGCCCCTATATACAATTGCACATGACACGCTGCATTCTTTGTTATCGTTGTACGTATGTAGCGGATCAGTTAACCAACAACAGGGTACATGGTATATTGGACAGGGGCGACCATGCAGAAATATCTACTTACATTTCCAAAGCGATTGATAATGATTTCAGCGGAAATATGATTGATGTTTGCCCTGTTGGCGCATTAACAGATAAAACATTCCGGTTTAAGAATCGTGTATGGTTTACCAAACCGGTGGATGCGCATCGTGATTGTGACAAGTGCTGTGGTAAAGTAACTCTCTGGAACCGTGGCGATGAAGTATTGCGGGTAACAGCGAGAAAAGATCAGTGGGGAGAAGTACAGAGTTATGATGGAAAGCCGGGCTGGATATGTAATACATGCCGCTTTGATAAAAAGCATTTAAATGACTGGGTGATCGAAGGACCCATGAAAGTGAACAGGCATTCCGTTATTTCAGCTAATCATTATGTGGAAACAGTAAAACCGCAGGAAACAATTGCGGAAGTAATGGGAGGTCGCCAGCCCAGGCTGATGATGGACATTCATAATATAAGTGATGTAAATAAACCGGGTGTGCATTTGAGTGAATTGCCCGGACCGGCAACAGGTGAAACGTTCAACCCCCAACAACTTAATGGGAGTGAATCGTAGATGTAGAATAACAATGAATATTACTTTGATAGATATTAGAAAATAGGACAAAGGGAATTTGAAAGGAAACTTTATTATTCAAAATTTAAATTGACCGCCATAGCGGATGCAGGGTATGTATTTACTCGTGGTTGACTGGTATTTTATTCTGGAAAAATTTTTACTGGTAGGATTGGTCGTTTCCTTATCCATGGTGGTAGCTATGTATGCCACTTATGCTGAACGTAAGGTAGCGGCTTTCTTACAAGACAGGATAGGGCCAAATCGTGCGGGCATATTCGGTTTATTGCAACCATTGGCGGACGGCGGTAAATTATTTTTCAAAGAAGAGATCATTCCACTGGCTTCTTCCAAAGCTCTTTTTGTACTTGGACCGATGCTGGCGATGATCACAGCATTACTTACCAGCGCTGTTATACCATGGAGTACACCACTGCGCATATTTGACAGGAATATATCATTACAGATTGCGGATATTAATATTGGTATCCTCTACATTTTTGGTGTTGTGAGCCTGGGGGTATATGGTATCATGATTGGCGGATGGGCATCGAACAATAAATTTTCATTACTGGCAGCAATTCGTGGCGCTTCACAAATGATCTCTTATGAACTGGCAATGGGTTTATCATTGATCGCATTGCTGATGCTGACAGGTTCATTGCAGATGAGCGTGATCGTCAACCACCAGCTAGGTGGTGGCCTGGGCGGCTTGCTGAGCTGGCATGTAATTTACCAGCCACTTGGGTTTGTTATATTTTTTATATGTGCAATGGCGGAATGCAACCGAACGCCTTTTGATCTGCCTGAAGCGGAGAACGAACTGAACTTCGGTTACCACCAGGAATATTCATCCATGAAGCTGGGTTTTTATTTATTCGCTGAATACATCAATATGTTCATCAGCGGTGTGGTGATGTCCACTTTATTCTTTGGAGGGTATGATCTTCCTTTTGTCAATGAAGAGACCTGGAACATTCACCAGAACTGGTTAGCGATAATTGGTTTTTGCACATTGCTGGGTAAGGCGTTTTTCTTTGTATTTGTTTTCATGTGGATACGGTGGACCATTCCCCGTTTCCGTTTCGATCAGCTAATGAACCTTGGCTGGAAAAGATTAATACCGCTGGCATTGATCAATATGGTGATTACGGCGTTCGTGATTTTGTGGTTGAAAAAGTGAGTTGGTAAATGGTCAGTTGTGCATAATGACTGACATGTTTAGTTAATGAAGCCCTTCTTTTAGGAGAACTGGAAGATAGAAATGATAACAATAAATATATATTTGCGAAATTTTAAATTCCCCTTTAGGGGTTAGGGGTATGCAATTAACACAAAGAGCAAAACAGGTTGACAGGCGTCCAATGACACAGTTGGAAAAACTGTACCTGTGGAATATTGCCAAGGGGATGTGGATTACCATTTCGCATTTGTTTAAGCGCAAGGTCACGATCCAGTATCCTGAGCAAAAGAGAACTTTTTCAAAAGTGTTCAGGGGTGTGCAGATACTGAACCGTGATGAAGAAGGCCGTGAACGTTGCACAGCATGCGGCTTATGCGCAGTTGCTTGTCCTGCTGAAGCTATTACCATGGAAGCGGCGGAACGGCAACCTGGTGAAGAACATTTGTATAAAGAAGAAAAATACGCGGCTAAATACGAGATCAATATGCTGCGTTGTATATTCTGCGGTTATTGTGAAGAAGCCTGTCCCAAAGATGCCATCTATTTGTCGCAGACATTTGCCCAGGCTAACTATGACAGGAAAGGGTTTATTTATAAGAAAGAAGACCTGCTGATCCCGAATCCTAAAGAGGACCCGGATGCATACCAGAGAGCAGTGGGAGAAAGGGTAACGAAACCTCTGTCCTCCTAAGGGGTGACTCAGGCTGTAGCGTTTTATAATTGTCAGGCTTTTAAAAATGAAAAAATTTTCGGAAATCATGCATTTAAAAATTCCCCTTTAGGGGTGGGGGGTATATGAACGTTACACAAATACTTTTTTGGTTTCTTTCGGTGCTGGCCCTGTTCGGTGCATTAATGGTGGTGACCAGCAAAAACCCTGTACACAGTGTATTGTGGCTGATCGCTACTTTCTTTTCCATTTCCGGGCATTATATATTATTGAATGCGCAGTTTCTCGCTATAGTTAATATCATTGTATATGCGGGTGCTATCATGGTGTTGTTCCTGTTTGTGATCATGCTGATGAACCTGAATAAAACTACAGAGCCTAAAAAGAACAGGTGGCTGAAGCTGGCAGGCGGTGTAGCGGGGGGGTGTTTATTGCTTGTATTTATCGCGGCATTGAAAAGCAGCGAGATAACACAACAAACAGCGGAAGTAAAGACAGGGGATATAGGATTGATTAAAAATCTTGGAAGAGAATTGTTCAGTACATACGTAGTGCCGTTTGAAATAAGCAGTATTTTATTTTTAAGCGCTATGGTAGGTGCGGTGGTGATTGGGAAGAAAGAATAGAAAAGTTGTGAACAAATAGCTATGAGCTGCGAGCAAAGACTCCGCCGCCCGTAGCCCGAGCTCAAGGCTGAAAGCTTTTAGTTATGCCGATAAATTATTACATATTTCTGTCTATCGCATTATTCTGTATCGGGATAGTGGGGGTACTCACACGCCGTAATGCCATCATTATTTTTATGTGCATTGAACTTATGATGAATGCGGTGAATTTATTGCTGGTGGCTTTTTCAAAAATGCACCACGCAACGAATGGCGCCACAAATGCTTCGGCTGGTATTGACGGGCAGATATTTGTTTTCTTTATTATGGTAGTAGCGGCAGCGGAAGTGAGTGTTGGGCTGGCTATTATTGTCATGATGTATAGGAATAT
The DNA here is from genome assembly GCA_015654695.1 of Chitinophagales bacterium. Lineage (GTDB taxonomy): Bacteria > Bacteroidota > Bacteroidia > Chitinophagales > Chitinophagaceae > VBAT01. Next base: position 62,830 of record JAATGJ010000027.1, on the reverse strand, counting down.
CCATTCGGTAGATGTGAATTTTTTAAACAGACTTAAACATTGATATCTGAAGTCAGAGGCCGGATTTCCGGCGTCTGACTTCCGACTTCTGACTTCGGTATTATGCAGAATGCTTTACAAATAGCCTGGTTGATACCTCTCTTTCCATTACTTGGCTTTCTTATTAATGGACTGGGACGGAAACATTTATCCAAATCAGCGATAGGAGTAATCGGCAGCGGTGTTATTCTTGCTTCTTTTGTCATGAGCATCTGGGTGTTTCTGCAGGTAAAAGACGGTAATACACATGTAGCTGACTATTTCAATTTTATCAGCGTAGGCGACCTGAGTATCCCTTTTGCTTTTCAGCTTGACCAGCTTTCCTCCTTATTTCTTTTAATTATTACAGGCGTGGGTTTTCTTATTCATGTTTACTCTGCTTCTTATATGCATGAAGAGAAGACAGAACATTTTGGCCGTTATTTTTCCTATCTCAATCTTTTTGTATTCTCCATGTTGTTGTTAGTAATGGGCGGCAACTATGTTATCATGTTCATTGGCTGGGAAGGCGTGGGATTATGTTCTTATTTGCTGATCGGATACTGGTTTAAGAAAGCAGAGTACAATAAGGCGGCCAACAAGGCTTTTATCATGAACCGTATCGGCGACCTTGCTTTTTTGATAGCTATTTTCTGGATCATCAAGAAAGTGGGTAATGTAAACTATCATGATGTATTCCAGTTTGCTGGTGAAAACAAGTTTTCAACTGCTGATATTACAGGTATCACGCTTTTGCTATTTGTTGGCGCTACAGGTAAAAGCGCACAGATACCTCTTTATACGTGGTTACCGGATGCAATGGCGGGTCCTACGCCTGTTTCTGCATTGATCCATGCTGCTACGATGGTGACGGCTGGTATTTATATGATCGCAAGAAGTAATGTGCTGTATTCGTTGTCACATACTACTATGAATATAGTCGCAATAGTTGGATTGGCTACTGCACTGCTAGCTGCTACAATCGCACTGAAGCAAAATGATATTAAAAAAGTGCTGGCTTATTCTACAGTAAGTCAGTTAGGATTTATGTTCCTTGCACTGGGAACAGGCGCTTATGTAGCCGCTGTCTTTCATGTAATGACCCATGCTTTTTTCAAAGCCCTGTTATTCCTTGGCAGTGGCAGCGTGATACATGCTATGGGTGGCGAACAGGATATCCGTAACATGGGTGGTTTGAGTAAAAAATTATCTGTCACCTATTTTACTTTCCTGGTAGGTTGTATTGCGATTGCCGGCATCCCGCCATTCAGTGGTTTCTTTTCCAAAGACGCGATCCTGCTGAGTGCATTTGAGAAAAGTCCCGTGTTATATGGTATCGCTTTATTCACTGCATTGCTGACAGCCTTTTATATGTTCCGCTTGTTGTTTATTACATTCAGCGGAAAGTTCAGGGGTACGCACGAGCAGGAACATCACCTGCATGAAAGCCCTGCAGCTATGACTATTCCATTAATAATATTAGCGGTGCTTTCCATCATCGGTGGTTTTGTGGGTATCCCTGAAGCGCTGATGCATGGCGGAGATAAACTATCCGCATTTTTATCACCGGTGATAAAACCACATGAAGGAACTCCTGTATCTCATTCTACTGAGTATGGATTAATGGCTTTGTCAACAGTGCTTGTAATCGCGATGATCATTGCTGCCTGGTTCAAATTCAGGAATTACCAGCGCAGCGAAGCGGCAGGTTTTGGAAAAGTGCTGGAGAATAAATGGTATGTGGATGAATTATATGATAAGATCATTGTGAACCCCCTTAATAAGTTTGGAGGCTTCCTGAATTCTTTTATTGAAAAATTTGTGATTGATGGTGTTGTGAATGGAGTTGGCAGGATCGTTAACTATAGCAGCCGCCAGTTACGCTTGTTACAAAGCGGGCAGGTAGGCAGTTATATATTCCTGATGGTATTGAGCATGCTGGTGGTATTTGTGTTGCAATTTTTCCTGAGAAAATAAACGAGCTGACAGTTATAATATGATTCCTGTTTTATTGATATTAGTTCCATTGCTGACCGGGTTAACTTCTTTCTTTTTAAAAAATGAGAGAACAGTCCGTTCATGGGCTTTATTTGCTTCTTTGGTTACATTGGCGGTCTCACTACTTGGATTAACTCTTTTAAAAGATCAGCAGTACTTGTTTTTCCAGGCAGAGTGGATGGCATCATTGAACAGCAGTTTCTCGGTAAGGCTTGATGGAATGGGTCAAATACTTTGCCTGCTGAATGCTGTGGCGTTTCCCCTCATTTTTATTTCTACCTGGAGAAGTAACTATCCAAAAGCGAATAACTTTTTTGCATTAATGTTACTGGCACAGGCAGGCATGATGGGTGTATTCCTCGCCATGGATGCCTTGTTGTTTTATTTCTTCTGGGAACTCGCTTTGATTCCTGCGTATTTTTTATGTTCACAATGGGGAGGTCCCAAAAGGATACAGGTTACGTTCAAGTTTTTCATCTATACTTTCGTAGGATCGCTATTAATGCTGGTCGGTATTTTATATATCTATTTTCATACAAAGGACACTAGTTTTGATATCGCATCTTTTTATAAAGCCTCTCTTACAGCTAAAGAGCAAACCTGGCTTTTCTGGTTATTGTTCATAGCTTTTGCTATTAAGATGCCCATATTCCCCTTTCATACCTGGCAGCCTGATACGTATGAGCAATCACCCACTGCTACGACGATGGTCCTGAGTGGAGTGATGGTGAAAATGGGGGTGTTTGGTGTATTGCGGTGGTTGCTTCCTGTTTTACCAGATGCTTCCTGGGCATGGGGCGATTCCGTTTCCACGATGGCGGTTGCGGGAATGATCTATGCTTCACTGATCGCTATAAGGCAGGATGATCTGAAAAGATTAGTAGCGTATTCTTCTATTGCGCATATAGGTTTAATGTGTTTGACAATTTTTTCGGTCAATAATATTGGTATGCAGGGCGTGATGATACAAATGTTCAATCATGGTATCAATATTATCGGGTTGTGGATAGTTATTGAACTGATAGAAAGACAATTTGGAACAAGAAAGATATCAGAGCTTGGCGGTCTTGCGCAAAAAGCCCCGGCTATGGCAATATTGTTTGTAGTGATCGCGCTGGCCAATATCGCATTGCCACTGACTAATGCCTTTGTAGGGGAATTCCTGATGTTTACAGGCATCTTTACATCAACGGTTACGAAATATAATATCTGGTTTACTGTGTTAGCCGGGCTATGTATTATCCTGGCTGCTATCTATACATTGAATCTTATCCGTAAAGTGTTTTATGGAAATACGGTAGAACTGACCGTGAATACCAGTGATATAAAGTTGAATGAGAAATTAGCGCTTGGGATTATTGTCGTGCTGATCTTCTGGGCAGGAATTTATTCACAGCCATTTTTGGATGTCACAAAAAATGTTTCAACAGATGTTACAAATAGTATTTTAGATAAACCCGAGATAAATAAGTATTTAAGAAAGTAACAGGTAAGTATGAACGCATTAATATTATCAGCGGTTTTAGGAGTTATCATGATGTTCAGCGGTGTCATGCTGAAACAAAAAAGCGCTGTACGCAACATTGCGATTACCGGGTTATTCCTGTTGCTGGTGGTGAATATACTGGAAATGAGCGGCATGTCATTTTTCCGGATCAATACCGCAGGGATGATGCATTTTGACAGGTTCTCACTTCTTTTTAATTGTATTGTCTTCTTCTCAACGTTCGTGTATCTTCTTTTATCCGCAAGGGATATAGAAAAAACAGGCAACTACTACGCTGAATATTTTACGCTCATATTTTTTATTCTGTGCGGTGTTATTCTTGTTTCTTCTTTTCAGTCACTGCTGATACTTTTCCTGGGTATTGAGATCATCTCTATTCCTCTTTATATCCTGACAGGCAGCGACAAAAAGAACCTGAAGAGCAACGAAGCGTCATTAAAATATTTTTTACTTGGAGCGTTCTCTACCGGTCTTATGCTCATGGGCATCGCATTGATCTATGGTTCTGTGGGTTCATTCAGTACTGCGCAGATAAATATGACGGAAAAACCCGGCGCATTAATGATCGCAGGAATGATCCTGTTACTTTTTTCCATGTCATTCAAAGTATCAGCGGCGCCTTTTCATTTCTGGACACCGGATGTGTATGACGGTGCGCCAACCGTATTCACCTCCTTTATGGCTACCATTGTTAAGGTGGCGGCGTTTATCGCCTTTATCCGTTTATTCGGTGAAGCCTTCGGCAATTTGCAACCACAATGGCAGATATGGATCGCTTTAATTACTGCGGCTACATTATTCATTGGTAATATTACGGCCGTATTTCAGCAAAGTGTAAAAAGAATGCTGGCGTATTCCAGTATAGCGCAGGCAGGTTTTATGCTGCTATCATTATATGCCATGAATGCGGATGCTAAAGAAGGCCTGCTTCTTTATTCGGCGGCTTATAGTTTGGCTACTATTGGCATTTTTGCCGTATTGATAAAAATGAATGATTATACCTTTGACGGGTTTAACGGCCTGGCAAAATACCAGCCATTACTGGCGGCAACTACTACGATCTTTTTATTGTCACTGGCAGGTATTCCGCTGACAGCGGGATTTATTTCTAAATTTTATATGCTTAAGGCTGCTGTTGCTACCGGCAGGCATCTATGGCTGGTGATCTTTGCGGTGTTAATGGCGGCGGTAAGTGTGTATTATTATTTCCGTGTTATCCAGGCCATGTATTTTAAAGAAGGCCAGCCGGGAATTATAACAACCAGTCCTGTATTCAAATATACGCTGGTAGTGCTGGCTGCACTGATCATTATACTGGGCATTTTCCCTAACCTGCTGCTCAACTGGTATTATTTCTGATAAATACCGTTTATAAACGATCTTGCCTTGAAGTCTGTTTTCTTTGTTTAATTTCGGGTCAGCAAAGCGGTTAATTTTTCATCCATGAAATTCGCAGATGTTTTTTCGCTGGCTTTTCGTACGGTGCGCAGTAATAAACTTCGTACGGGTCTTACTGTTTCCATTATTGCGTTTGGTATTATGGCATTGATCGGTATCATCACCGCTATACAGGCCATGAACCAGAAGTTTTCAGAAAGCTTTTCTACCCTTGGGGCCAATGCATTTACTATCCGGTTTAAAGAAATGAATATCCGCTTTGGTGGCGGCAATAACAGGGGTGATGTAAAATTGTCCAAAAAAGGAAGCCGTAAAGAAAAAAAATCAAGCCTGGGAAGGAGTATTACCAAAGATGAAGCGGAACTTTTTTTAGACAGGTTTCATTACCCGGCTGTAAAAAGTATTTCCATTTTTGGCAACCGGAATAATATCGCTTCTTACCAGGAAAGAAAAACCAGCCCGGATATTATTCTTTTCGGCGGCGATGAAAATTATGTAGCATTGAATGGTTTTACCATGCTGACAGGGCGCAACATGAATAAAACAGATGTGTCTGCCGGATCCAATGTCTGCCTGCTAGGTTATGATGTTGCCAAAAAACTTTTCAGGGATGATGCGGAAAGAGCGGTGAATGCGGTGGTCAGGGTGAATGATATACCATTTCGTGTGCTGGGTGTATTGGCAGGCAGGGGATCTTCTTTCGGATTCAGCCGTGATAATATTATTGTAACGAGTTATACTAATATCGAAAGAAATTTTCCTAATAATAATTCTTATGTAATAGCGGTGATGACAACTGACCTGCTGAATGTGAGCCAGGCGATGGGGGAAGCTGAAGGCGGTTTTCGTGCTATCCGTAAGCTGGCAGTGACAGAAGAAAATAATTTTGTACTGGACAGGAGTGACAGTATTGCCGAAAAGGCGATGAACAGCCTCGGGTTTCTTACTATTTCAGCTACATTTATTGGTCTCATTACACTGATAGGCGCTGCCATCGGGCTGATGAATATAATGCTGGTGTCCGTATCAGAACGTACAAAAGAAGTGGGCCTCATTAAAGCGATAGGAGGAAAAAGTAAAGTTGTACGCCGTCAATTTTTGCTGGAGGCTGTTATTATCAGTGTACTCGGGGCTTTGTTCGGTATTGTTCTCGGTGTTCTTGTTGGCAATCTTTTCGCCATTGTATTGAATACCGGATTTGTAGTGCCATGGAACTGGGTGATCTATGGCATTGTCATCTGCAGCCTTGTAGGATTGCTGGCGGGACTATATCCTGCATTAAAGGCAGGGAGGCTCAACCCTATCGAGGCGCTCCGGTATGAATAACCGGCGCACATTCCCGCAGTTTATCCTGAATTTATCATCAATTTTTTTATCCCGACTTGTTGCATATCAAAAAATCCTTAACTTGAACCACTTCTATAAAAAAAAGAGGGAGGCTCTATTCTTTTGTTTGATTTTTTGCTTAGAATTGTGCCTCTTAAATCTGGACTGATTAATTACATTTTAAAAATTAAAAAACACTAAAAATTTCAATCATGGCAGAGACAAAACCAACTGCAACAGTTAAGGCTACTTCTGTTCAACCCAAAAAAAGCGGTAATGCCATTTCATGGATTGCTCCTGTTGTTTGTATCGTTGCCGGATATTGTATCTGGCGTTTTATTTTAGGTAGTGCAGATGGGTTTAAAGAGCCATCTTCTGATGGCGGTTTTTGGCCTAAACACCACAAACCAAAAGATGCTCTTCATGGAATCTATGAAGGTGGTATCATTGTACCGCTGCTGATTGGTATGTTGTTAATGGTGATCGTTTTTTCCATAGAGAGATTTTTAACTATCAGCAAGGCCCTGGGCAAGGGTTCTATTGCTGATTTTGTCCGGAAGGTGCAATATCATTTAGCCAACCGTAATGTGGATGCTGCATTGTCAGAATGTGATAAGCAGCGTGGTTCTGTTGCCAATGTAATGAAAGCAGGATTACGCCGGTACAAAGAAATGATAAGCGAAAGCGGGATCAGTACGGATCAGAAAGTTATATCTATTCAGAAAGAGGTAGAAGAAGCAACGGCGCTGGAATTACCTATGCTGCAGAAAAATCTTGTATTTCTTTCTACCATCACTTCAGTCGGTACACTGGTAGCCCTGTTAGGTACGGTATTGGGTATGATCAGGTCATTTGCTGCCCTTGGCGACTCTGGTGCCGGCGGTGATTCAAGTGCATTGGCTGTGGGTATCTCTGAAGCCCTCTATAATACCGCTTTAGGTATCGGAACTTCGGCATTGGCTTTGATCATGTACAACATCTTTACAACTAAGATTGACTCGATTACATATGGTATTGATGAGTCAGGTTTTACCCTGACACAAAGTTTTGCTTCTCAATACAAATAATTTAATGAATGGCTTATGGATTTTTCCATACTATTCATCTCATTACTAAACTGAAGTAAGAATGCCACATATAAAAATGGCCCGGAAAAGTACGGATACGGATATGACCCCGTTTGTGGACATAGCCTTTCTTATCCTGTCCTTTTTCATCATGGCCACAAAATTTAAACCACCGGAACCGGTCCCCATTGAGACCCCCGGTTCGGTATCTTCTATTATATTAAAGGAAGAGAATGCTATGCTTATCACCATTGATAAAGATAGCAAGGTGTACGTAAGCATCAATGCAAAAAAAGACCAGGGTAAGCTAACCACTATTATTGAAGGTATCAATACCTCAAGAAGTCTTGGTTTGACTCCTGCGCAGATTCAGAATTTTAAAAACACCCTTATCGTGGGTGTTCCTTTTGGCAGCCTTAAAACTTTGTTGAATCTTCCACCGGCTGAGCAGGCAAAAGTGGGTCAACCGGGTATTCCTGTTTTGGACACATTGAATAATGAACTCGTATGGTGGATAGCTGAAGCAAAAAAAGCCTTTGCAGGGGAAAAGTTGCTTTACCTTATTAAAGGCGATAATCATTCTAAATACCCGTCTTTTGAAGCAGTGGTAAATGCCTTAAGGAAAAATGAGGAATTCAAGTATAATCTTGTTACTTCCCAGGAAGGAGCTCCTGAAGGCACTGAGCTTTATAAAGAACGCCAGGGCAAAAAGTAAAAACGTTTTAATTAATTCTTAAACCATTTAATCATGGCAAGTATTGATAGTGGCGGCGGTGATAACCACAAAAAAGGACCCGGGGTCAAAAAGGCGAAGAAGCTATCTACGCGGGTGGATATGACTCCCATGGTGGATCTTGGATTCCTGCTCATTACCTTCTTCATATTTACGGCAACTATGAGCAGCCCTGTTGCTATGGACCTTAATATGCCGAAGGATACAAAAGATCTGAAAGATCAAACGGAAGTAAAACAATCCGGCGCATTGACTATTATGCTTGGAAAAGGCGACCAGGTGTATTACTATGAAGGTGAGCTGACCCCGGAAAATGCTTCCACTTCATTTAAGCAAACTACCTTTAAAGGCATCCGCGATGTTATCATTAACAAGAGAAAAGAGGTGATCTCGAACTACAAGGGTAGTCCGGCCTGCGAACAAAAAGCAAAAGATAAAGGCAGGGATCCTAAAACTGAATGTGCTGACGAGGATTTTGTAGTAGTGATCAAGCCTGATGATGATGCTACCTATAAGAATACCGTGGATATCCTTGACGAAATGACCATCAATAATGTAAAACGGTTTGCGATGGTAAAAATATCTGATACAGAAAAAGAACTGGTAAAAGCCACAGAACAGGCTTCAGGTGTAAAATAATTCCCTGCTTTTTATGGAAAAAAGTATGATTAGCATCTAATTATAAACAAATTAAAACATGGAAGCCAATAAAATACTATCCGCAGATATTCTTGACCTGGTCTTTGAAGACAGGAACAAGGATTACGGAGCGTACCAACTACGTAAAACGTATAATAAACGTATCCTGATGGCTCTTGGCATTACAGCTTCTATCGCACTGCTGGCTTTGGTCGGTTCTATATTGGCCAGCAGCTTAAAATCAGATAGCGGCAAAGTGGATATCAAGGAAGTGACTATACAGGAAATTAAACAGGAAGAGGAAGTAAAAGAATTGCCTCCGCCTCCTCCTCCCAAGCCACCAGATCCTCCAAAGATCGAAATGAAGCAGTTCACACCGCCTAAGATCGTAAAGGATGAGGAAGTGGAAGAACCACCTCCCGCACAGGAAGAATTAAAGGAAGCGAAGATTGATGTGATAAACCAGGAAGGTATCAAAGATGAAGGTATCGTTACCCCTGTAGAAATTGACCAGGGCAAACAGATCATCGAAGAAAAAAAAGAAGACGATAACCATATATTTGAAAAAGTAGAAATTGAAGCTTCTTTTAAAGGTGGTGAAGGTGCCTGGAGAAAATACCTGGAGAGAAACTTAAATCCTAACGCACCGGTTGATAATGGCGCTCCTGAAGGTACTTATACGGTCTATGTGCAGTTTGTGGTGAGTAAAGATGGAAGTATAAGTGACGTGAAGGCGATGACCAACCACGGTTATGGAATGGAAGCGGAAGCTGTAAGGGTAATTAAGAAAGGGCCGTCCTGGGTGCCAGCGGTTCAGAACGGACGCAGTGTAAATGCGTATCGTAAACAGCCGATCACCTTCCAGGTAACTTCTGAATAAAGAATGAGTTTTTTACTGATACGTTATTCCTCCCTCGCCTAAGGCGAGGGAGGATTTTTTTTACCTGATTGCTGAAATCCAGTTTACTTTTGATTAACTAATGAATAAACTTACTGGCTGGGATGATACGATCGTGGCATTGGCTACTGCGCCGGGCATAGGAGCTATTGGCGTTATACGGTTGAGCGGCAAAGACGCATTGAATATTGTCAATGATCTGTTTACATCCAAAAATTTACTGGAACAGCCTTCGCATACCATTCACGTCGGTTTTATGAAAGATGGTGAAAAAGTACTGGATGAAGTGGTCGTCTCTCTTTTTAAAGGTCCTGCATCTTATACCGGTGAAGATGTGGCAGAGATCGGTTGTCATGGATCTCCCTTTATCGAGGGTCAGATAATAGATGCCTGCATAAAGAAAGGAGCCAGGTTGGCAAAGCCCGGAGAATTTACCCAGCGTGCATTTCTACATGGTAAACTGGACCTGGCACAGGCAGAAGCTGTAGCAGACCTTATTGCAAGTAATACGGAGGCTTCTCATCAAACAGCTTTGCATACCATGCGGGGTGGTTTTTCAACTAAACTGAAAGAGCTGCGTGAACGACTGATCCGTTTTTCCGCATTGATAGAACTGGAACTTGATTTTTCGCAGGAAGATGTTGAATTCGCTGACCGGAAACAATTCTATGATCTTATATATGAAATACAACAAACAACTACACGGCTGATAACATCATTCCGGCTGGGGAATGTAATAAAGAACGGTGTGAGTGTTGCTATTATAGGAAAACCCAATGCAGGCAAATCAACTTTGCTCAATGTATTATTGAATGAGGATCGTGCCATTGTAAGTGATATTCCCGGCACTACAAGAGATACAATAGAAGAAGTGATAAATATTGACGGAATTTTATTCCGGCTGATTGATACCGCCGGCATACGGGAGCATACAAATGACGTGATCGAAATGGCAGGTGTAGAAAGAAGCCTCGAAAAAATGAAACAGGCCAATCTTGTTTTGTATTTGTTTGATGTGAATGATGATAAATCAGAGGTCAGCCACCTGGGATCGGAAATTGAAAAACACCAATTGAATTACTTACTCGTAGGAAATAAGGTTGACCAACTGGGCGAGGAAGAAACAATAATAAAATTCGCAGATAGTGACCGGGTGGTCTTTATATCCGCCAAACAAAACCTGCATACGGGAGTATTAAAAGAGCGAATGGTGGATGCGGTGCTGCAGGGCCAGGTGCAGACAGAGAGTACGATCATTACCAATGCAAGACATTATCATGCATTAAAGGAAATGGAAAAGTCCCTGGTGGGTATTAAAAACGGTTTAGATAGTAATTTACCGGGTGACCTGTTATCTTTAGATATACGCCGCTGTTTATATTTCCTCGGAGAGATAACCGGGGAAGTGAGTAATGAGGATACGCTGGACTATATTTTTTCAAAATTCTGTATCGGAAAATGAGAATTAGGGCAGTAACATGTTTCGTGAGAGACGAACCATGGCGTAGAAAGTTGAGTGTTCCTTTGCTTTATCCATGAATTTGTGGCCTCGATATATTCAATCCAAAAGGTACCCGATTTTTTATGCCTGATTTAAGAAAATATTTTCAAGTTCATTTTTCCAATGAAGTTTATTTAAACTATTAGATGCGTATATGGCATTTATCATCATTGAACTTGTTGAACGAATATCACGATTACATTTTTCTATTGCCTCCTTATAAAGCTTTTTGCTTTCTTCAAAATTATTCAAATACAAATTTGCTTCTGCTTTTGTTGCAGTCTCCCAATAATCTTCGTCCGCACTTTTTTCACAATGGTCAAGAGCAAGTTGAGCCAGTCTTTTTGACTCAGTTCGGTCATTTTCATTTTTCATAAGGTAGAGGAAAGCAAGATTGATAGCATGATAATAAACCTGGCTACTGTTATTTGCCGCAATGGAAAGATGTAAGGCTTTATCATACCATTGAATTGCGGAATCCAGGTATTCGGCATTTTCCTCAATCAAATATTTCCTTTTCCATCTGCCGCCCAAAATTCCCATTAGATCAGTATTGTCTTTAACCGCATCAGATTCTTCAATTACTTTTATAGCAAGATCTATTTTACCTGTCGCCTCCAAAGCAAAAATGTATTTTCTAAATCCTTTGCTATCCAGTTGCTTCAGTTTGCTCCCCAATGTATTTACATCCTCATGATATCTCGCGATCAAATTATTTAGTTCTCTTTCATCAAATCCCGTTAAAAAGTCTTTTTCAGAATACAATACTTTTCTTAGTATCTGGAATGATGTATCGCTTTCAGATGCCGGTTTAACCATTGTAATATGATTTCCTGAAGTATAGCCCCTGTATTCATGTGGAAATGGCTCTAAGCTTGAAACCACCGGAACAAATTCATCAGTTTCACCCGCTATTGTAGCAAATCTGAACGGGTAACCTCCTGAGAATTTATCATTCCATTCCTTTCTCAGGTTTTTAATGAATACTCCTTCATAATCCATATCATTAATTTGGTTTTTAAACCACTTTAAAAACCATGCTTTCCTTAAGCCCCCGCTCGGAGTTCCGAAAAAAAGCACATGGGAAATCTTGTGAATATCGTTCACATTCAGCAGCGCTCTTTGAATGATCAACCCTCCCATACTGTGACCAATAAGCGCCACTCTTTTATAATGTTTGAAAATAATATCCAGGTTAGTTTGAAGATACCCGGCAATTTTATTCAAGTCAGGACTGGAAGCCCAAATCCCTCTTCCAATGTTGGGCAATAAGCTTGTGGAATAACCAATACTTAAAATATCCCAACCGTTTAGTTCTTTTTCTTTTACAATAAAATCCGGCAAAGGGTTGAATGTAGATTCGGGGGTTCCGCAAAAACCATGTATGAAGCAAATGATGTTTTCATTTCCTTCTGAACGGTAAGATAATATAGCACTTTTGTTTTTACCTTTTACAGATTTCATTAATTCACCTAACGCAACTTTTGCCTTGCCTACTGCCACAGAGATTACTGCATCAGATAAAATTTGGGGAATATCCATTTGAGAGCAGATTTAATTTTAATATCGATTTTGTTTTCTTAAAAGTAAACTTTTGTTTTTTCCATAATTAAGTGTTTGCATTTGTTAGCAGCATAACAGGATGTCCATTGCTCATTTTAGTAAAAAATATTTCATATCCTGATTCGAGCTATTTATGATGCCATTGTATTTTATTTGATCCTGAATTTTTTTTTCTGCTCTCCTGACAATGGTTCAATCTTATCGCTTTTAAGAAAATCATCCAGTTGAACGGGAACATCCCACAAGCGGGTTATATTATCTCCTGAGCTGGTAAGTATTTGTTTTCCATCGGGAGAAAAGGCGACGGATTTAACCCTCAAGGGCTCTGAATCGGTAATAATCACTGGCACTTTATATTCCCAGAGTACCTTTCCCTGATAATCCCATAACTGTACTATGCTGCCATTTTCATAAGCAGTAAGTATTTTTTTACCATCGGGAGAAATGGCTACGTAAGTAACTGCGCCATAATAACCTTTCAACTCCCGGATAATATTTCCGTGTAAATCCCAAATCCGGGTGCAACCATCCCCGGAGCCCGTAATTATAGTTTTTCCATCGGGCGCAAAGATGGCAGATGTGACAGGGCCAGTTTGCTCTTTGTAAAAATTCCGAAGAACATTTCCTTGTAAGTCCCACAATTTAGTGCTACCATTTCCTATCCAAAGAGTACCATCTGAAAACCCGGTTAGGATTTTTTTTCCATCGGGAGAAAAGCTGACGTAAGTAACCATCCCGGAGTCAATATAAGCAATATAGAATTCCTTAGTGATAATCCCCTGCAAATCCCATAGCCTGGCCTTGCTGTGAATGGAGCCAGTCAATATTTGTTTTCCATCGGGAGAAAAGGCAACCGAAGTGAATCCGGGTAGGGTGTAGAGTGTGTCATCATAAAATATCTTTAAAGGATTCCCCTGCAGGTCCCACAGCCTGATGGTCTTATCTGCTGAGCCGGTAACTATTATTTTTCCATCGGGTGAAAAAGCTGCAGACATAACTGCATCATGATGGCCTTTAAATTCCCGAAGAATATTTCCCTGCAAGTCCCACAAGCGGGCTGTTTTATCGCCGGATCCGGTAAGTATTGTATTTCCATCAGGAGAAAATGCGACTGAACTTACTATACTGCTATCATTAACTAATTGGCGGACGATATTTCCTTCTAAATACCACGAGCGGTAGGTACTATCAAGAGAAGCAGTAAATATTGTTTTTCTATCTGTGGAAAAGGCTACAGAAAAAAGCGGGTTACTGTGACCTCTAAATTCCCGCAGAGTATTTCCTCGTAAGTCCCACCATCGGACAGTTTCGTCTTCTGAACCAGTCAGTATTGTTTTTCCATCAGCGGAAAAGCTTGCGCATTTAACCGCACCTTTATGACCTATATATTTTTGAAGCGTTTTCCCTTGTAAGTTCCACAGCCGGGCACTGCTGTCAAAAGAGCTGGTCAATATTTCTTTTCCATCGGGAGAAAAGGTAACGGAGCTGATAATATCATTATGTCCTGCAAATTCCCGGAGAGTATTTCCCTGTAAGTCCCATAGCCTTGCGGTCTTATCATTTGAACCTGTCAATATCGTTTTTCCATCAGCAGAAAAAGTTGCCACCATAACTTCATCATGATGGCCTTTAAACTCCTGTAAGGTATTTCCCGCTAAGTCCCATAACCGGGCGGTTTTATCTGCTGAACCTGTCAATATCGTTTTTCCATCAGCAGAAAAAGTTACCACCATAACTTCATCATGATGGCCTTTAAACTCCTGTAAGGTATTTCCCGCTAAGTCCCATAACCGGGCGGTTTTGTCTGCTGAGCCGGTAAGTATCGTCTTTCCATCAGGAGAAAACACTGCTGAATAAACTTCACCATTGTGTCCAAATTTCCAGATTGGATTTCCCTGAAAATCCTGTAACGTGGCAGTGCTATCAAACAAGGAGGTAGTAAGTATTGTTTTACCATCGGGAGAAATGGCTATCGTTCTGACCTCAGAATCAAACTTTACAACATTTTTGTAAAAGGAGTTTCGGTCATAGATTTCAATAGACTCTTTTTCAATAGTGCTATCCGGATGATTTAACATTGCCTGTTCATACAATCTTAGAGCAAGCGTTGGATCTGTTTCCAATAAACTTTTAGCTTCCGCCCTTAAGTAATTTGCCTGGGCAATATTGCGTTCCTGTATTGCCTCGTTGGTTTTTATATTAGCAAGCAATGCTGCTCCAACTGAAAGAATGAAAAGAAAAATCAGTAATGATATCGCTGCATTTCTTATGCCTATCATTTTCCGGTGTACTGTCACTTCTTCGCTTGCCAGGTCATTGGGTTGCTTTCCATGTAATTTAGCGGCTAACTTTAATACTTCTTTTTTAAAAATGAGGTTGTTTAAAGAAAGGTCTTCTTCTGTTCTTGAAAATCGCAGGTCAATATAAAATGGTTCTGAATCAAACTTATTATCCAATACTGGCGGCAGTGAATTATTATCGGGGTTCAGAAAACATTTATTTTCATCGTTCCATTCCAGTTTCCCATCCGTTAAAGCTATTAGTACATTATCAATGGATTTATGTTCAAGCCAGTATTCAATTTCTTTGTTAACCCATTTTGAATTTTCAGATGCCGGAGATGCCAGCAATATCAAGTATTCAGATTGGTCTAATGCATGGGTAATATTGCTCCAAAGATGTGGTGAAGCCGAAAGACTTGATTCATCACGGAAAATTTCGAGGTTGCGTTTTTTATACCATGGTTTTGCAAACTTTTGTAATGCTACCTGTAGTGATGGCGCAAATTTGTCATCTGCCGAATGAGAATAAGAAATGAATGCGTTATACATGGACTATTCGAAGTTATTGCATAGTTAGTTTGCTTCCGGAGAATACGAAGGCTAGAAAATTTGTTGCTGTTATGTTCAGCCAAATGGAATTAATAGTAATAGAGTTCAAGTTAACTCTTTTGTTGAGATTTATTTGTTCTAATTTAAGTGTAAATCAAAATCAAACACCAACCATCTGAAAGAGTTTTATTCCAATGTTCCTTTAACTCACACATGGAAGAAATGAAAAGAAAAGTAAATAATGAAGCAAAGAAAATAGTAATAAATCAACGGTTATGATTTTTTGCTTTACGTTTGTTGTTTTTAATCAGGCAGAATTAAAAGCACTTGCTCTTTATACATCTATTTTTAAACTTTAAAAATATATACTAAATGAAACAGATAGTTATTCTAATACTTTTAGCCGGAGTAATTTCTTGTATAACTCATGCCCAGGAAAAAGGCAAACCACAAGAGACGGAATATTATTCTCCTGTACCTCCGGTTGTTACTGCAGGTATCACCTTCAGCGACGCTCCTTCTGATGCCATCATTTTGTTTGATGGCAAAAACATGGATCAATGGGTGAATACAAAGGATTCCCTGCCTGCTAAATGGATACTTGCTGATAATATAATGACGGTAAATAAAAGTACCGGCGATATTCAGACAAGAAGTTCTTTTACTGATTTCCAGTTGCATATCGAGTATCGCATACCTGTCAACATAACAGGTTCAGGTCAGGCACGTGGCAATAGTGGTATTTTTCTTGCAGCACTTCCCTGGGGAGCTGGTGGGTATGAACTGCAGGTGTTAGATAACTATAAAAATACAACGTATGTAAACGGCCAGGTAGGCAGTATGTACAAGCAGGCTGTCCCATTGGCAAATGCGTGCAAGAAGCCCGGGGAATGGCAAACGTACGATGTGGTGTGGACTGCACCCAAATTCAGCGAAGATGGAATTTTGAAATCTCTTGCACGTGTTACCGTTTTTCATAATGGTGTTCTTGTACAGAACAATACAACTTTATTAGGTGATACACCTTACATAGGCCAGCCTTCGTATCGTAAGCATGGTCCTGCTCCTATTAAACTACAGGCCCACGGCGATAAAAGCGAGCCGATCAGTTACAGGAACATTTGGCTAAGACCTTTGTGAGAGACAGAAGGAGGATTTGTTTTGCACAGCCCAATTAATTTTTATCCGGTACATGTTTAGGTATTGATCTAAACACCTGGATTTTAAAACACGACTGCTTCTTTTTTATTTTCTGAACAAAATTTCGAATCATAATTATACATGGTTTAAATTATTTGTACAGAAAGTAATTTCTTTGAAACGAATCCCCGACCTTTCAGACATTCCAGCTACTTAAATGGGGCGTATAAAAAATAAATGTCAGTAAAACACTTATCATTTAAAATCCACTATATTTAGCAAATAAATTGCTGCCATCTGAAATGGGAAATTTGTCTTATGTAATAGGTGTTGACTATGGAACAGACTCTGTTCGTTCCGTCATTGTAAATACCGCTGATGGCGGCGAAATGGCTTCTTCTGTATTTTATTACCCGCGCTGGAGAGATGGTTTATTTTGCAACGCTTCTCTCAACCAGTTTCGCCAGCATCCGCTTGATTATGTAGAAGGATTGGAATTTACGATCAAAGAAAGTTTAAAAACAGCCGGGGCAACCATTGCTGGCAGTATCAAAGGAATTTCGGTGGATACAACGGGTTCAACGCCTGTGGCTGTTGATCAATCAGGAACACCATTGGGGCTGCTTCCCGGATTTGAGAATAATCCGAATGCTTTATTTGTTTTATGGAAAGACCATACGGGTACTAAAGAAGCCGCTGAAATAAATGATCATGCAACAAAATTCCCGGTTAATTATCTTCAGTTTGTTGGCGGTATTTATTCAAGTGAATGGTTCTGGGCCAAACTCCTGCATATACTAAGAGATGATGAAGCAGTAAGAAAAGCCTGCTATAGCTGGGTAGAGCATTGTGACTGGATACCTTATTTACTTACCGGTGGTAATAATGTACATGAGATGAAACGGGGTGTTTGTTCTGCGGGTCACAAAGCATTATGGGCGGAAGATTACGGTGGATTGCCACCCAATGATTTTTTCTCTTCTTTAGATCCGTTACTGGATGGTTATACTTCAAGATTATTTACTCAAACTTATACTGCGGATAAACCAGCCGGCCATCTTTCAAAGGAATGGGCAGAACGATTAGGTTTATCAACTGACGTAGTAATTGGCGTTGGAGCTTTCGATGCACACATGGGTGCTGTTGGTGGCCAGATCGAACCTTATCATTTAAGTAAAGTAATGGGCACTTCTACCTGCGATATGCTGGTAGCGCCATTGGAGGAAGTAAAAAATAAATTAGTAAGAGGTATATGCGGACAGGTGCCAGGCTCTGTTATTCCGGGGATGATGGGAATGGAAGCAGGACAGTCCGCCTTTGGCGATACGTATGCATGGTTTAAAAATGTAGTAGCATGGCCGCTGAACCTGTTATCGCAATCTTCTTTGATTGATGCAGGGAAAGCGACTGCTTTGAAAAATGAAATCAGCGATAAGATCATAAAAGAATTATCACAAGCGGCGGCGCAGCTTCCATCAGAAGAAGATGATGAACTGGCGATTGACTGGCTGAACGGGCGGCGAACACCGGATGCCAACCAGTTATTGACTGCATCTATTACTCAATTGAATCTTGGAAGCGATGCGCCACAGATATTTAAAGCCCTGGTAGAGGCTACCTGTTTCGGCGCCAAAGCCATTGCGGACAGGTTTGTGAGTGAAGGAATACCTGTAAAAGGGCTGATAGGTTTGGGAGGTGTGGCAAAAAAATCTCCTTACATCATGCAGACAATGGCCAATGTGATGAAGATGCCGATCCGTATTCATAAAAGTGAGCAGACTTGCGCAGCAGGCGCTGCTATGTTTGCCGCGACTGCTTCAGGTATCTATCCAAATGTGGAAGAAGCGATGACGGCGATGGGCCAGGGTTTTGATGCGGAGTACAAACCGGGAAAAAGCAAAATCAAATTATACGCGAAGAGATACAAGAGATATTCTAAGCTGGGAAAATTTATTGAAAAATCGTGAGTAGTAAATGATCAGTATGAAATGAATCAATTCTACTTTACTATTTACCATTGACTGACAATATGAAATACGATCACATCAGAAAAGCGGCTTACGAAGGCAATATGCAATTACCCAAATTAGGGTTGGTATTGTTCACCTTTGGCAACGTGAGTGCAGTGGACAGGAACCTTGGAGTATTTGCTATCAAGCCAAGCGGAGTTCCTTATGAAGAACTAAGTCCTGATAAAATGGTGATCGTGGATTTTGATGCAAAAACGGTGGAAGGTAAGTTGCGTCCTTCATCTGATACAAAGACCCATGCTGTATTGTATAAGCATTGGGAAAAAATTGGCGGTATCGTGCACACGCATAGTACGTATGCTACCGCATGGGCGCAGTCACAACGCGATATCCCTATCTTTGGAACGACACACGCAGATCATATTACAGTGGATATTCCCTGTGCGCCGCCGATGAGTGATGAAATGATACAGGGAGATTATGAATATGAAACAGGTTTTCAGATCATCAATTGTTTTAAAGAGAGAGGGTTAAGCTATGAAGAAGTGGAAATGGTACTGGTGGGTAATCATGCTCCGTTTACATGGGGCAAAACACCCGGGAAAGCTGTTTATAACAGTGCGGTACTGGAAACTGTTGCGCAAATGGCTTTATTGACAGAACAGATCAATCCCAACGCACCGAAATTGAAAGACGCATTGATCAAAAAACATTTTGAAAGAAAACATGGGCCGGATTCTTATTATGGTCAGTGATGAGAGGTGAATGGTGAATAGTGAGTGGGCAGGCTATGAAAAATAAAAGCTGGCACTATAAAATAATAGAAAAATGAAAGATTTAAAAGCATCAGAAGTTTGGTTTGTTACGGGCAGCCAGCATTTATATGGTGAAGAAACATTAAAACAGGTAGCGCATCATTCACAGGAAATCGCACTATTCCTTAGTAATGCAGAAGCTATACCTGTTAAGGTTGTTTTTAAACCCGTGTTGAAATCAACAGAGGAGATATATGCTTTATGCGCTGAAGTGAACAATGCTAAAAACTGTATCGGCATTATTGCATGGATGCATACATTCTCGCCGGCCAAGATGTGGATAGGGGGATTAAAGATCCTGCACAAACCATTGCTGCATCTGCACACACAGTTCAACCTTGATATACCGTGGAAAGAAATTGATATGGATTTTATGAACCTGAACCAGTCAGCTCATGGCGACAGGGAGTTTGGGTTTATCATGACAAGGATGCGTTTGGAAAGAAAAGTAGTAGTAGGTCACTGGCAGAATGAAAAGGTGGTACAGCAAACAAGCGTATGGATTCGTGCTGCTGCTGCATGGCATGACTGGCAGGGAGCGAAGTTTGTACGCTTTGGCGATAATATGAGATATGTGGCAGTAACAGAGGGTGATAAAGTGGAAGCGGAAATGAAATTCGGTTATTCCGTAAATACACATGGTGTGGGTGATCTGGTGAAAGTGATCAATGAAACAACCGATGCAGCCATTGACAGTCTTGTAAAAGAATATGAAGACCGTTACAATATAGTAGCGTCTTTGCGTAAAGGTGCAGAGAAACATTCATCACTGCGTGAAGCGGCAAAGATTGAGATAGGACTGCGCAATTTCCTGGAGGCTGGAAACTTCAAAGGATTTACTGATACATTCGAAGACCTGCATGGCATGGTTCAGTTACCCGGTATTGCTGCACAAAGACTAATGGGTGAAGGTTATGGTTTTGCCGGGGAAGGAGACTGGAAAACGGCTGCATTGGTGAGAGCGATGAAAGTGATGGGTACTGGCTTAGCCGGGGGCAATTCTTTTATGGAAGATTATACGTATCACTTCGAAACCAATAATGCAATGGTACTCGGTTCACACATGCTGGAGATATGTGAAAGTATCGCGGAAGGCAAGCCTTCCTGCGAGATACATCCGTTAGGCATTGGGGGAAAAGCAGACCCGGTAAGACTTGTATTCAACGTAGGCGGTGGTGCGGCACTAAATGCTTCCATCGTTGATATGGGTAACCGTTTTCGCTTATTGGTAAATGAAGTAACAGCAGTATCGCCAAAATATGATCTGCCAAAATTGCCCGTAGCAAGAGTATTGTGGAAACCACATCCTAATATGTATGATGGCCTGGCAGCATGGATATATGCCGGCGGTGCGCATCATACCTGCTATAGCCAGAACCTGACATCAGAATACCTGCAGGACTTTGCGGCCATGGCCCGTGTTGAATGTGTATTGATAGATAAAAGCACGGAGCTGGAAAAATTCAGGAACGAACTGAAATGGAGTGAAGTGTATTATAAGATCAATGGCTGAAAAACTAAAATAGTTTATTAAGAATACCGCAACCTCTTTCTCAAAACAATTTATTTAAAACTAACGATCAAAGCATATGAAGAATCTTGCAACATCAGATATACTTGTTTTTGTTATTTATTTCCTGGTAGTCGCCGGCTATGGTTACTGGATATATCAACGGAAGAAAAAAGCAGTTACTGACACTCATGATTTCTTTCTGGCAGAAGGCTCACTTACCTGGTGGGCAATTGGTGCGTCCCTGATTGCATCTAACATTTCTGCAGAACAGTTCATTGGAATGAGTGGCGATGGTTTTTTTGCAGGAATTGCTGTGGCAGCATACGAATGGATCGCGGCGTTAGCTTTAATCATCATAGCAGTCTGGTTTATGCCAGTTTATCTTAAGAACAAGATATTCACCATGCCGCAATTCTTAAAAAGAAGATATAATGGTACGGTGTCCATGATCATGACTGTTTTCTGGCTTTTCTTATACGTATTTGTGAACCTCACTTCTATTCTTTATTTAGGCTCAGCAGCAATTAACGGTTTGCTGGGAGGGGGGCACTTGCATACAATCATGATAGTATTAGCTGTGTTTGCTTTGATAATTACACTTGGGGGTATGAAGGTGATCGGGTACACTGATGTAATTCAGGTAGGCGTTCTTATTATTGGAGGATTTGCGACAATCTATTTCGCATTAACTATTGTAAGTGAAAAATTTGGATTGGGCAGAGATGCAATAGCCGGGTTTAAGGTGTTGTTGAAAGAAGCTCCTGAACATTTTCACATGATATTTAATAAACCAGATCCTGATGCTTCTCAATTAGAGATAGATAAATATCTCATATTGCCGGGTCTTGCTATGTATTTTGCTGGTCAATGGATTGTAAACCTCAACTATTGGGGATGTAACCAGTATATCACACAGCGTGCCTTAGGTGCAGACCTGAAAACAGCCCGTACAGGAATTCTATTTGCAGGATTTCTAAAATTGTTGATGCCGGTAATTGTAATGCTGCCAGGTATCGCTGCTTTTGTATTGAACAAAGGCCATCACCTGGAGAATTTCAATGGTTCAAAAGATACAGCTTATTCAGCTGTTCTTTCTTTTCTGCCGAGTGGGTTGAAGGGATTATCTATTGCTGCATTAACAGCAGCTATAGTTGCTTCTTTAGCGGGTAAGTTGAACAGCATCGCTACTATCTATACTTTGGACATTCATAAAAAATATATCAGTAAAAATGCGGATGAAAAGAAACAGGTCTGGACGGGAAGGATAACTGTATGGGTGGCTATGTTTATCGCCCTACTTTTTACATGGGAAGATCTTTTGGGGATCAAAAGAGAGGGAGGTTTCACATTCATACAAAAGTATACCGGCTTTATCAGTCCTGGTGTATTTGCTATGTTCATCCTTGGAATGTTCTGGAAACGGACCACTGGCACTGCGGCAGTAGCAGGTCTTGTTACAGGGTTAGTCATGGCTGTGTTCTTTAATAATTATGCACCTTCAGTATTCGGTCATGAAACATGGTCATATACGGCTTACCCTACACAAGAAAAAATTGATGGTATAATGCAAACAGTATGGCGAATACCATTTCTAATAAATATGGGATGGGCATTCTTCTTTACAATGCTAGTGATGATTATTATCAGCTTAAGGGGGCCGAAAGTAAATCCGAAAGCATTTATATTAGATAAAGCAATGTTTAAGCTGAGCCCGGGACATATCATCATGATTGTGGTTACATTGCTTATCCTGGCTGCTTTATATATTAAATTCTGGTAAACAGAAATAATATGCCCACGGCTTTATACTCACAGCAGGACCGCTTATTAGTAGCAGTTGATTGTATCATTTTTGGATTTACCGGGAATGAATTAAAAGCGCTGCTGGTGAAAAGACTTTTTGAACCCGAATCGGGAAAGTGGTCGCTGATGGGAGGTTTTGTAAAAGAAAATGAAAGTGTGGAGGCCGCCGCAACAAGGGTGCTGGGCCAGCTTACCGGGTTGACGGATATTTATATGGAACAATTATTTTGTTTTGGTGATGTGCAGCGTGATCCCGGCGGCAGGGTAATTTCAGTCGCTTTTTTTGCGCTGATCAAAATTGATGATTACAGTGAGGAATTAATGGCGGAACATTATGCAGGCTGGTTTCCGCTGAATAAGATACCTGCACTGGTATTTGACCATAAGAATATGATCAAACTGGCGAAACAAAGGTTGAAAGAAAAAGCCGCGACCCATCCTATTGGATTTGCGCTGCTGCCACGCAAGTTCACCCTGCAGCAACTACAGGGATTATATGAAGCGATCTATGAAACGTCATTGGATAAAAGAAATTTTATCCGCAAGATCCATTCACTCAATATCCTTCGCAAACTGGATGAAAAAGATAAAGAATCATCCAGGAAAGGCGCTTTTTATTACGTATTCGACAGGGATAAGTACAACCAGTTAGATAAAGAAGCCATTCAATTTCTTTGATAAACAATAAACCGGTACGATCATGAAGAGCTTGTTTTCTTTTTTATTCAGTGCAACGTTATCGCTTGCTGTTTTCGGGCAAACAAAGATGTCAATAACATCCGGCAGTTCTGCGCCTGTTATCAGCCGTCATATCTATGGTCACTTTTCGGAACATCTTGGCCGTTGTATTTATGATGGCTTCTGGGTGGCGGATTCTATGAACGTGCCAAAGAAGGACAGGATACGATTAGACATAGTAGAAGCGCTTAAGAAAATTAAAGTGCCTAACCTGCGCTGGCCGGGTGGTTGTTTTGCTGATGAATATCATTGGCGCGATGGTATTGGTTCACGAAAAGAAAGGCCTAAAATGGTCAATACAAACTGGGGAGGTGTATCAGAAGATAATAGTTTTGGAACACACGAGTTCTTAGAATTGTGCGGCTTGTTAAAATGTGAACCCTATATCGCAGGTAATGTAGGCAGCGGAACAGTAGAAGAAATGGCTAAGTGGGTGGAGTACCTGAACTCAGATGCACAGAGTACTATGACAGACCTGAGAAAACAAAACGGGCAAAATGAACCGTGGCGGGTAAAGTTCTGGGGCGTTGGTAATGAAAGCTGGGGTTGTGGCGGCAATATGACCGTTGATTATTACGTGAACGAATATAAACGCTATGCGACGTATGCCAGGAACTATAACAATGCACCCTTATACCGGATAGCCAGCGGAGCGAATGTAGCTGACTATAACTGGACAGATGTATTAATGAAAAACGCCGCTAACAGGATGTGGGGGCTCACGCTGCATCATTATACACTGCCAACCGGTAACTGGAGGAAAAAAGGTTCGGCTACTAATTTTGCTGAGAAGGAATATATCAGCACCATGAAAAACTGTTTATATATGGATGAGCTGGTAACGCGTCACTCCACCATTATGGATAAATATGATCCTGAAAAAAAGGTGGCGTTGGTAGTGGATGAATGGGGTATCTGGACAGATGTGGAACCCGGTACTAACCCCGGTTTTTTATACCAGCAAAACAGTCTGCGTGACGCTTTGGTCGCAGGGGTTACGCTGAATATTTTTAATAATCATGCGGAAAGGGTGAGAATGGCCAACCTGGCGCAAACGATAAATGTGTTGCAGGCGCTGATACTTACCCAAGGAAACCAGATACTGCTGACACCCACTTATCATGTATTCGATCTGTACAAAGTACACCAGGATGCGAAATTGTTATCCGTAAATTTTACCAGTCCTGATTATTCAGTGGAGGATGTAAAAATACCGGCCATAAGTGTATCTGCTTCGCAGGACTCGACTGGAGCCGTACATATTTCACTGGTGAATATGGATGCGAATAAGAATATCACCATCCGCACGTCGCTATATGATATAAGCTGGAAGACAGCAGATGGCCAGATCATCACTGCGGATAAATTCAATGACATCAATACCTTCGAAAAACCTGGCCTTATCAGGCCGGTAATGTTCAAAGGAGCGAAGAAAGAAGGCAATGACCTGGTCGTTACATTACCAAAGCTATCAGTAATAGTCTTGGAGTTAAAGCCATAGGCGCTAAATGAAATTTAACCAGACAAACAAATAAATGATAATGAAAAATCAATTATTCTTTTTATCATGTGCCGCTATCCTGCTTGGTATAGCTGCCTGTAACAATAATAAAAACGAAACGACCATGGATGAGACAAAACCCGGCATCAGCAAAGCAAGTTTTGGTAACGTGGATGGAAAGGAGGTGTACTTATATACGCTCACCAATAGTAAAGGCAACCAGGTAAAGATCACTAACTATGGTGGCATCATGACATCCTGGACGTCACCGGATAAAAGCGGGAAGATATCAGGCATTCTTGTGGGTTTTGACAGCCTGGACAGTTACTTACAGCGGCCCCCTTATTTCGGCGCCCTGATCGGGAGATATGGTAACAGGATCGCTAATGGAAAATTCAAACTGGATAACATTGAATATACGCTGGCTACCAATAATGGTAAAAATCAGTTGCATGGCGGTAATAAAGGGTTTGATAAAGCTGTGTGGGATGCGGCTATTGTAAACGATTCTACGCCGGCTTTATTACTCAGTTACGTTAGCAAAGATGGGGAAGAAGGTTATCCCGGCACGCTGAAAGTAAATGTTCGTTATACACTGACCAATGACGATGAAGTAGAGATTGAATACAATGCCGAAACGGATAAGCCGACCATTGTTAACCTGACGCACCATAATTATTATAATCTTACAGGAGATGTAAGCAATACTATTAATGACCATACATTAATGATTGCTGCAGATAATTATACACCCGTTGACAGCACGTTAATTCCAACAGGAAAAATCGAACCCGTAAAAGGAACCCCGTTTGATTTTACTACTGCTGAAAAGATCGGGGCCAGGATTGACCAGGTAAAAGGAGGCTATGATCATAACTGGGTATTGAACAGGAAAGATAATTCTTTGCAGTTGGTAGCGGTATTGTCAGATGCGGTAAGTGGGAGGAAGCTGGAAGTATATACAATGGAACCGGGCCTGCAGTTTTATTCCGGTAATTTTCTGGATGGAAAATTTAAAATAGCGGGTGATAAGCCGGTGAACCGGCGTACAGCGTTATGCCTGGAAACACAGCATTTTCCTGATTCGCCAAACCAGCCGTCATTTCCGTCAACCGTATTAAGACCCGGTGAAAAATATCATACTGTTACAAAGTATAAACTAAGTATTGAATAAAGGTATCCGAAGACAACGGTTTTATATTTCATTACTCATTTAACGAGATAGTTATGCCATCACTGACTAACAGGAATTACCGCTTTGCCTTTATTATGATCACTTCCCTGTTCTTTTTATGGGGCCTGGTACATAATCTCGATCCGATCCTGATACCGCATTTAAAAAAATCATTCACGCTTTCCACACTGCAATCATCATTGGTTGATTCTGCTGTATACATCGCTTATTTTGTAATGGCAATTCCTGCCGGGATGATCATGAAAAGGTTTGGATACAAGGCAGGTATTATTACAGGATTATTGCTGTTTGCAGGCGGTTCCTTTTTATTTATTCCTGCGGCCAATACACAACAATACGCTTTTTTTCTTGGCGCCCTTTTCATTATTGCCTGCGGGTTAACTATTTTGGAGACTGCCGCTAATCCTTATGCTTCTTTATTGGGCGACCCGGAGACTTCTACCCAGAGATTAAATTTTTCTCAGTCATTTAATGGATTAGCCGCGACATTGGCTCCCATCATTGGGGCAAGGTTAATCTTAACTAAGGATTATACCGATGCAGAACTGAGTTCAATGACTGATACTGCAAAAAAGCTGGCATTAGCTTCTGAGGCATCTACAGTTAAAACTCCTTATTTTATCCTGGGGGCTGTTATTTTACTGGTTGCGGTTATATTCTGGTTTACAAAATTGCCCGAGATAAAGGACGGGGAAGAACAAGCTTCAGGGAAAAATATTCTTCATGCTTTCAAACACACGCATCTTACCTGGGGCGTTATTGCACAGTTTTTTTATGTAGGAGCGCAGGTATGCGTATTTAGTTTTTTTATTTTATATGCCACTAAGGCAGCCGGCATAGATAAGGTAAAAGCGGCTGCTTATTTAGGATGGGGCTGTGGCATGGCATTTATGGTGGGTCGTTTTTTCGGTACGTTTTTGATGAAATATATTAAGGCGGAAAGGTTATTGGCAATTTATGCAGCTATCAATGTATTGCTTTGCGTGGCTGCTATTTTCGCCAGCGGAATTATAACGGTTTTCGCTGTTATCGGTATTTCTTTCTTTATGTCCATTATGTTCCCGACGATTTTTGCTTTGGGAATTAAAGATCTTGAAGGCGATACAAAATACGGAAGCAGCCTGATCATCATGTCAATAGTAGGCGGCGCCATCTTACCACCCATTTTTGCCTATATAAGTGATGTAACTGAGAATATCCAGTATGGCTATATTGTTCCGCTTGCCTGTTTCCTGGTAATAATATATTATGGACTGAAGGGTTTCAGGGTAGTTAAAAAAAGAAATTAAATCCGGGAAGTATGAAAAGATATTGCTTTGCTTTAGACCTCGCAGATGATGCTGCATTAATCGCAGAGTATGAAGGCTGGCATAAATCCGAAAATACCTGGCCGGAAATAAAGAAAAGTATTACTGATGCCGGTATTACAAATATGGAAATCTACCGCACAGGCAACCGTCTTTTTATGATCATGGAAACGGATGATACATTTTCTTTTGAACGAAAATCAAAAATGGATGCCGCCAATCCCAAAGTACAGGAATGGGAACAACTAATGTGGAAGTTTCAATCTTCTCTCCCCTGGGCAAAGGAAGGGGAGAAGTGGATAATTATGAATAAGATATTTGAATTGAATAAATAAAACGGCTCGCAGTTGTTTTTAATTCTCAACAAAAGAACGGCTCAGGGCTACCACCGGCTTTTTAAACAATAAACGGAGATTCTTCAAAACTGCCGTTACGACCATCATGAAGAGAATGAGTAAAAGAAGAATATATTCTCCTTTTATATCTTTCAGCCAATATACTTCCAGCAGAATAAAACCATGCAGGCCGCAAATAAGCCGTGTTGCAAAAGTATGTGAGAACCCGGCATTGGTTAGCAGGTGGTGTATATGTGTTCTGTCGGCTTCAAACGGTGATTTGCCTCTCCATATACGCATAGCGAATACGCGTATCGTATCAAACACAGGAATAAATGCAAGGCTAAGAATAAATAAGGGTGCATTAGGCAGGGCCGCTGATGTATTTACCTGCATTAAACGTATGCATAATACAGCTATGCTAAAACCAAGCACCAATGATCCCGTATCACCCAGGAATATTTTTGCAGGGTTGAAATTGAAATACAAGAACGCAACAATGCCTCCTGCTAAAGAGAACGCTATCAAAGCAGAAGTAATATCCTTATTAATGGTAAGGAATATACCAAGCGTAGTAAGGCTCGTAAAACCAATACCACCGGCAAGGCCATCAATACCATCAATCAGGTTAAAGGCATTGGTAACGCCTACAATTGTAAGCAGGGTAAACGTATATTGAGCGGCCAGGGGCAGGTCATAGATGCCAAACAGGCCTTCAAACGAAGTAATGCGGATGCCGGAAATAGCCATCAGGGTGGCGATGCCCGCCTGTACAAAGAACTTGTACCGGGCGGAAAGATCCTTGACGTCATCCATGATGCCGAGACAGAACAATACAGCCACGGAAAGTAAAAAACATACTTGTTCCGTTTCGTAATTAAAAGGCAGCCATAACAGCAGCGCCATCATCATACCGGCGATCACGGCGATCCCGCCCATAGTAGGTACCGGAACGGTATGCTCTTTGCGTTCATTCGGCAGGTCGTATAGTTTATATTTTTCAGCGAGTTTTATGATAACAGGTATTGCTATCATGGTTACTATAAAAGCAGTAACAAAGCATAGTGAGGCAAACTTGAAATCGTGAAAAGGCAGATCAATCTGCAAGAGGTGAAAGTGGCTTCTCATTAGTTATCTCGGTTTTTCGTAAGATGGATGGTTCTCTATGGCTAAAAGTAAAGTGATTTTTATTCAGGAGCAAGTAGTTCACTTATCGGGTAATGGTTTTTTCTTACTGAATAGTAAATTCAAAACGGGGAATCGGGTATTTACGATTTAAAATGACGTAATTTTCGCAACATCAGTGTATGTTAATTACTGTAATTATTTTCTGGACCAGTTTTTCTGTTTTGTTTTTCTGCTATATCGGGTATGGCCTGCTACTTTTTTTATTCAACCAGCTCAAAGCATTGTTTGTTCCGGATAAAAAGAGCGAAATGATAACTGAATGGCTGCCGGTTACCCTCATTATCACGGCCTATAATGAAGCCGCTGTGCTGGAAAAGAAAGTGGCAAACACACTGTCTATTGATTATCCTGCTGATAAATTGAATATCATTTTTGTTACTGACGGCTCAACGGATGGTTCAGGGGGTATCATACAACAATACCCGTCTTTAGTATTGCTTCACCAGGACGAACGTAAGGGAAAGCTGGCTGCTGTTAAAAGGGCTATGCACTATGTCAAAACACCTGTCGTGGTCTTTAGCGATGCTAATACGGAGTTGAATAAAGAATGTATCCAGCGAATCGTAAGTCATTATGCCAATCACAAGACAGGTGGTGTAGCAGGTGAGAAAAAGATAATAAACGATCACAAGGCGTCTGCGGTAGGAGATGCGGAAGGCCTTTACTGGAAGTATGAATCTTTTATGAAAAAACAGGATGCCGGGTTTAATACAGTAGTAGGCGCTGCGGGGGAATTATTTTCTATACGGACAGAACTATTTACCCGGCTAAACGACAATATTATCCTGGATGATTTTGTTATTTCTATGAAGGTATGCCTGCAGGGATACCGGATAGAATATGAGCCGGGAGCTTTTGCTGCGGAATTTCCTTCGGCTTCATTAGTAGAAGAAGAAAAACGAAAAATAAGAATATCAGCAGGCGCTTATCAGTCTATTGGCTATTTAAAAGAGGCGTTGAATTTTATTAAATACCCGTTACTCAGTTTTCAGTATTTATCACGCAGGTTATTGCGCTGGGTATTCTGCCCGCTCATGCTGATCGTTTTACTTTGGTCAGATATTTTAATAGTCGTTAATCCGGCAACGCATCTTATTTACGTTTTGTTTTTATACGGGCAATTATCTTTTTATGTGATCGCATTTACCGGCTGGTTACTTACACGGGCAGGTAAAAGACCCGGTATCCTCACTATTCCTTTTTATTTTGTTTTTATGAATTATTGCCTGGTAAAAGGGTTTATCAAATTCCTTACCGGAAAACAAACTATTCTCTGGGAAAAATCAATGCGGCAGGCTGCTGAATAAGTTGTAGGACTCCGGTAGTTCGCAAATTATGCCTGAACACGTCAACTTTCGAACTGTTATTTTTGCAGGAAAGCAGTCAACCATTCCCGGATCACCCAACATATTATCCAATCCGATAGAATACCTGAAAGGTGTAGGTCCGCAGCGGGCTGATCTGCTGAAAAAGGAACTTGGCATTTTTACTTTTGGTGACCTGCTGGAGCTTTTTCCTTATCGCCATGTTGATAAAACAAAGGTTAATCTTATCAGGGATATTAATGCACAAACTGAATTCATACAGGTAGCAGGTATATTGTTGAATGTGGAGGTAACCGGTGATAAAAGATCCAGGAGATTAACAGCCCAGTTAAAAGATAAAAGTGGTTTCCTGGAACTGGCATGGTTCCAGGGAATAACCTGGGTGCAAAAAATGCTGCAGGCGGGGCAACCTTATCTTGTATATGGCAAAGTTGGTTTTTTTCAAAACAGGCCGCAGATCATTCACCCGGAACTGGAAATAGTAACGCAGGAAAAACAAGATGGTAAAAATTATTTGGAACCTGTATATCCCACGACAGAAAAATTAAAAGTGAGGGGCCTTGGTGGAAGACAAATTGGAAAGCTTACACAGGTACTAATGGGGATGTTGCGTGAAAAAGATATTCCTGAAAATTTACCAGCCGCAATAGTAAGCCAGTTGAAATTTGCAGACCACTTTACTGCCATCCGTCAAATTCATTTTCCACCATCACCTGCTGCTTATGATGAATCTGTCAAACGGCTGAAGTTTGAAGAATTGTTCATGGCGCAGCTTCGTATGAATTTGCTGCGGTCCAACCGCCATCGTTTTTCCAAAGGAGTGGTATTTGACAAAGTAGGCGATTATTTCAATACATTTTATAGAGATCATCTTCCCTTTCAATTGACAGCCGCGCAAAAACGTGTAGTAAAAGAGATCCGCGCCGATACAGCGACAGGTAAACAAATGAACAGGTTATTGCAGGGAGATGTAGGCAGCGGCAAAACTATCGTTGCCCTGCTGATCATGCTGATTGCAATTGATAACGGTTACCAGGCCTGCCTGATGGCGCCAACTGAAATACTGGCGAAACAACATTTTGCGTCCCTAAGTGAGTTGCTGGAAAAACAATTGGTTTCTGTCAGCCTGCTTACAGGTTCTACCAGGTCAGCGCCACGTAAAAAAATCTTAAAAGAGCTTTTAGCAGGCGATCTGAAAATCCTTATCGGCACTCATGCCGTAATTGAAGAAGTAGTTAAATTTAAAAATCTTGGAATTGTAATAATTGATGAGCAACACCGGTTTGGTGTAGCGCAAAGGGCCAGGTTATGGGAGAAAGCTGAAATACCTCCGCATGTGCTGGTAATGACAGCTACCCCTATTCCCCGCACGCTGGCGATGACGGCTTATGGCGATCTTGATTACAGCGTAATTGATGAATTACCGCCGGGAAGACAACCTGTTACTACCGTACACCGTTATGAAACGCAGCGCAGCCAGGTGATGATCTTTTTAAAGGCGGAGATAGATAAAGGAAGACAGGCGTATATAATTTTTCCGTTAATAGAAGAAAGTGATACGCTGGATTACGAAAACCTGATGCGGGGTTACGAAACTGTGAAAGGGTACTTTCCCGAGCCAAACTACTGGATCAGTATGGTACATGGCCGGCAGCCGGGAGATCAGAAAGAACTTAATATGAAAAGATTTGTTGAAAGGGATACGCAGATACTTGTATCAACTACCGTTATAGAAGTAGGCGTAAATATCCCCAATGCAACAGTCATGGTGATAGAGAGCGCTGAAAAATTCGGGCTTTCACAATTGCATCAATTGCGCGGGAGAGTAGGGCGGGGCGCGGATAAGAGCTATTGCATACTTTTATCCGGTTCCAAATTAGGTAATGATGCCCGCGAACGCATCAGGATAATGACTACTACGTCGAATGGATTTGAAATAGCGGAAAAAGACCTGGAATTGCGCGGGCCGGGAGACATTGAAGGAACAAGGCAGAGTGGTATTTTAAACTTTAAACTGGCCAGTATAGTCAATGACAAACCTTTACTGGAAATAGCCAGGAAGATGGTAGCGGGCATTTTAGAAAAAGATCCCGACCTTGATTCGGCCGAAAATTTGCAGTTAAAAAAGTTCCTGAAGGAGCAGAAAGGCAATGTGGTATGGAGTAAAATTTCTTAACACAAGTTTTCAACCTGTTTACCGAATATTATTGTTAATTTAATAGAAATAAAATTGACCCTGAAGACGTATATCATACTTGCCGCATTGCTGGTCTCTGCCTTTATAACCAAAGCCCAGAGTTATAATAACATTGAATTTATTGAGAATAAGGGACAATGGGATCCGCAAATTAAGTATAAAGGCGATGTGGATGCGGGAGCTTTTTACATTCGTTCAGGCGGCTTCTCCGTTTTACAGCACAACCGCCAGGACTTTGCAGCCATCAACTCAATTTTTCATAATCACAATGCAGGTAATGCTGATGCTGCCAGCCGCAACAGCAAAAAAATACTTCGTTCCCATGTTTATTCGGTGGACTTTATTGGCGCTTCTAAAGATTTGCAGATCGTTCCTGATAAAGCTGTTCCCACTTACAATAACTATTTTATTGGTAATGACCCGTCGAAATGGGCAAGTGAATGCCGCATTTTCCAGGCGGTTACTGTAAAAAATGTATATCCAAACGTTGACGTACGATATTATACTGATAATGGTACCCTGAAGTATGATATCATCGCCAAACCCGGCGCTGACATCAGTAAGATAGCTTTGAAATACGAAGGTGCGGATAAACTACAGGTGAAAAATAAAGAGCTGGTAGTAAGTACTTCTGTGGGCGAACTGAAAGAATCTTATCCTTATACATACCAGGCGAATGGAAAGGAAAGAAAAGAAGTAAGTTGTAAATACATTGTAAAAGATAATATTGTAAGGTTTGATGTAAAAAATTATGATCCTGCAGCCACACTGGTCATTGATCCTTTCCTGATATTTTGTTCTTTCTCCGGCAGTACTGCTACTAACTGGGGTTTTACTGCTACGTATGGGCCTGATGGCAGTTTTTATGGCGGTGGTATCGTATTTAGTGGGGGTACTTTCTCTGTAACCCCCGGAGCATTTCAAACTACTTACCAGGGAGGTACTGGTAATGTTGCCGTGGATATTGGTATTATTAAATTATCAGCTAATGGCGCCACCAGGATTTATGGTACTTATATCGGTGGATCTGGTAATGAGCAACCTCATAGTTTAATAGTGGATCCGCAGGGAAATCTTATATTGGCTGGCAGATCAAATTCTACAAATTATCCTCTTACCGGTACTGCTATTGGAAGCGGTACCACTGATTATGATATAGTGGTAACTAAATTAAACGCGACAGGATCGGGTCTTATTGGTTCTAAAAGAATTGGTGGTAGCGGCGACGACGGTGTGAATATTAATCCTACAAGAGGCGGCCAAAGTTCCCTTCAGCGTAATTACGGTGATGATGGCCGTAGCGAAGTTATTTTGGATGGCGTTGGTAATATTTATGTGGCATCTTCCACACAATCAACTAATTTTCCCGGTACTGCTGGTTTCTTCCAGCCTGCTTCAGGTGGGCTGCAGGATGCCGTAGTATTAAAATTACGCCCTGATGTTTCTGCTTTAACTTTTGCCAGCTATTTAGGGGGTGCGGCTAACGATGCAGCGTATGTTTTATCTATCTCACCCGTTACCGGGGATATATATGTGGCAGGTGGTACAGAAAGTACCAACTTTCCCGGTAATCATGCCGGAACGGTGGGTGCTACTATTCCCCATAGTGGTATTGATGGTTTTGTGGCTCAGGTAAGTAATAACGGAACCACACTTATTCGTTCCACTTATATTGGAACAACGGGCATTGACCAGGTGTATGGTATTCAATTTGACAGGCTAGGGTTTCCTTATGTAATGGGGCAAACCACAGGCAGTGGTACAGGGAGTTGGCCGGTGATCAATGCAACGTATAGTAATCCGGGTGCCAAGCAATTTATCGGGAAATTGCAGCCCGACCTTTCAGCCTATGTCTATTCCACCATATTTGGTGCCGCTTCTACCATACCTAATATTTCACCCACAGCTTTTTTAGTTGATCGTTGTGAAAATGTATACGTTTCCGGGTGGGGTGGCGATATTCTTGAAGGTGCATATTCCAGTTCAGGCACAACGGGTATGCCTGTTACTGCGGATGCCTACAAGCCAACAACCGATGGTAAAGATTTTTATTTCTTTGTATTGAAAAAAGATGCAGCGTCACAGTTGTACGGAAGTTTCTTTGGCCAAACAGGCGGGCAATTTGGTGACCATGTAGATGGCGGCACCAGCCGCTTTGACGCTAATGGGGTTATTTACCAGGGTGTTTGTGCTAATTGTTCCGGTGGCGCAGTCTTTCCGGTAACCCCGGGTGTAGCAGGACCTGTAAATGGTGCACTACCCAGTGGTTGTAACCTGGCTATGATAAAAATGTCATTTAACCTGGCGGGAGTAGGCGCTGATGTAGAGTCGGCTATTGGTGGTGTGCCGAGAGATACTGCGGGATGCTTGCCCCTTACCGTTGATTTTACAGACCAGGTCCGCAATGCAGTTGAATATGTTTGGGACTTTGGAGATACCAGCCCGGTTGTAGGTCCGTTGCCTGCAGCTACTGGTTATACGCAATCGCATACATTCACTACAGTTGGTACTTACCGGGTCATGCTGATAGCCATTGATCCGGCAAGCTGTAATATTCGTGACACATCGTATATAAATATACGCGTAGGCGACCTAAAAGCCAACCTCGCAGCTAATGCTGTAAAACTGGCTCCCTGCGAATCATTTAATTACCGGTTCGATAATCTTTCTACAACAAATCCCTCAAGGCCATTCACCGATAGTTCTTTTAAGTGGGTATTTGGTGATGGTGCGCCTGTAATAGCAGGTATGACGAGTGTAACACATGCCTATCCCGGTCCCGGCACCTATAATGGCTGGCTGGTGTTATTAGATACTGCCTATTGTAATTATCCTGATTCTATTCCACTACAGGTAAGTGTAGCGGTCAATGTTGATGCCGGCTTTCAAACTCCTGCTATCGGTTGCGCACCTTATACAGCAGGGTTTACCAATACTACCGTTGGCGGGCAGACTTATGAATGGGGTTTTGGTGATCCTTCCTCCGGTGCTGACAATGTATCCACTGCTTTTGAACCAACTCATCTCTATACGCTGCCTGGCACCTATATTATAACCATGGTAGCGACTAACCTGAACACCTGTAATATTACAGATACGGCCAGGTTCACTATCGTGGTATATGAAAAACCGGCAGCAGATTTCAGTTATACACCGGTGGCCCCTGCTGAGAATACACCCAATATTTTTACCAATCTTTCTTCGGTTACTGCCATCAGGTTTAAATGGGTCTTTGGTGACGGCGATACTTTACTCACTACATCAAGGGCGCCCGTAACGCACCAGTATAATGCCACAGGAACTTTCACGGCCTGCCTTATTGCATTCAATGCAGTAGGTTGCAGCGATACGCTGTGCAGACCTGTAAGTACAATAGTGATTCCGGCATTGGATGTACCCAATGCGTTTACGCCTAATACAGGAGATGTAAACAGTGTCATTTATGTAAGGGGTTTTGGTATTGCCAAAATGCGTTTCATTATCTGGAACCGCTGGGGACAAAAAGTATTTGAAACCAATAACCGTTCGCAGGGATGGGATGGAAAAGTAAAAGGAACAGTGCAACCGATGGATGTATATGCTTACACCCTGGATGTGGAGTTTTTTGATGGCACTAAAACAACCAAAAAAGGTGATATAACGTTAATAAGATAATCAATCACGAGCCAATACTTCGGCAGGCTCAGTACGAAAAGGAGGAAAAGAGGTATGAAATATTTTAAGATAATAGTGTTATTTGTTGCTTGCACCTTGTGCCTTGCACCCTGTTCCTTTTCCCAGGATTTTCATTTTTCCCAGTTCATGAATTCACCGCTTAGTACCAATCCTGCCAATACCGGTTTTATTCCCGGTGGTGATTACAGGCTTGGGGTCAATTACAGGAACCAGTGGTCTTCTGTCATGTCTGTACCCTACAAAACAATGAGCGCTTTTGGCGATATACAAGTGGCGCAGCGGGAGAATAGCTGGATGGGTATTGGTGGTCTTGTATTGAGGGATGTGGCGGGCAGCGGCAATCTTACTTCCACCAAGATATATGGTTCAGTAGCCTATCACCAGACACTGAATCTTGCCAGTCTTTTCAGCCTGGGATTTAATGTAGGATGGGCCAGCAAGCAGATCAATGTTACCAATCTTAAATTCCCTGACCAGTTCGATGGGCATTTTTTTGATAACCACCTGCCTACTTCCGCATCGCTGGATTATTCCAGTATCAATTACCTGGATATACAGGCGGGATTGAATTACGCTTATTTCCCCAATGAGAATACCTATCTCAATGCCGGGTTTTCTTCTTTTCATATCAACCGGCCGAGGGAATCTTTTTTTGATGCGGAACCGGGTATTGACAACCGGATACCGGTAAGGCATACCGCTTTCCTCAATGGCAGTTTTAAATTAAATGATCAGTGGATCGTTAACCCCAATACCTATTTTTCGCTGCAGGCCAAATCGTCTGAATGGGTGGTGGGGGCTAATGCGCATTACAATCTGTCAGGTGATGGAGAAAAAATACTGATCGGCGGATTATATTACCGTAGCGGTGATGCTGTGATACCCATGATCGGCCTGGGGCTTAAAGATTATACGTTCAGTTTTACTTACGATGCTACTATATCCACCCTGCGCAATTACAACAATACAAGGGGTGCGTTTGAATTCTCCCTGATCAAACAAGGCGTGTTTGACAAGTTTAATGGTAACAAACGCGATGGGATGTGCCCGAGCTTTAAGAATTAGTGACATGTCTCCGGACTTTTATCTTTCAATTGCTGATTTATTCCGGTTTTCTTTTCGGTAAAATATTAATTGAATTGTTTTGGTTTATCAAAAGATGTTTTCCTAACTTGTACCATATACCTCTGATTGAATATCCGGACTATTCCCTCTGATAATGCCTATTGTTAAGGTACTGATAGTTGCAATGATTTCAGAAATGAAATCGTAATTCTTCATTTATTTATTCTTTGTTTGATTTAAGTCTTACGCCGTTGGTGTTGAAGGCAAATAAGATAACTGGTGTATTAACAGCCGTGTATCCGGGTAATTAATAGCAACTATGCAGGTAATATATAAATTCATAAAACAATATTATTATGAGAAAAAGGGTTCTTTTCTTTTGTTTCGCGGGTCTTATGTCATTTATGGCTTATTCCCAGCTTTCTGTTGTTAAAATGGTGGGCAAAAATTCCGGTAATTCAAAATTGGGATTTGGAGCATTTGCATATTGGGATATTCCTCTTAATGATATTGGCAACAGGAGTGTTATGATTGAGTTGTTGGATTTTGCATATTTTCCATCCAGGAATTCTCAACTAAATTCAGTGATAGCCTATATTTCTATTAAGGCTGGTTTCAGGTATATCTTTAGTGAGGAAACAAAAACCGGTTTTTATATTGAGCCTTCCCTGGGCTATTGCAGGGTAGTTAGCAACGAAGGACCTGATGGCACATATGGAGATGGGTTAGCTGTTGCTGGTGAAGCTGGTTATACCATTGAGGTAGGGCAGCGGGGGAATAATTTAAACTTTGGGCTTAAATATGAAACTGATATGGCGGGAACCAATCATACAGTTTCCTCCATCGGATTCCGCGTGGCATATAGTTTTCATTTGTTCAGAAAACGCGATGAATGATGAATAGTGTACAATAATTAAATAAGTAAAATGAGAAAAGCAGCTATCGGGCTATTGGCAAATATTGTATGTATTGCAATGTTTGGCCAGGCAAAAGAATTCGAAGGAATTGTGGTATATAAAGTGGATGTAAAATCAAAGATCGAAGGGGTTGGCGACAAGGCCTGGAAAAACATGCTGGCACTTGGTGATAGCATGACTGTAATGATAAAGCAGGGCAACTACAGGCAATCTACAGGTATCACAGACATATACCTTATTACGAAAGACGAAAAGGCTTATTTTAGGTTTAAGGGAATTGATACATTATTCTACGTAGATTATTCCTCGGATACAAGTACGGTGCTGAATATTTCAAGAGCAGAAGAGAAAAAAAGCGTAGCTGGCTTTGAGTGCAGGCCAATAACGATCCGTACAAAGGCCATTACCCGGAAATATTATTATTCTCCTTCGCTGTATATGAACCCTGAGTATGATAAAAATAACAGGATCGGCCGTTATGATGTTTTTGCGAAGGAAACATCTTCTTTATACCTCTCAGCGTTTGAAGACAATGAATCCTATACGACATCCTATACCTGTACCCGCCTGCAGCAAGGGCCGGTAGAGAAAAATGTTTTTGATTTGCCAAAACTGCCACAGAAAATTTTTTCGATTGAGTCTGTTACCACACAGCCAACATTCTCGGGGAGAGGAGGATTTAATAAATATTTGCAGCTAAACCTTGATGCAACAATAGGGGCTAAATATATCAAAATACCTAAGGGTGAAGAGAGTGCAACGCAAACAGCGATAGTCGCATTTATGATCAATGAGCGGGGCCGGCTTATAAATGCACAGTTAGTCAATAAAGGTGAGGTACACCCGAAGCTCGCAGAAGAGGCGATAAGGGTGGTAAGCGCCTCGCCGGTATGGGTGCCTGCTACCATGCTTGGCGAGAAAATAATTTTTTGGCATAAGCAATTAATAACTTTTGAGACATCACGGAAATAATTCGTTTAGTAATTCAATTAATATGGCTATTGCTCAGCCTTGTTTCGTGTCTCATGAACCGGAATTACTAGTATGTATTTTTGAACAATGAGGGAGCCTATTTTTGCTTGTGTATGAAGATTTATTTAACCATTTTCTGTTTATTTCAAACATTGATGATTGGCAGTTGCCAGGATGAAAAACCTTTTGAAAAGGAAGTGTTATCTTTTTTTCAGAAAGATTTTTCACTAGTCGAAAAATTATATTACAAGAGAAAAGACAAACTCAGAAGTGAGTTATTTTTTTCAGCCAGTTTTTTGCACGCAAGCGGATATATTTTCAAGCCAACAAGTGAAGGAAAGAGCGAAGCTGACTTTTCAATGCCTTTCTCTAAAATAGCGATTTATTATTACAAGAATAGCTTTTCGCCATCTTTGGTGATAAAATCTATTGACTCCCTAAATGCTTTGAGTATACGTGAGGGTAATTATGGCCCATTTGGAAAGGATAACAATATGTTTTTCTCGGCTGATTTTATAGTTGTCCACCTTGAACGTTCTTGTGAAGTTTCTGAAAAGGCTTGGCAGGACCTACAAAATCAAATAAAGATAATTGCAGCAAATAATTTTAAAAAGTTAGGGGAAACAATCGATAAACAATGTGAGTAAAATCGTCTTCTCGTTTCACAGGCGAGTGTCAGATGACTTTGTGTGCGGATATGTGGCCCGGTTCTCCTTAGGTGTGCCACGAATTAAAGATCAATGAATAGTTCTTTAAATGCTGTAAGTAAGATGATAGTCGTCCTATCGTACAAGCTGTTGAGGCGGATTGTACAAACCACCTTATGCTGCTGTAGTTAAAAGCTATGGTAGTGAACGATAAGGAAAAGGCTTCGTAAGAAGTCAGGTGAGTGTAAAGGAGCTGAATAAAAATGAACCGCTGAAGAAGTGTCGAAAGAACTCCTTCCTGTCAAAACCATTCTTTCTACGAGTGAATAGGACAAATTGTAACGGAAGACCTCATTACTGGTTACAGGGCAGGCGGCATTAAGGCGGCAGGAACTTTACACAGGCTTATTTATGGAACGTGGGAAGCTGTCTTGTTGATGTGCAAAAAGCTTTGCCGGAATTCCGGTACTCATCGGAAGGCTGTACATCAAAAAGATATACAGTTCATACGACAACTCAATTTCCGCCACAGGCGGAGAGAAGCAACAAGAAGCGTCGGACGAAGCCATAGTAGTGATGATGTCCGCCGAAAGGTGGATGGAGCGAAGGGCTTCGGTTATTCAGTCACAGTATTTTGAAACAACTCAAAAAGAGGATGATGACAGAAGAACTGACAAGGTCATTGCCGGTTAGTAAACGGATGGTGTATGACAGCTATCTGAAAGTAATTGCAAAAGATGGAAGTGCAGGAATAGACAGGCAGAGCATTGAAATGTTCAATGAAAACCTGTCTGGCAACCTGTACAAAATCTGGAACCGCATGGCATCGGGTAGTTACTTTCCACCACCGGTACGAACGGTATTTATTCCCAAGAAGCAAGGCGGTAAAAGACCATTAGGAATACCTACGGTCAGCGACCGTATTGCACAAGGTGTAGTAAAAGATTATTTAGAACCTTATCTGGAACCATTATTTCACAATAGTTCCTTTGGTGACAGGCCAGGCAGAAGTGCACATCATGCGTTAGCTCAATGCCAGGAAAATACCAGAAAGTATTCATGGGTGATAGATGTTGACATCAAAGGGTTCTTTGATAACATCAGCCATGCAATACTAATGGAGATGCTGCAGAAGCATACACAGGAGAAGTGGGTGTTGCTATATGCAGAACGGTGGTTAAAGGCAGGCGTAGAACAGGAAGATGGAAGCATAGCAGGAAGAACAAAAGGAACTCCGCAAGGAGGAGTTGTTAGTCCGCTGTTTGCTAATCTCTATTTGCATTATGCTTTTGATAAGTGGATGGATGAAAGTAGTCCTCAATGTCCGTTTGAACGCTATGCAGACGATATAGTTATTCATTGCGCCAGTAAGGAAGAAGCAGAAAGGGTGCTGTTGCTGTTGCAAAACAGAATGGCAGCATACGACCTTACATTGCATCCTGAAAAGACAAAGATTGTATATTGTAAAAACTATGAGCGTAAAGGGAAAGGAGATAACGAAAGTTTTGCTTTTCTGAGTTACAGTTTTCAACCACGAACTATAAAAAGTCAACGGGATATAGGTACAAGGTTCGT
Source organism: Chitinophagales bacterium (assembly GCA_015654695.1). Lineage (GTDB taxonomy): Bacteria > Bacteroidota > Bacteroidia > Chitinophagales > Chitinophagaceae > VBAT01. The sequence continues at coordinate 21,473 of JAATGJ010000027.1, read as the reverse complement.
GGTGTTCATGGCAGGCATAAGCAATCAGGCAAAAGCGCATATCAGAAAAGCGCTGAGAGAGATACTGGTTACACGATGGAGCAATATGACTTTGGAATGGTTTGCGGAACAACTGAATCCCAAGATAAGGGGCTGGATGAATTATTACACGAAATACAGCAGGTATGAAGCGTATCGGGTATTCTATTATTTGAATACTTTAATCCGAAGTTGGATAAAGAATAAATATAGAATCAGCAGCAAAGCCAAAATGTATGATAAGTATCGTGCCATACAGCAAGCCGCACCTGATTTGTTTTATCACTGGCGCAAGGGAATACTAACATGATTGAATAACAAGAGCCGTGTGAGGGGAGACTTTCAAGCACGGTTCCGTGAGCGGCTTGCGCTGAAATGCGCTTGCCTACTCGACTCTTCTAAAGCAATAAAGAAAATAAAAATTTTAGGGTTGTTGTGCTTAGCTTGTAGCTAAGCATCAGTCCGCCTCGGCGGACTGTCTATCCTGTAAGCCTATAACTAAAAACAAATCAGTATTTCGTCTATTAAGAATTATTTTATCTTAGAGGGAAGTATGAGCGAAGGCGGATACAAAATAAGAAACCAGGCAGGGCTGTCTACATACTGAAATCACTTTACACATTTCGACATTAAGTGTGTAGGGATGGTATACGGATGGTGTATGGATGAAGTATGGATAGTGTATGACGAGTGTATGAAAATCGTATAATTACTATCAGACAGCTTTATTTATTTGAAATTTAATAGTACCTCTCGCGACCCGCCATAAAAGCGAATTCAGTGGCCGCACACGCCGTCGAAGTGATAAGGGAGCAATATCAACCGGTTCATTTATAACAAACTTTCAACCTTCAATTCCTCATTTCTTCCGATTTTTACAACTCTAAAGAGTGTATGATCAATGGAAATAGCAATTCACACAAAACTTACTTCGCAACATATTGACTCGTTTAAAAAGATCGCGGGAGAATCTTATGTTGTTGTTGATGAAGAATCGCTTCAGCATTACTCACATGATGAAACGGAAACACTCCGTTTTCTCCCTGAAATAGTGATCAAGCCACGAACAGCAGAAGAGATCAGTAGTATCATGAAAATATGTAACAGGGATCGCATACCCGTTACACCACGGGGAGCTGGAACAGGGTTAAGCGGGGGCGCCCTGCCACATCTGGGCGGAGTATTACTTTCCATGGAAAGAATGAATACCATCCTGCATATAGATGAACGAAACCTGCAGGTAACAACAGAGCCGGGAGTGATCACGGAAATATTGCAAAACGCGGTGAAAGAAAAAGGATTGTTCTACCCGCCTGACCCCAGTAGCCGTGGTTCCTGTTTTATCGGCGGTAATATCGCTGCAAACAGTGGCGGCCCCAAAGCAGTAAAATATGGTGTGGTAAAAGATTATGTATTGAACCTGGAGATCGTTTTACCAACAGGAGAAATCATCTGGACAGGAGCTAATGTATTAAAGAATTCGACAGGTTATAACCTTACCCAGTTAGTGGTGGGCAGTGAAGGCACACTGGGTATTGTAACGAAGATCGTATTGAAATTAATTCCATTGCCAAAATATGATCTGCTGATGCTCGTGCCATTCGTCTCGCTGGAAAAAGCAAGCGAAGCGGTAAGCGCCATATTCCGTGCAGGGTTTACACCAAGTGGTTTGGAACTGGTGGAAATAGATGCTTTGAAGATCACCAGCAAAATGGTGGATAGCTTTGCGGTGCCAATAACGGATGATATCGCCGCACACCTTATCATTGAAGTGGATGGTAATAATATGGATGTGCTGATGCATGATATGGAGCAGATCGCCGCATTGATGGGTGAATATGAAGGCGGGGAAATTTTCTTTGCCGATGATGCGCAGCAAAAAGCGGAACTGTGGAAGCTGCGCCGTCGTACTGCGGAAGCAGTTAAATTAGCCGGCTATACTATTGAAGAAGATACGGTAGTGCCAAGAGCGGAATTGCCGGCATTGATCAGAGGTGTGAAAGAACTCGGCAGGCTGCATAATTTTCATGCAGTATGTTATGGCCATGCGGGGGATGGCAACCTGCATATACGTATTAAAAAAGAAGGCACTGCTGATAGTCATGGTGACCCTGGGATGACAAAAAACCTGCGGGCGTTATTTGAACTGGTGAAAAGCCTGGGCGGAACGATCAGCGGTGAACATGGTGTGGGTCTTATACAAAAAAAATATATGGATATTATATTTGATAAAACACAGCTTCAACTGATGCGGGGAATTAAAAAACTATTCGATCCGAATAATATACTGAATGCAGGAAAAGTTTTTGATCTATGAATAATCAACCACCAAGGGTACCCGGTACACCCAAAGAAGAGCTGCGGGCTATCCGTATCATTTTTGGCGCTATCATAGTCGGGGTGCTGCTCTTTGGTTTGATAGTAAATGTGATTAACTATATGCAAGGTTCCCTGGCGCCGGAGGCAAAGGAGTATGCGCATTTCTTTTTATATGCCGCGGCCGGGTTGGCAGCGATATGCCTGGTCATCGCCATGAATGGATACAACAAAGGAACAACGGTTGCTAAAGAAACTTTAATTTCCTTACCGGATAAACTAAACCAGTACCGGCTTTCGTTGGTCAGGTATATTGCCTTGTGTGATGTACCGGCATTATTCAGCATAGTCGCTTTTTTTGTGACAGGAAATTATTTCCTTTTTATCATAACAGTAGTAATGATCGCGGCCATGTTGCTGAAAGCGCCAACACTGAAAAGAGTAACGGATGACCTGGGGCTTGACTGGAAGCAACAACAGGAACTGGAATGATTTTTTAAATGAAAATGTATTGTATGAAGAAATTTGGGTTACTGCTTAGCGTTTTTTTATTGGTCACCTGTACTTTATCAGCCCAGGATGAAGGAGATAATGAAAAAGGATTTAAAAAAGAAAATTTGTTTACTGGCGGTAGTGTCACTCTTTCATTTTTCAATGGACAGACATTGCTGGGTGCCAATCCCATATTTGGTTATAAATTATCTGATTGGGCTGATGCAGGACTTGCTTTTAATTTTTTGTATAGTGGCGCCAGGGATTACTATGAGTATAATGACAAGGTCCGGCAAACGGTGTATGGTCCGGGAGTATTTGCACGCCTGTACCCGGTTAAATTTTTATTCGTGCAGGGACAACTTGAGCATAATTTCAGTACCCTGAAATATATTCCCGCATCTGGAAGTGTCAGTTACCTTGCAGAGACGCGAACAACCGGCGCCAGTTCCCTGCTACTTGGCGGCGGTTTTGCCCAGGGAAGGGAAAGAGGTTCTTCTACCTTTTATTATATCTCTCTTTTGTTTGATGTATTAAAGAATATGAACTCTCCTTATGTGAATGTTACTTACAACCCCAATAATCCATCTCAGCAAAGGATAACGATGACACCCATCATCAGGGCGGGACTGAATATCGGACTGTTCCAGGGCAGGTACAGGTGAGGTTATAAAAAACTTATTATTTCTGAAGGCTCATTGATCACTGTGAGTCTTTTTTGAGCTTCTTCATACAAAAACTTTTCTTCCGTCATCCGCTGAATATGCGCAAGCAGGTGAAAATAGAACCCGCCGGAATTTAAAATGAATATCTGTTTATCATGGATAGAAAGCTGGTTCCAGGTCACCATTTCAAATAATTCATCCAATGTGCCAAAACCACCCGGAAGAATGATAGCCGCGTCACATAGTTCATACATCTTTTTTTTACGGGTATGCATATCATCCACTACCAGCAATTCACTAAGCGCATTATGCTGGCGTTCCCATTCTACCAATACCTGCGGAATAACACCAATAGCTTTGCCGCCATTATCCATTACTGCATCAGCAATGGTACCCATGATACCGACATTGCCACCACCATAGATAAGAGATACGTTATTGCCAGCTAATATTTTTCCTAATTGAATGGCATGTTCCATGAACAACGGGTTGACGCCATTTTTAGAACCGCAGAAAACAGCTATTGAATGAATAGGTTTGGCTTGCATATATTTGCGGCAAAGGAAGGCAAATTTGTTTATCTTCAAAAATCCGTTCTATAAAATAAATATAAAGAACAACTATGTCAGCCACTTTACTGTTTTCATTCGTCATTGGATATTTCGTATTGCTGCTCGGGGTTGCCTGGTACACTTCCCGCAATTCCAATAATGATTCTTTTTTTATTGGCAACCGCAATTCCAACTGGATGCTGGTGGCCTTTGGTATGATTGGCACTTCACTCTCGGGGGTTACCTTTGTGAGCGTACCGGGTGGGGTGGGTAAAGAATCATTTGCCTATGGACAGATCGTAATAGGTTATGTCATTGGTTATATAGTGATCGCTTATGTATTGCTGCCGCTGTATTACCGTCTTAATCTTACGTCCATTTATAATTACCTGAGCAAGCGGCTTGGCGTTTTTTCTTATAAAACCGGCGCTTCATTTTTTATTCTTTCCCGTACGCTGGGCGCTACGGCCAGGTTATACCTCGTAGTAAAGATCCTGCAGGATGCTATATTATCCAGTTTTGGCATCCCGTTCTGGGTTACTACGCTTATTATACTCGCCATGATATTGATCTATACGTATGAAGGAGGAGTAAAGACAATTGTATTTACGGATACATTGCAGACTACCTTTATGCTTACGGGTCTTGTCGTATGCGTTATCTATATTTTGCAGGCTATGGATATGAGTTTTGGTTCTGCGTTATCTGCTATGGCTGATAAAGGGTATTCAAAAATATTTTTTACAGATCCGCACAGTAAGTTGTTTTTTTTAAAACAAATAGTGGCAGGGGCGTTCATCACTATCACTATGACAGGTATGGACCAGGAAATGATGCAAAAGACCATTTCCGTTAAGCGGTTAAAAGATTCGCAAAAAAATATTATCACGCTCTCGGGGATCATGGTAGTGGTGATTATGTTATTTGTGTTTCTTGGAGGATTACTGTATTTATATGCAGGGCAATTAGGTGTAACGGCTACCGGGGATAAACTTTTTCCGGAAGTAGCATTGCATCACATGCCTCCGATCGTCTCCGTTATATTTATCATAGCATTGATCTCGGCTTTATTCCCGAGTGCTGATGGCGCCATCACAGCGCTTACTTCTTCATTTTGTATAGATATACTTGGTATGCAGCGAAGGACCGGCTGGACGGAAAAACAAAAGAAAACTATCCGGCAGCGTGTACACCTTACCGTGGCTTTTGTATTTCTGCTTTTCGTACTGCTGTTTTATAAGATCAATGATCCCAGTATGATCGGGGTTATACTGAAAGTCGCCGCTTATACGTATGGGCCTTTATTAGGTTTATTTACATTTGGTATTATAACGAAAAGGCAAGTAGCGGATAAATGGGTGCCGTTTATTTGTATTTTATCACCTATCATTTGTTTTGTACTGGATAAATTTCAAAAACAGCTATTCGGTTCATTTGAACTGGGACTGGAACTGCTTATTATAAATGGACTGCTTACTTTCATTGGTTTGTTCCTGATCTCAAAAAAAGGGGACCCGGCCATGACAATGCAGGCTAACCAATAAAGCAGGATGGTCCTGTTTTATCTTTACAAAAATTGGGTAAATGGAATTAGTCAATCCAAAAGTCCAGCAATATGCGGAACAATTTTCTTCACCCGAAGATGATCTGCTGAGAGAGATCAATGACTGGACAGTTAATCATCATCCCGAACAACAAATGCTGAGCGGCCACCTGCAGGGTAAAGTAATGGAAGCCATAAGCTGGATGATACGCCCCCAAAGAATACTGGAAATAGGGACTTTTACGGGCTATAGCGCTTTATGCCTGGCAAAAGGACTCACGGCCAACGGGCAGCTTCATACCATTGAATTAAGGGAAGCTGATGCTCTAAGGGCAAAGACTTATTTTGACCGTTCTTCTTTTGCCAGCCAGATAATTTTACACACAGGTAATGCGTTAAACATTATCCCCACTCTTGGTGAAACATGGGACCTGGTGTTCATTGACGCGGACAAACCGGCTTATATTGAATATTTTAACCTCATTATGCCAATGGTTCGGCAAAACGGTTTTATTTTAGCAGATAATATCTTTTTTCACGGTGAGGCGCTGGAGGATAAGCCTAAGGGAAAGAGCGCCAAAGGAATCAGGGCGTTCAATGAATTTATAAAGGGGAGAAACGATATAGAAAAAGTAATTTTAACACTCCGTGACGGGCTTTACCTTGTCCGGAAACTATAATAATCTATCCATCCATGCAAAACGTAAGAACCATTTTGGTTGCCTCTTTCTTATTTACGGGATTTCTTTCCCGCGCACAGGACCAGGCTGTGATACAAAACTATATCAGCAAGTATAAGGATATAGCTATAGCGGAAATGCAGCGGACAGGTGTACCTGCATCTATCAAACTGGCACAGGGTATTCATGAGACAACAGCCGGTACCAGCCTGCTGGTAGTAAAATCAAATAATCATTTTGGGATAAAATGCAAAGACACCTGGAAAGGCCAATCGGTTACGCATGATGATGATTTAAGAGGTGAATGTTTCCGCAAGTATTCGTCGCCGGATATTTCCTACCGTGATCATTCCGATTTTTTAAAAAATAGTCAACGCTATGCCCAGTTATTCAGGCTCGACCCGCTGGACTATGCCGGCTGGGCCAATGGTCTTAAAAAAGCGGGTTACGCTACTAATCCCAGGTATCCGCAAATTATCATTAAGCTGATAGAAGATTATCATTTGCAGGATTATACGTTGATAGCATTGGGCAGGGGTCCTTTGAATGAGGAGATACTGGCTAAGACGACTGACGAAAAAGAAGAAAAAGAATTTCTCCCAAAAATAGGTGATGCAAGAACAGAAGGAGTGGTAAAGGCGGCTATGCCTGCGAAGAAAATGATTTCAAAAAAGCCACAATACCCCGCAGGGGAGTTTAAGATCAATGAAACAAAAGTGATCTATGCTGCTGAAGGAACATCTTTTTTTACCATTGCGCAGCAATACAATATTCCGTTAGCCCGGATATTTGAATTTAATGACCTGAAGGAGAGTGAAACCCTTGCGAAAGACCAGCTTATTTACCTGCAGCGTAAACGTAAGACAGGCAACAATGAATTTCATACAGTGAATACAGGTGAATCCTTGTACGATATAGCGCAGGAAGAAGCAATAAGAATGGAATCATTGTTAGAATATAACCAGTTGCAAAACTTCATGAGGCCGGCAATAGGGCAACAATTGTATTTACAAACGAAAGCGCCTGTAAGACCGGGACTGGCAAAGGATGAAATGATGGCGGATCCCATCGCTTATGTAAAAAATGAAAACACGATGATGCCTGGTAGTGCGTGGCAGGCAGAAAATAAAATGGAAGAAGTTATCATTTATACGGTTCAGCCGAAAGAAACGATCTATGCCATTTCAAAAAAGTATAATATAAAAATTGATGATCTTGCTGCCTGGAACCAGTTAAACAACTATGATCTGAAGACGGGTCAGCAATTGAAAATTTATAAATAAGAAATATGGCAGTGATCAGGGTACATGATAAATCTTTTGAGACCTATCTTTCAGAAGCGACTATTCTGCAGCGGGTAAAAGAATTGGCGGATAGTATCAGCAGGGATTATGAAGGTAAACGACCGCTTTTTATCGCCATATTGAATGGTTCATTCATGTTCGCTTCTGATCTTTTTAAACAGCTCAATATTGAAGCAGAACTTTGTTTTATTAAACTGGCTTCTTACAAAGGCATGAAATCTTCCGGTAATGTGGTTACTTCTATTGGTCTGGAAGATGATCTTTTTGGTAAAGATGTCATCATAGTAGAAGATATAGTGGATACAGGTAAAACGCTTCATAATTTCCTGCCTAAATTAGTTCACCAGCAGCCTGCATCTCTTAAGATCGCCTCCTTGCTGCATAAGTCAGAAGCTACGGAATTCCCGCTCGAGCTTAACTACATAGGATTTGATATCCCCAACAAATTTGTAGTAGGGTATGGCTTAGACTATGATGGGTTGGGCCGCAACCTGAAAGAGATTTACCAACTCATATAATTTTGCTCTTATTTGCCACCCTTTTTTGTACCTTTTACAGTTAAAATACCCAGTTGAAGGGAGCCTGCCATATATTATTGTACCTGGTCATTAGTTCATCCGCCTTTTCCCAGTATTATCTCCGCGGGGAAGTAAAAGATGAATCGGGTAATACGCTGCAAAATGTAACCATAATAAATAGCCGCACCGGTTATGTATATAAAAGCGGGGCCGAGGGCTCATTCGGAATTCTTACCAGTCAGCAAGTAGATACTTTTCGTTTTTCTTTGGAGGGTTACAGGCCTGAACGCCTGGTAGCCAATGCAGATAACTACCTCAATGTAAAATTGAAATTGTTGCCGGTTTCTGCAATCAATGCACGCCGGGATAAGCTATCATCACTAATAAGAAACATGCACAGGGATGAACAGAAAAACTGGTTTGTGGGTGATGAGACGTATGCAAGTATAGTGGAAAACAGGTTTGTTAATGCGCAGCGGTTCCCCAATACCGGTATGTCGCTTAATGTGGACAGGGCTTCGTATAGCAATATCCGGAGGTTCATCATGCTTAACTCCATGGTGCCGCCGGATGCTGTAAGAATAGAAGAGATGCTGAATTATTTCAACCTGGATTATTTTGAGCCGCCAAAAAAGGAATTGTTTAGTATAAAAACTACGCTGACTACCTGCCCCTGGAATACCGCAAGCCAGTTGTATTATGTTCATCTTTCTTCTAAAAAACTAAACCTGGATGCATTGCCACCAAGCAACCTTGTTTTCCTGATTGATGTGTCCGGTTCGATGGATATGACCAACAGGCTGCCATTGCTAAAATCTGCATTCCGGTTGCTGGTTAATAATTTAAGGGCAAAAGACTCTGTGGCTATAGTTGTATATGGCGGTATTTCCGGAGTTATGCTGAATACCACAAGCGGAGCGGAAAAGGATACTATTCTTAAAACGATTGATGAATTGAGCCCCGGAGGCTCTACTCCCGGCGAATCAGGCGTAAGGCTGGCATACAGTGTAGCAAGAAACCATTTTATAAAAGGAGGCAATAACCGTGTGATATTGGCCACTGACGGCGATTTCAATGTAGGTTTAAAATCGGAGGCAGAATTGGATGAACTGATCTCCCGGCAGCGTGATTCAGGTATTTATCTTACCTGTCTTGGGGTGGGTATGGGGAATTATAAAGACTCCAAGATCCAGACACTGGCTAAAAAGGGGAATGGAAATTTTGCGTACCTGGATAATTTTAAAGAAGCTGAAAAAGTATTGCTGAAAGAATTTACACAAACATTATATGCCGTCGCTGATGATGTATATATGGATGTGGAATTTAATCCTGCTTATGTAAAAGAATACAGGCTGATAGGGTATGATAATAAAGTAGGCGCTTTGAATGATTCTTTGTCAGTAATAGAAGGAGGAGAGATTGGATCGGGTCAATCACTGATAAGTGTTTTTGAAATTATTCCAAAAGAACCGGCTACTGCGATTTCGGATAATGCAACTGCTCCGGGGTTTGCTGAGATAAAGCTTCAATACAAACAGCCGAATCAACCAGCTAATTACCATTTCAGTTACTCCAGTCCCCGGGAGTTAATACCATTTGATAAAATAGAAAGAAGTTACCGGTTTTCTGCTTCCGTAGCTATGTTTGGTTCCATGCTTCGTTCCTCACCGTTTGTACAAAATATAACCTGGAATGATGTAGTATTGGCTGCTGCCGCCTCTGCAGACAACAACGATGTTTTGCAAAAAGAGTTCGTCAGCATTGTTCAGCAGGCAAAAATATTATACTCCAAAACAAAAAAGAAAAAAGGCAACAAGGAGGAGAACTAAGAAAACATTTCTTTTATTTTATCAAAGAAACCCTTTTCGTTTTTATCCGGATGCGGTTTGAAATTGGTAGAATGATTGAGTTTTTCCAGTAAAGCTTTTTCTTCCGTTGTCAGGTTCTGGGGCGTCCACACATTTACATGTATCAACTGGTCTCCTTTTTCATACGAATTGACTGCAGGAAAACCTTTGCCTTTCAGCCTGAATATTTTTCCGCTTTGTGTACCAGCAGGAATTTTGATCTTTGCCCGGCCATCAATGGTGGGCACTTCTCCCTGTGTGCCAAATACAGCATCAGTAAAAGAAAGGTATAGTTCAAAAGCTGCATTCAAACCTTCACGCTGTAATTCTTTATGTTGTTCTTCTTCTATAAGGATGATAAGATCTCCGGCTGAACCTCCTCTTTCTCCGGCATTGCCGCGGCCAGTTATATTTAATTGCATTCCTTCCTGCACTCCTGCTGGAATATCAATCGTCACCGTTTCCTCTCCATATACTCTTCCTTCGCCTTTGCAGGTTCCGCATTTGGCTGTTACTGTTGTGCCTTCACCATTACAGGTTGGGCAGGTGGTAACAGTTTGCATTTGTCCCAGGAAAGTATTTTGAACCCTTCTTACCTGGCCGCTGCCACCGCATGTGCCGCATGTTTGAATACTTCCTTTATCTTTCGCCCCGCTGCCACCGCACGTATTGCAGCCAACATGCTTTTTTACTTTGATGTTTTTTGTAACACCCTTTGCTATTTCTTCGTACGTCAGTTTTAATTTAATGCGCAGGTTACTTCCCCTGATTCCCCGGCTGCGCTGACCGCCACGGCCGCGTTGCCCGCCGCCAAAGAAGTTCCCGAAAACATCATCACCGAAAATATCTCCAAACTGGCTGAAGATATCTTCCATATTCATTCCACCTGCTCCACTATGTCCGCCACCACGTCCGTTGCCGCTTACACCTGCATGGCCGTAGCGGTCGTACTGTGCTTTTTTATCAGCGTCGCTCAATATTTCGTAGGCTTCTGCTGCTTCTTTGAATTTTTCTTCTGACGGCTTATCACCGGGATTGCGATCAGGGTGAAATTGCATAGCCACTTTCCGGTAAGCTTTTTTGATCTCATCCGCTGAAGCATTTTTCTGCACTCCCAGTATTTCGTAAAAATCTCTTTTTGACATAGTAAGCTATTATCTTTTAACTACGGGCTATGAGCCATCTTTCACAAACCAGCCCGCAACTATTGGCTCGTGCCTCACAACTTTTTATTTTCCCACTACCACTTTTGCATGGCGGATGATCTTGTCGTTAAGATAATAACCTTTCATCACTTCATCTACTACTTTGCCCTGTAATTCAGGCCTGGGTGCAGGAATTTCTGTGATGGCTTCATGCAGGTCTGTATTGAATTCGTTATTTATCGTATCCATTGCTTTGAGACCTCTTGCCTGCAAAACATGGCGAAGTTTATTAAATACAAGTAATACGCCCTCTTTGATCATTTTTACATCGTCACTTTTTTCCATTTGCTTTTGCGCACGATCGCAGTCATCCAGAACGTCAAGCATATCATTAATTACTTCCCTGCCGGCCGTTTGTATCAGTTCGAGCCTCTCTTTGGCGTTCCTTCTTTTAAAATTCTCGAATTCCGCCACCTTTCTCAGGTATTTATCTTTAGCTTCATCCAGTTCCGCCTTCAGTTTATCCAGCTCTGAATCAATATCAACGGGATTGTTTAGATGAGTCGTGCCATTCATGGTTTCATCCGAATTAATGTCAATACCCCCCTCGTTTTCAGGAGCCTGCTGTGTTGTGTCTTTTTCTGCCATTGTTTCAAAATTGTGTGCAAAGGTAAGGCTGTCAAGAATACTGCCAATGGGTGCCAGAGGGACAAATTGACTGGCAAAAGAAAAGGGAAATGCCGCCGCGACACTTTTTGAGTAAAATCTAGTTTGCCTGCGGCTTTTTAGCGGGAGCAGGCACTGCCGGCACAAGCGACTGGATCAGGGTGGAAGCGACGTCAATATAACTGTTAATCTTATCCAGCCTGGCAATAATGGTACCAAGTTCTATCTCTGAAGATTTCATTTTTTGAACGATTCCGCTCAGCTTATCCCGGTTTTTTTGCAGATCAGTAACCAATATGTTTTCCAGTTCTTTATTGATGAGATTTGTGCTCGCTTCCAGTTGCTGTATGGTTTTGACAAATAGCGATCTTCTTTCAGCCGGCAGCCCGGACTTTGTTAAAGAATCGCTGATCTCTGATCGCAGTAGGTTAATTTCTTTTTTGGAGAAGAGAAGGGCAGAGGTTATCTGTAGTGTTATCTCTCTTTCCTTTTGACTTTGTTCAAGTTCAGATGGATCAGGAAAGTCGAAGCTTTTATTGGTGTTATCGTAGTTGCGGTTGCGGTTAATGCCTGCTGAGTCAAATGCGCTGACTGAATCAGTTTCCATCGTGGCATTTACATCCTGATCAGCATTGTTGCTGCATGCATACAGGCTACTGCTTAATAAAAATATTTTTAACAGGTTTTTCATTTTGCATTAAAAAGTTTTTGAAGAAAGAGAATTTTTCCTGGCCTCCTTTGTCAAAAAGGTCTTTTATTATAAAAAATTTTTCTTTTAATCCATCCACTTCTTCCATTACGCTGAACCAGTTATTGCCGGATATAAACATAGCCTTCATGGATTGGTGGGTAATGGCCAGGTTGTTCATCAGCGAAGCTGTTTCCTGGATCAGCAGTTGATTTCTAAATATCTCTTCTGTAAGTTCATAATAGACAGGATTTATTTTAGAGTAGAATTCTATGGCTACAACAGTTGTTGCGCTGTCAGGATGCCGGTTAAGGTTTTGGAGATAAGGGGCGATGCTCCGTTTGAATTGGTCCCTGATCATTCCTTTTTCTTCCTCGAACCATGAGTTCATGACGGGCACCTGTATCTCCTGGTAATTGCGGTTAATAGCCTGTACCAGGGTATCTGCCTGTGTCAGGTATTCCTTCAGCAGGGCAGCCTGCTGTGTTTTCAGTTTTATACGTCCATGCATGGTTATAAAAGAGGAAAGCCACTCACCCGGATTTAATGACAAACCGATCTTTGTTTTCGGAGAAGCATTTAGTTTGGTCACAAGGCCATTCATTTTAGCCCCCATTTCAACGGACCGCTTTTCAAAATCTTTTGCATATTTATCAGCAGATAATTTTTCCAGTGAGATGATATATGTTTCCAGTAATTCATATACTGTCTTTATTTCACTGGCGGTTTTAAGGTCATGATAGTAATCATCCCTGATCTCTTCTATTCTTGCGATCACATTTTCCGCCAGCCGATCCAGCTCTTCTTTTTCTGTATCTCCCGTAACATAGTTTTCGGGTATCAGTTGCCTTCTTTTGAATTTAATGGAGTAGTAATTATAGATTATTTTATAAGGCAGATCGGAAGACTGTTTAGCGGTCACGGCAAATCTTTTTACAACTGTTGTTTGTGTTGTATTCAACGTACGGCATGACGTGAAAGCAGCGGATACGAGTAGGAGGGTAAGAGTTATAAGGGGAGATTTCATGCCTGGTTCGTTGTGGTTTTAAAAGTAATTTATATTTTTTTCCTGACAATACCCTAAGGAAGGTATGCTTTCTAATTACCTACTTTTGCGCCATGATTAAAGTTGGATTACGGAAAAAAATAGCGCAACGCATAGTTAACGGGCATCCCTGGATATTTAATAATGAAGTGGAAAAGGTGGAAGGGCAAGTAAATGGCGGTGAAACAGTTGAGGTATTTACGCACGATAAAAAATTTGTGGGCAAAGGCTATATCAACCCGAAGTCACAAATATTGGTGCGGCTGCTGACGAGGGACAAGAATGCAGAGATAAATGAACAATTCTTTCATGACCAGATTGCTCAATGCTGGGAATACAGGAAAAGGATCGGTTATACAGAAAATTGCAGGTTGGTGTTTGGTGAAGCTGATTCATTGCCGCAACTGATCATTGACAAGTTCAATGATTATTTTGTTATTCAAACCCTGGCGCTTGGCATAGATGTATGGAAACCCGCCATTGTAAAGGCCCTGAACGAAATATTTAAACCTAAAGGAATTTATGAACGTAATGATGTGCCTGTAAGAGAACTGGAAGGATTACCCCAATATAAAGGTTTTTTATCTGATCCGTTTGATACAAAGATCATCATCAAAGAAAATGGATTGCAGTTTTATGTGGATATAGAAAATGGTCAAAAGACAGGTTATTTCCTGGATCAGCAGGATAACCGCAGGGCTATTCAGCATATTGTGAAAGGCGCTGAGGTATTAGGTGTCTTTACTTATACCGGTACATTTGAAATACATGCTGCACATTATGGCGCTAAATCAGTGCTGGGACTGGATATTTCAGAAAATGCCGTTCAGCAGGCCAACAGGAATGCCGAACTTAACGGATTACAAAATAGTTGCCGTTTTCAGACTGCCAATGCATTTGATGTATTAAAGCAATGGGTAAAAGATGGCAGGCAATATGATGTAGTGATGCTGGATCCACCGGCTTTTACAAAAAGCCGGGAGACCCTTCAAAAAGCAATTACAGGGTATAAAGAAATTAACCTGAGAGGTATGAAGCTGGTAAAACCCGGGGGGTTTTTAGTGACTTCTTCCTGTACTAACCTGGTGAACGCTGAATTATTCCTGCAGATCATTGATATGGCGGCTAAAGATGCCAGGAGAAAAACCAGGCAGGTTGTTTTTCAAACACAATCCGCAGATCATCCTGTTATTTGGGGAATGGAAAACACACATTACCTTAAGTATCTTATTATACAGGTAATTTGATAAGAGTAAACATAGAAGAGGAAGATTAGCGGGAGACCTGGAATTTACCGGTATCTAATACTTTGCCGCTTTGATCGGTAAGATGATAGATATAAACTCCGCGTGTAAAATCATTAAGTGTTATAGTTGTCTTGTCAGATACGCCCTGGCTTTCATACATTTTTTTGCCTAAAAAATTATACACTACTACGGTAAGCCCTTTCTGATAATTCTTTTGTAATTCTAATGTGATAAATGAAGTAGCTGGGTTAGGATATAATTTTACAACCTTTCCTGGTGCATCAGGGTTAGGAGTTCGTGACACCTGTCCATTTGCACAAAAGGATATAAAAAATGTAAGAAGTAGTATGGGTAAAACTTGTCTCAACGTCTCAAATTTACTTTTATTTCCCAATAGTAGAATGTTTTTTATTAATGTTCAAATACTTTGCCATAAAAAAGGAAGGGCAACTGTTAATCAGGTATTTATACGTGGTAAATTGCCGTCATTAACAAAAATTTCTGTTTAAATCACTGATTTAGAAACGGGGACAAAGGGTGGAGTTAGAGGTGGATTTGTCGCGGTCCAGGAAGCCAATGTAAGATAGTGATAACTCAAAACCTCCGCGACCATAACTGGAAGGCTTCAGTTTGGAGATATTTACGTCATAGCTAAGCGTGAAGGAGAATGGGTTGTAATCAAGTTTGATAGCGGGGATCAGCGCGTCATTCCACCTGAGAAAGGTTCCTGCATGAATGACATAATCAGGTTGTTCGGGATCACCGCCTATTTTTAAGCCGTACATGGCTCCGCCTATTGTTTCATTAAAGGCTCCTTGCCTTGAATGATCCGCCTGTAAAGTCATATAGGCGTAATCACCAACGCCGAAACGTAAGCCACCTGAAAAAACCCATTTAGGGTGGAGCTCAATATTCGGGTCACGATAGAATGAATTATTGGGCCGATTGAAATGGTGATAAGCAGCCCCGATAAAAAAATTGTTATTGGGATTGTCTTTAAGATCAGAATTATAGCTCAGGCCAACACTGCCATCTAAATAACTATAGCTGGAGTTGGTAATGTTTTCTCCCAGCCCTGTTCCGTTATACTGGCTGTTCGTAGTCATTTTTGAGACATCAAAACTTCGCTGTACCAATCCGCCCATAAAGCCAAGCGATAAATAACGGTTACGGTCAGCGCTCAATGCTTTATGATAATTCAGTGCTGGTAAAGCATGTACAGACGTCCACCCGATAGTTCCGGCACGATCATATAATACCTGCATGCCTATCGTTACAAAATCATATGCTTTGCCAACCGGCATTTTATACTCACCATTTAGGGAGCCGGTTTTATAAGCATTGGTTACACTGTTCCATTGATCCCGGTAAACCGCTTGTACACGTATATCTCCTGTAAAGATGCCGGCCAGTGAAGGATTGCGCAGAAGAGGCGCTTCGAAAAATTGAGAGAAATGAATGTCCTGTGAAAATGAATGCAAACAAATACAGCATGACGCAAGCCATAGCAAACTCATCATCATTATTTTTTTTATTGTTTCTTTCATTGTCATTCTTCCATCTTTATAATATGAGTGCGACGTTTCCGTTCAGTTTTAGTAATGCTCCGTTATCACAAAAAACTTCTGCCTGGTAAACATATACATCTGCCTGTGGTTTTTTCCCTTTGTATGTTCCATCCCACCCGGATGCTGCATTGTTCACAGGGAAATCTCTTTTTTCAAACACTAGTTCACCCCAGCGGTTAAATACCCGTAATACTTTAATTGAATAAAGTCCTCTTCCTCTTGGATAAAAGACATCATTGCTGCCATCCCCATTGGGTGAAAATGTATTGGGTATAAACAGGTTGTTATCCTTACAAACTACAAGGACCAGGATGGTATCGGAATTGCGGCAACCATTCAGGTCGGAAAAATCAACACGGTAAGTAGTATTGAATTTCGGACCAGCATCAGGCGTAGGGCAGTTAGCGCAGCTCAAATCAGTTGCAGGAGTCCATACCCAGTTGTTTACTCCTGCAGAATAAGTAGCCGGTATCTGTACAGGAAAGCCGGCCTGTATTGTCATTTGCGCGGGCATTGTAACTGTTGGCAACGGATTAACAATGAAATTTTGGGTTGCAGTGTCTTTACAACCGCTGCTGTTGGTAGAAATAGCGGTTACCGCAAAGTTGCCCGCAACATTATAAACCTGGTATGGCGGATTTTGAAGAGTTGAACTATTGCCATTGGGAAATGTCCATGCCCAGTTAACAACAGAAGTATCAGGCCGTAAAAAAACTCCTGCATGCAAAATGGAATCATTTACACATATCTCTGCATTCCCGGTAATGCCAATCAATGGCCGCAATACTACTCTCACTGCTGCCGGAATTGTGATTGAATTCTGACAACCACTTTGTGTTTGTACGGTAAGTGATACATCAAAAATACCCGGAGTAGTATAGTTGTGTACCGGGTTTTGAACGGTTGAAGTTCCTCCATCCCCAAATGTCCAGTTATAACCGATGACCGCATCACTGGTTGTTGTTGAGTCGCTAAAGCTGACAAACCCTGAATCGCATAGAAGACCCGGAGTAATACCAAAATCCGGATTGGCCCCTATAATCTTAATGGTATCAATACCAGTAAGCGGTATCAGGCAGTTTGCAGGGTCAAGCATGATCACCTTGGGTACAAAATTTCCGAAAGAGGTATAAATATGCGTGACATTAGGCGCAATGGTAGTAGTAGTATTGCCATCACCAAAATCCCAGAAATAAGATTGAATGACGGCTGTTGTTACTGTATTCAGATTTACCGTTAAAGGGTTACAACCCGCCACAGGCGTATAGTCAATACGTGAGCCTGCGGTATCATTGACAACGATATTGATAAAGGCGGAATCATAGCATCCGCCCGGGCTGCTAATGAATAATCGTACCCTGTATGTGCCGGGTATGGAATAATAATGTACCGGGTTAATTACTGTTGATGTACCCTCCCCGGTTCCAAAATCCCATAATGTACCGGTATAATAAGTAGAAGTGTTGGTAAACTGAACTTCTAATGGTGTACAGGAACCGATCGAATCACTGACAGTAAAGCTTGCAACAGGTCTCTCAACACGGATATAATTATTTTTTATAACTGAATCAGTACATCCAAAAGAATCCGTAATGTAAAGCTTAACTGTATATAATCCTGTGGCTGTATAGCTATGAACGGGTGAAGCAAGTAAAGAGGTATTGCCATCACCAAAATCCCAGGAGCTGCTGAAACCTACAGCTACAGAAGTATTGGTGAAATTAACAACTGACCCCGGGCAGGCTAATGTGTCTGCAGAAACAAAATCGGGAACCGGGTCTGTAATGGTGATCATGTTCAGACGGGTCAGGCTGTCAGAACAACCTGAAGCATCTGTTATTCTTAATTTCACAGAAAAAACTCCTGTTGCATTATACGTATGTTGAAAGGGAGGCGCAGTAAAATTTTGCGTGTTACCATCTCCAAAATCAAAGTACCAGTTGGTTATAGGATTGACCCCGTCAGTTAATGAAAGATCATTGAATGTGGTAGTAAGACCCGTACAACCGGATAAGTTGATGCCATTAAATTGTGTATAGGGTCCATTGACCCGGATAATATTATTTTTTGTTATAGAATCCCGGCATCCATTGAGGTCGGTTGCAATAAGTGTAACAGAGTAAGTTCCGCTGGCAGTATATTGATAATTAATGGGGGCGACCCCGGTGTTGATCTGAATACCATTACCAAAATTCCAGGTTAAAGAAGAAATGGTTCCCGGTAAAGCGAATACAGGAGTAAAAGTAGAAGGAATACCCCTGCATACCGGGCTTGCATTGACCGTAAAATCAGGGTTCTGATCTATTGTTTGTATGATATGTGTTACAGCATGTGAACAACTTCCATTGGTAACTGTAAGCGTTACGTTATATGGCCCCAAAGCAGGAAAGGTATGTACCGGATTTTGCAGTGTGGACACAGGACTACCATCGCCAAAATCCCAGGACCACGATACCGGCCCTATTGATTGATCAGTGAAAGTAAACTGCAACCTGTTAGAACAATTGGCTGCCGATATAAACCGGGCGATGGGTGGTAATACCCGTGTGTAATTGGTTCGCACAATAGTATCGGCACAACCATTATTAGCTGCAATAAGCGTTACAGAAAAATAACCCGTATCAATATAAGTGTGTGATGGGTTTTGTATCAGAGATGTAGCTCCATCACCAAAATTCCATAACCATTCATCAGCCGGCACAGAGAGATCGGTGAATTGTACGGGCTGGTAAGCACAAACAGGTATCGGTATTGCAGAAAAATCAGCTACAGGTTTTGAACCTACCCTTATTGCATTATTGATAACTATGGAATCGGTACAGCCGCTGCTGGTGGTAATAATGAGTTTAACAGTATAGGTTCCCTGTGTTGGATAAGTGTGTGTAGGATTTGATGCAGCGGATGTATTGCCATCGCCAAAAGACCATTGATAAGACGTTATAGCATCAACTGATGTTATATTCGGGTTGAATACAAAAGTGAAAGGAATACAACCTCTTGCCGGTAACCCCGGAATATTGATTACGGCTCTTCGGATAGTAATGTAATTGGGTCTTGTAAGAGTATCAGTACATCCATACATATTAGTTACCATCAATGTTACTGGATACGAGCCATAAGCAGTATAGGTATGCGAAGGATTTTGAAGAGTGGAAGTATTGCCATCACCAAAATTCCATTGCCAGCTAACAGCGCCGGTGGACAGATCCTGGAAATTAACGGTTAGATCCGGTTCACATTTCGAGGTTATAGGAGCCGTAAAATCTGCAACCGGCAAAGGAGTGACAACGATATTCTTTGTGACCGAATCAATACAATTCGCGTAAGTATTATATAAGTGTATAGTATAATTTCCGGGCGTTGTATATACATGAGAAGGATTGATCTGCGTGGAAGTGCCAGCATCTCCAAAAGTCCAGAACGAACTTACCGGGGCGGGGGTTGAAGTATTGGTAAATGCTGCGATGGCATTCGTACAAACCGAATCAGGCATGGTGAAATCTGTAGCGATGCCACCGATTGTTATGGCAGAGCGGGCAGTATCCTGGCATCCTGCGCTGCTGGTAGTAACTAAAGTAACAGTATAATTGCCTGCAACAGTATAAGTATTCACGGGGTTTTGAAGTGTTGAAGTGTTGCCATCACCAAAATCCCATTGCCAGGATAAAACTGCCGGTCCTGTTGATGTATTGGTAAAAGTAATATCAGCCGGCGCCTGGCATGTTACCGGTTGTGTATTAGTAAAGCCTGCGGCTACGCCTGGTGTTACATTGATATAATTTGGCAGGCTGATCGTTTTTATACATCCTTTATCATTGATAACCCTGAGGGTAACAGTAAAAGATCCTGCAGCAGTATATGTATGCAAAGGGTTTTGTAAAGTGGAAATATTACCATTGCCGAAATCCCATAGCCATGTCACGTTAGTATTTCCTGCTCCGGGCGTCGAAAGATCCGTGAATTGTACCCTTAAAGGGAAACAACCATTCTGGTTATCAACAGAAAAGTTTACAGCAGGTATATCATAAACAGTAATGTATTGTGAACGGGTAAGTGTATTACTGCCATTAGCATTGGTCGCCGTTAATGTTATAGTATAAGCCCCGGGAACAAAATAAGTGGCAATAGGGTTTTGCAGGGTTGAGGTATTACCATTGCCAAAATCCCAGCTCCATGATGTGGGGGTGCCGGTAGAAAGGTCCTGGAAATTGACAATAAGCGGCGAACAACCAGCTAAAGGAGATGCTGTAAAATTAGCAACAGGATTTTGACCAAAAACAGTAACTGCAGTGGTCAATGAGATTACGAACACAGCGATAGCTTTCGTAAGAGTAGTATATAAAGTAGTTCTCAGTGTTTTGGATTTAATCCGGCGTCCCCGGGGCCTCCTATCAGCAAAAACTATTCCCGGACTTATATAAACGAAAAATTAGTTTTCCGAGTATAAGAAATTAAAGGAAATAGGGCATTGTTTATCCCATTGTGTTGAAATAAGCGGGCAAGCAGGGATTAATTGTGAAAACTGTTCAGAAATCAGGTTATTGTTTGTCCAGGCGCATGGTCTTGATTTCCCCGGTAATAGTATGTGAAGCTTCTACATAAGTCAGGCCGCTGTTATCAATATGCCAGCTTCCGTTAATGAGGTTTAAAGGGGTGGTTGCACCTGTGAAATTGGCCCATGTTGTCATGGTTGCCCCATCTCCATCCCAGGTGCCGGTTTTTTCTACTATACCGTTTTTTATAGCATCAACGGTTTTGTTGCTGTAATACTGAAATTTATAACCGGTAAAACTGGTAGTAATATCGGAGCTGTTCCGGGCAAAACTGGTAATAGCCCACTGCCCCTCCGTCATAATTTTTATGATTGCATCTTCCTTTATTTTTTCAATTGTCTTTTCGCAACCAGCCAGAAGAAGTATGAACGGGATAAGAAACAAGGGGTTTTTCATAAGTAAAATTAAGAGTTGTAAAATATAAAAGTTCTGCTGTTTATACAATAGTATTTTAACCGGCCCGAATGAGATGTAAGATGATAGTACAATGCTCATTACCGGGCAACATTATACCGGAACCCCGTTGTTTTTGTAAATGATATCAACGCAAAAGTCCTGTCAGGTTTTATAATAATGACCGCAAATGGTAAAATACTGCTGGTTGAAAAAATGCACAATCCAACTTTT
>JAATGJ010000123.1 GCA_015654695.1 Chitinophagales bacterium | reverse complement strand
TTGTTCCTTGTTATTACATTTGCAGCAATAAAGATACAAACTATGCGGGCTGTAATTCAGCGGGTGTCGAAAGCCAGTGTAACGATTGATGGAAAAGTTCATTCACAGACCGGGGATGGATTACTTGTTTTACTGGGTATCGAAGATGCGGATACTGATGGGGACATTGAATGGTTAAGCGGTAAGATCGTCAACCTGCGCATTTTTAATGATGAGAATGGTGTGATGAATGTTTCGGTAATAGATAAAAATGGAGAGATCATGCTGGTCAGCCAGTTTACTTTGCATGCATCAACAAAGAAAGGTAACCGTCCAAGCTATATTAAAGCCAGTAAGCCGGAGATCGCCATACCGCTTTATGAAAAAATGATACACCGGCTTTCTGCTGATCTCGGAAAAATAATTAAGACAGGAGAGTTTGGCGCCGATATGAAAGTAGAACTACTAAACGATGGCCCGGTCACCATTGTGATAGATACAAAAAATAAGGAATGATCCAACTCACCACTGACCACTGACCATTCACCACTCACAACTATATTCCAATCTTCTCCGTATAAGGCTTCGACCCTTCATATTCTATCATCACAAAGAATATCTTCTCATTGACATTAATATTGAAAGTATATGAAGAGGCGTTTACTGCTTTTTGTTCTACAATGCGGTGACCGCTGGCTGTCCACACCATGATGTTCTTAATATTCTTTGTGCTTTTGACGGTGATCTGCTTGCCGGAAGTAAGTATCTTATAGGGCTTATTATCAGTTATACCTGCCCGGTCAGACTGCGCATGTGAAATGATGGTTATACAGGAGATGGCGATAATAGCCACATATTGGTGGATGGATCTTATCCTCATAGAATACCAAATTTGGTTTTGATAGTTTGATTTTATTGCTTCAGAGGGTTGGACGGTTCGGGAACGGGTGGGTAAAACGGCAAGAATCATGCTATATTGCAATCATTCTCAAAAAACTTTGTTATGACTATTCTCGATGCGCAGCAACAGGTGGACCAATGGATCAAAACCGTTGGTGTACGATACTTCAGCGAACTCACCAATATGGCGATACTTACCGAAGAGGTAGGTGAACTGGCACGCATCATGGCCCGCAAGTATGGCGACCAGTCATTCAAAGAAAGTGATAAGGACAGGAACATGGGTGATGAAATGGCTGATGTGTTATGGGTACTGATCTGCCTGGCTAACCAAACCGGCGTTGACCTGACGGAAGCTTTACAAAAGAATTTTGAGAAAAAGAATACTAGGGATGCGGAACGGCATAAGCAAAATGAAAAATTAAAACCGCAAAGTCCTGAAGGGTAGTGAACAGATAGTTTAATTCAATGGTAAATAAACATGTTTGACTTTTTAAGAATACTGATTCATTTTTTTGATAAAAACAATATACCCTACATGCTTTCTGGCAGTGTGGCGATGAGTACCTATACGGTGCCGCGGTTTACCCGGGACTTTGATTTTATTGTTCACCTGAAACCGCATGATACTTTACTGTTGACAGCATTCTTTAAAGATGGGTATTACTGTGACGAAGATTCTATACGGGATGCCATAAACAATAAAGGTCTGTTTAATATCATTGACCATAAAAGCAATTATAAAGCAGATTTTGTAATCCTGAAGGACGAACCTTACCGCCAGGAGGAATTTAGCAGACGGAGGCAGATAGATTTCCTGGATATGAAAATTTATCTTGTTTCGCCGGAGGATTTGTTATTGTCAAAAATAATATGGATACAGGAATTGCAAAGTTCCCTGCAGGCAGAAGACATAAAAATACTCTCGCAGATTAACAACCTGGATTGGGATTATATTCATCATTGGATCCGCGTGTTGAAATTAGTTACCTTTGATTTAATAAAAAATGACTGACACACCTCAACATATAAAAGACCTGCAATTAAAACTCTGGCTTGATAAAACACCCGGAGAAAGACTTTACCAGTTCCTGGTGGATAATGATGCCATGCTAAACGGGCTACGTGAGGCCAAAAGAAAAATGGGTCTTCCATTAGGTGACCTTGATTTTGCAGGCGAATACCTGAAAAAAACAGGCAAAATACTATCTGATTGACCAATCGAATAGATTAAGGGGCGTCCCTGATGTTAATAATCAATATCGGGTTTATTTTGCCGATAAGTGTTTTTTGTGCCGATACCATTTATCATGTGTAAACTTGCATCAAAGATCATCTGTGTTAATGTCGCTGGTATCAAAAATGTATTTATTGTCTCCAATCAGCCTCCCTTATTGGCATCCCATCGTATTTGGCACTATGTATGATTATTTAACCAGATGTTTAATTATTATTTATGTCATTAAAAAGAGCGTGGAATATCACCAAAGAGACTTTTGTCGAATTTATAGACAATAAGGTGCTGAAGCTTAGTGCAGCCCTTGCCTATTATACTATTTTCTCTATACCCGCCCTTCTCATCATTATTATATGGGTCAGCGATATTTTTTATGGCCGCCAGGCCGTAGAAGGAGGAGTGTATGGGCAAATCGCTGGTTTTGTCGGTAAGGATGCGGCTTTACAGATACAGGAAACGATCCGGAATGCAACATTGTCTTCCGGCAGCAATTTAGCGGCTATTATAGGTGTCGCCACATTAGTGATAGGCGCTACCGGAGTTTTTACAGAGATCCAGGATTCCATTAACCAGATATGGCACCTGAAAGCCAAACCCCTTAAAGGAAAAGGCTGGCTGAGACTGATCATTAATCGCCTGCTTTCTTTTTCAATGATCATCACACTGGGTTTTTTATTGCTGGTATCGCTCATCATTAATGGCCTGATGGATGTTTTCCTTTCCCGGCTTTCACAGAGTTTTCCCGAACTACAGGTTTACGTTGTGTATATATTCAATATTATTTTTACTTTTTTGATCACGGCTTTTTTATTCGGTATCATTTTCAAAATATTGCCGGATGCCCGCATCAAATGGAAGGATGTAAGGGCCGGGGCTATCACTACCGCCATACTATTTATGGGAGGCCGTTTCCTGATCAGTTATTACCTCGGGCATAACAGCAGGATGACCTCGGCTTATGGAGCAGCCGGCTCGCTTATCGTCATCTTATTGTGGGTGTATTATTCTTCCATTATTCTTTATTTCGGGGCAGTTTTTACCCGCGTACACGCCATCAGCCGGGGTTGCCAGATATTCCCCAATAATTATGCGGTATGGGTAGAACAAAAAGAAGTGGAATCGCATGCCTCATTAAAAAACCATGCGGAAAATACCGGCGTTACAGGAAAGATCGAAAACACTCAACCGGATAAAAACATTTCGCCGAAAGCCGACCCTTGTTAGCTTTTATATTCTCTTCCGGTAATTGTTCACAGAATTTTATCTTTGCCGCCTTATGGCAAACGATTCCAATAAACCTGCCTCCCGGCAGGCGAGGTTCCAGGCGATCATTTCGCATTGCAAAGAATACGGATTTATTTTTCCCTCCAGTGAAATATATGATGGCTTACAAGCAGTATATGATTATGGCCAATGGGGCAGTGAACTGAAAAAAAATATCAAAGACTATTGGTGGAAAAGCATGACGCAACTCCACGATAATATAGTGGGTATAGATGCAGCCATCTTTATGCACCCAACCACCTGGAAGGCTTCCGGTCACGTTGATAATTTCAACGACCCGATGATTGATAATAAGGACAGTAAAAAAAGATACCGGGTTGATCATTTAATAGAAGGTTTTGCTGATGAGCAATCAGCAACCGGCAATGAGCAATTAGCAAAAGATGTATTGGCTTCGATGGATGCATTAATTGCTAAAGATGATTTTGCCGGTTTAAAAAAGCTAATAGAAGACAATAAAATAAAGTGCCCCATTAGTGGTACCAGCAATTGGACAGATATTCGCCAGTTCAACCTGATGTTTTCTACTGAGTTTGGCTCTACTGTATCGGCTGATGATGAGAATAATAAAGTCTATCTGCGACCTGAAACTGCACAGGGTATCTTCGTCAACTTCCTAAATGTGCAAAAAACCGGGAGAATGAGAATCCCGTTTGGTATTGCACAAATAGGTAAGGCATTCCGGAATGAAATAGTAGCGAGGCAATTCATTTTTCGTATGCGGGAATTTGAACAAATGGAAATGCAATTCTTCATCCGCCCGGGCACACAAAAGGAATGGTATGAGAAATGGAAAGTAACAAGACTGGAATGGCATAAAAGCCTGGACATGCCGGCAGAGAAATACCGCTATCATGACCACGTAAAACTGGCCCACTATGCGGATGCTGCCTGCGATATTGAATTTGAATTTCCCATTGGTTTTAAAGAACTGGAAGGTATTCACAGTCGTACCGATTTCGATCTGAAACAGCACCAGGAATACAGTAAAAAGAAAATGCAGTATTTTGATAATGATGTTGACCCTGCTACCGGTAAACCTTATGGTAATTATATTCCGTATGTGATCGAAACATCTATTGGTCTTGACCGTATGTTCCTTGCTGTAATGAGCCAGGCTTATGAAGAGCAAGACCTCGGGACACCGGAAAAACCGGATAGCCGTGTGGTATTGAAATTTCAGCCTAAACTGGCACCGATTAAACTGGCTGTTTTCCCTTTGATAAAAAGAGACGGGTTACCGGAAATAGCCAAACAAATTATTGATGATTGCAGATCTTCTTTCCGTTGTTTCTATGAGGAGAAGGATGCAATAGGTAAGCGTTATCGCCGCATGGATGCATTAGGCACCCCTTTTTGCGTAACGGTTGATCATCAATCTAAAGAAGATAATACGGTTACTATCCGGCACAGGGATTCAATGGAGCAGGAAAGAGTGGCTATTAATAAATTAAAAGAGATTGTATTAAATGCCATCGGATAAGAAAACCGTTTTAAAGAAAAAGATAAACACAGAGTAACAACGATTCTGAGGTTTTGACCGGGAGGCTTATTTGAAAAAGGCCTTTGTTTTACTTTGTATCTCAGTGTTGGGACTTCTTTTTGGAACAATTTTTTTTAGATTCTTATACTCCAAACTGCTGCAAGTGATGATCTAAATGTTTCCATGTTCCCTTACTCCATTCCTCTTTGGTTAACTTGCCAAAGAAAGGATGTGGCTCACTTGACATAGCCGTTTCAGAAAAAACACTGATCATCTGTACCAGTTTTTGTTTCTCCTTTTCAAAATCCCTGGTATCAGCTATTTTAAATGATTTATCAGTAGGCAGGTCACGTTTAAAAGGCTTGTCATTAAACAATTGTTTTTTAAATAATGGCCCGACCAGTTTAATAAAAAAACTGCCTTTCAGTTTATGGTCGCCTGTAGCAACCCCAAGTGGCATCTGGCAGTGGGCCAGCATCTGCGCCACATCCATCTTGCCCCATTGCCGCTGAGATTGCGGTGTCAATTTATTAATGCGGGCAATAATATCCTGCTTGACGGCGGGATCAAAAAGATTTTTTACTCCCATACAGTTTGCTTTGAAAGGGGGAAGATCGTATTTTTTCTTTCATAAAAACAGTAAAAAGCTTTAGCCTCCTCATCTTCCCTTTTTGAGAAAACACGAAGAGAGATGTATGTTTAATTATGTGCAGGCTAGGGCAACAGTTTGTAACTTCAACAAGCATTTAAACTTTCCTCATGCCTGTAATACTCCCCGTAGAAGATAAACATCCGCAATTTGGCGCTAATACATTCATTGCTCCCAATGCTACTATCGTTGGAGATGTAGTAATGGGTGATGATTGCAGTATCTGGTTCAATACGGTCGTTCGTGGAGATGTGAATTTTATTCGTATAGGTAATAAAGTGAATATCCAGGACGGCGCCTGTATCCATTGCACTTACCAGCGATGCGGCACAATTATTGGAAATAATGTTTCGATCGGGCACCATGCTATTGTACATGGTTGTACGCTCCATGATAATGTATTGATCGGTATGGGCGCCATCATAATGGACAATGCCGTTGTTCATACTAATACGATCATTGCCGCCGGGGCGGTGGTACTGGAAAATACGGTTTGTGAAGCCGGGAGTATTTATGCCGGGGTACCCGCCAAAAAAGTGAAGGATATTTCGCAGGATAAGATCAGCGGAGAGATTAACCGAATCGCTACTAATTACGTTAAGTATGCGGATTGGTTCAGATACCAGCCGGGAATTCAGCCTCCGGAGCTATAATTAGTTAGCCTTCGGGAATCAAATACAGCCTTTATTACGCAGGGCTTTTACGCTGGTAAAAGCAATTAATAATATTTAAATTCGTTAGAGACATACAGAAAAAGAGCAATGAAAAAGTCAATTTTAGCAATTACGATCTCCGGTTTTGTGTTGATGACCACCACGTCATGCAACCTGTTCAAACGTGGCTCTGGTTGCCCGACCAATGGAAAAAATGTCGGGGCGGAAAAACTGGTAAGCGGCGATCCGGCATCAGCAAAAGCGGCCAGGAAAGCGAAGAAATTCAAAAGTTAATTTAGGAGTAAGTGCAGCGATTCCTTTTGAATCCGGGTCTTATAGTAACAACTAACAAACATAAACTATATTACTATGGGCCTTACCCTGCGAACCACATTAGGATGTACCGAAGCCATCATTGATGATGACGGCGGCCTCAAAAGATTCTACCAGGTAGCGAACATCCTCGCCGATTATTTCAGCATCCATTTTACCAGTAAAGCAGATGATTTCGACGCCATTGACTGGGAGTTCAAATTCAAAGGCCATCTCCTTACCCTTCATTATAGTATTTACAACGGCATCTCTATCTACCCTGTAAAAACCCACGATGCACAGATTAAGGACAACAAGGCCGTAGTGGACCTGGCCAACCTGATAGAGCCTAAACTCTTTAACCAGGAACCGAAAAGGAATATTGCGTAACCCAAAACCCCTTCCTTCGATAAACTCTGGAGGGGCTTGAGAAAGACTCTGATTGATTATAAATTTGCTGATTATTGCAGGTATTATTTGACCAGCTGCACCGCTCTGATGCTCCATTCAGTGTTTTGTCCACTACTCAGCAAGTCTCTCCGAAAGAAAAATTTAATTCATAATTTCAATATGACGAAAAAGCTATTGGCTCTTTTTCTTTGAACGACTGTGATAAGCAATCAATATCATTGATCTAAGTCATCCCTTTAGGGGAACAGGGGGTCAATAACTCTTCTCCCCTATTGAATCAAGGATATTTACATAACTAACATACCTGTCTTCGGTGATCTCTTTATCTATTACTGCTTGCTTTACTGCACATCCGGGTTCGTTTACATGCAGGCAATTATTGAACTGGCAATCATTTAACCGCTCCCTCATTTCCGGAAAATAATGCGACACTTCCTGTTTGGAAAGATCCACCAAACCAAATTCCCGCATACCCGGAGTATCAATGATCCTGCCTCCGCCAGCTGGCGGAAGGTCATGCATTTCAGCAAACGTAGTAGTATGCTGCCCCTTTCCGCTCCACCCGCTTATGCTCTGGGTTTTTAATGCCAGTTCCGGTAATATGATATTCAGCAAAGAGGATTTTCCTACGCCGCTATGCCCGCTGATCAGGGTTGTTTTACCCGCTAATTCTTTTTGTAAAATTTCTATACCCTCATTGTCTTTTACACTGACCAGGAAAACTTTGTACCCTGCTTCTTCATACATTTTTTTCCATTGCTCAAATTTCTCCAGTTCCTTTTTTTTATACAGGTCTGCTTTGTTGAATACGACAAGAGCAGGTACATGATGCATTTCCGATGCTACGAGGAAACGGTCAATAAACCCCTGTGAGGTCCGGGGTTCTTTTAAGGTAGCTACCAGCATAGACTGGTCTAGATTGGATGCTACAATATGATGCTGGTAAGCAAAGCGGGGCGATTGCCGGTTGATATAATTTCTCCTGTCAATGATTTTTGTAATAGTAGCTGTACTTTCTCCTTCATTCTCTACCTCAATTTCCACTTCATCCCCCACGGCCACCGGGTTGGTACTGGTGATCTCATCCATTTTAAAAATACCTTTCATGCGGGCATTATGCCATTTGCCCGATTCATCCTTTACGGTGTACCAGCTCCCGGTGGATTTATAAATAGTTGCTTTCATGCGGCCACGAATTTCACGAATAAACACGAATAAACTGCATCAACTGTCAGGGGAACTTTTTAAATACAGTAAACCGCAGGAGTAGTTCAAGAAATAAGAATCCCAATGCTGCCAGGACAAAAGGCAGGAACCTTTCTTCAAACCGCTTATAAGAAGTGACTTCCACTTTTGATTTTTCCAGTTTATCTATCTGGTCATAGATGTATTGCAGGGCCTCTTTATCTTTTGCCCGGAAATAACGGCCACCTGTTTCTTCAGCGATCTTTCGGAGGAGTTCTACATCTATAAAGTCAATTGCCGGGTTCTTTGGCAGGGGTGTATTACCCGTTCTTTCAACAATAGTGGAAGGCATCGCTCCCATACCGATAGCATACACTTTAATTCCTTTGGCTTTTGCTATCTCCAGCGCCGTCAGCGGGTCAATTAATCTTGTTTCCGGCGGATCTTCCTTGCCATCGGTTAATAAAATGATCACTTTGCTTTTTGCTTCGCTTTCTGATAACCTGTCCACCGCAGTAGCCAGTCCTTCGCCGATCACCGTTCCGTCAGCCAGGTATTTGCGGCTTTCCAGGGATTGTATCTGTGTCAGCAATGTATTTTTATCTGTCGTAAGCGGCACCTGGGTAAATGCTTCCCCGGAAAATATTACGATCCCGATCCTGTCAACGGGCCGGCTGCGGATAAACTCCGCTGCGACTTCTTTGGCCACTTCCATCCGTGATGGCAAAATATCCCGGGAACCCATACTACCGCTTACATCCATACACAAAACAATATCTATTCCTTCCCCGAGTGT
This sequence comes from Chitinophagales bacterium, assembly GCA_015654695.1. Taxonomy (GTDB): domain Bacteria; phylum Bacteroidota; class Bacteroidia; order Chitinophagales; family Chitinophagaceae; genus VBAT01. The sequence goes on along the minus strand of JAATGJ010000123.1, from coordinate 71,469 downwards.
TTGTGACTGGTCATTTCTTTTTTGAGGCCGGGCCAATGCCAGTATTAAACAGCTTATAGCCAGTAATCGTAAAATAAATGGCAGGTGACGAAACTGGTTCTTCGCTGAAGAAACGGTAAATGCCTGCACAGAGGAGACTTTAATAGTAGCCTGTTTCCTGTTGTATTTTTTCACATAGCACCATATAAGTACGGGCAACCACACAAACTGTGCGAACACCAATGGCTGGGCAAAATCAATTTCTTTTAACCAGTTGTACAGCATAGGCCTTATCAAGAAGCTGTCTCAAAAGAGAAAAAAAGTAACACAAAAAACACAACGTACCACGAAGTACACAAAAAATATGTTACATAATTCCGTCGTGTTCTTTGTGTTCCAAAACACTTTTGACACAGCCTCGTTTAAATTATCTTCTCAATAGAAATAATTGAATCTTTAATTGTTTCATAAATAGTTTTATCATCATCCGGTGACGGAACATACTTGGCGAATTTTACAAAATCACTCAGCCGGAGAGCCTGTGATAATTTTTCAAATTGTTCTTTTGTAACAGGCATGCCTTTCAATTGAACCACCAGGTCATCTGTCGTTTTTTGTAAAGAATGAATTCCTTTTCTCTCCGAAATATACATCCTGAAAATATCCACCAGCCGCGAATAATATTGCTTTTGATCAGTCCTTTCATTTTGCAATTTTTCTAATTGCTTCATCGCTTCCTCATAAGGGTCTGTAATTGTAGCCAAAGCCTGAACAGCGGGCTTTTTCTTTCTTAGTAAATAAATAAGCAGAAGAATTATTAATAACGTCCCGCCCCCGATAGCATACCACAACCACCATTTTTCTTTTTCCTGCTCAGGGTTTACTTCTATGATGTCTTTTATATCATGATAATCCTGTTCAGGATTAAAGTCAGAATAAGCAACATCAATGGGGATAGTATCCGTGGCGATATTTTCTCCCAGTACAAATGACGGCATTACCCAGTGCCCGGAATCAAAACTGGTGATAAGGATGATCTGTCTTAAAACAGTACCATCGCTGGTATTCGAAGTATCAACTTTTTGTTTTTCCTTAATTTCAAAATGCGGTATTGAATCAATAATGAAAAACCGTATCGCTTCATTTTCGGGAATATCCGCTTCCAGGGATAGCTGAATCGTTTCACCGATCAGTATTTTGTTTTTATCAACAGCGGCCCTCACGGAGGTTTTTGATTGTGCATCAGCAACCTGTACTGTCAGTAACAGGAGGAGCGAGGAAAAAATGGCTTTATAGGAATTGTTGCGGCTCATTCAGTAAGATGCTCAGCGGTTCCGGCTGATAAAAAATTTCTGCAGCACTTTTACATAATCCTCATCCGTGCGTATATGAAGCAGGTCGCTGCCTGCCTTTTTAAATGTTTGTGTACTGTAATCGGTCACCCGGAAAAACTCCTGCTGGTACTGGTACCGCACAAAGGAATTACTGCTGTCCACCCATTGTGTATTGCCCGATTCGGCGTCCTGTACCTGCAGTAAACCCGCATTGGGCAACTCCATATCCATTTTATCATATAGCTTGATACCGATGATATCATGCTTTTTGGAAGCTACACGCAACGCCTGCTCATAGTTCGCATCTAAAAAATCACTTAATACAAATGCAATACTTGTTTGCTTGGTAGCATTATTAAAAAATTTAAGCGCAGCGCTCACCTGCGTCCCTTTACCTTTTGGTTCTTTACTCAATAATTCACGAACGATATATAATGCATGCTGCCTTCCCTTCTTGGGAGGAATATAGGCTTCCACTTTATCACTGTAAAATATGACGCCTATTTTATCCGCATTATTCACTGCGGAAAAACTCAGTACGGCTGCAATTTCCGTAATCAGGTACCTCTTCTTTGCATATACCGTTCCGAATAAGGAACTGCCGCTAATGTCCACCAGCAGCATTACCGTTAATTCTCTTTCTTCTTCAAATACCTTACTGAAAGGATGACCAAACCTGGCAGATACATTCCAGTCAATAAACCGTATATCATCTCCGGCTGCATATTCCCTTACTTCTTTAAATGACATTCCCTTTCCCTTAAAAGCGCTGTGATATTCGCCGGTGAAAAGATCACTGGTAAGTTTCTTGCTTTTAATTTCAAGAAGGCGTACTTTTTTTATTATTTCTGCGGTCGTGAGCATATCGGGTCACCGGTTTCCAGTTACAGGTTACGGATAACATAATTTACTATGGTACATTAATTTTTTTCAATACTTCCTCGATCACTCCTTCTACATTAATACTCTCCGCTTCTGCTTCATACGTCAATCCAATACGATGCCTCAATACATCATTGCAAATACTTCTTACATCCTCAGGGATGACAAAACCTCTTTTGTTTAAAAACGCCTGTGACTTAGCGGCCCATGCCAGGTTAATGCTTCCTCTCGGGGAAGCGCCGTAAGAAATAAGCGGTTTTAATTTTTCAAGGGTGTACTTTTCCGGGTACCTTGTGGCGAAAACAATATCCAGGATGTATTGCTCTATCTTTTCATCCATATATACCTGCCGCACTAATTCCCTTGCACCCGCTACTTCCTGAACGGATACTACCTGTTTTACACCGGCTGTATTCAATCCCATGATATTCTGACGAAGAATGAGCTGCTCCTCATGCATTTTAGGATAATTAACCACTACTTTCATAATGAACCTGTCCACCTGCGCTTCAGGCAATGGATAAGTGCCTTCCTGTTCCAATGGATTTTGCGTAGCTAATACCAAAAAAGGTTCATCTAATTTGTAGGTAGTATCGCCAATCGTTACCTGTCTTTCCTGCATAGCTTCCAGTAAGGCGGATTGTACTTTGGCAGGCGCCCTGTTTATTTCATCCGCCAATATAAAATTGGCGAAGATGGGTCCTTTGCGTACTACGAATTCATTTCGTTGCTGGTTGTAGATCAGCGTGCCGATCACATCGGCAGGAAGCAGGTCAGGGGTAAATTGAATGCGGCTGAATTTTGCATTGATCGCCTGCGCCATGGATTTAATGGCCAGTGTTTTTGCAAGACCGGGCACCCCTTCCAGTAATACGTGGCCATTACTTAATAAACCTATCAGGAGGCGGTCAAGCATGTGGCTTTGCCCTACTATCACATGTCCTACTTCAGTTCTCAGCCTGTCCACGAACTGGCCGGCGTGGCTTATCTTCTCATTCAACTGACGGATATCGTCTGCGGTTTTTAGCATGGGATTGATTTATGTGGCGCAAATTACGAACTATGCCTTAGCAAATTATTTGCCGGTAATCCAAATACCAAAAAATACTATTGAAAACCGGCGTATTTCTACCCTTTACTTGCTGGTAAAGATTGATTATTTTTAAAGCCATAATCCATTATTATGCGAAAACAACTGCTCCTGACCTTATCCATCCTTGCTATTGCTTTTTTATTTGTGACAGGCTGCGAAAAAGAAGAAGATCCCGCCCCGGCCAAAACAAAAACACAACTGATCAGCCAATCATCATGGAAATTTGATCACGCAACTTCCTCCGGAACGGATATCTCTGGCTTCATAAACGCATGCTTTAAAGACAATATTGCAACATTTACTTCTGCTGGAAGCATGACACTTGATGAAGCTGCTACTATATGTTCTCCAACCTATGCCGGAACTTATACATGGGCTTTCCAGACCAGTGAAACAATACTACATCTTAGTGCCCCAATATTTACTGGTGGCTCCAGCGATTTCACACTTGTTTCCGTAACTGAGACCAATCTTGTTCTTTCACAGGTAATGACAGTAGCGCCGAGCCCGCCAACTACTGTAGAAGTCACTTTTAAACATTAAAATCAGGAGAGATATTTTCCTACTATCGGCACCCTCCTTCCGATACCAAATGCTTTGCAACTGATCCGGATAATGGGGCAAAACTGATTTCTTTTATATTCATTGGTATTGACCAGCTTTAATACACGATGCACTAATGCTTTGTCAAATCCCTTTTCAATGATCTCTTTAGGGCCGTGGCGCAATTCGATGTACTCATATAATACCCGGTCCAGTGTATCATATTCCGGCAAGCTGTCACTGTCTTTTTGATTGGGCCGTAATTCTGCAGACGGAGGTTTGGTAATTACATTTGGCGGGATCAGCTCTTTCTTTTTGTTGATATATTTCGCCAGGGCAAATACCTGCGTTTTATATACATCTCCCAGTACACTTAAACCACCGGCCATATCACCATATAAAGTACCATAACCTGTAGCCAGTTCACTTTTGTTGGATGTATTCAATAAAATATAGCCGAATTTATTCGCTATCGCCATTAATAAATTACCTCTTGCCCGGCTCTGTATATTTTCTTCTGCAATACTGAATGGCAGATCTTTAAAAATGGGTTTTAACTCCGCAAGAAATTCCTCATAGATATTTTTGATGGGAATAATATCATACGGATTGTCCAGGTTCTTACTCAATAACTCCGCATCCGTTACCGAATGCGAACTGGAATATTGTGAAGGCATCAGGATGGCCCTTACATTTTCTTTACCCAGGGCTTCAACAGCCAGCGCTTGTGTGACGGCGCTGTCAATTCCACCTGAAGCGCCGAGGATCGCTTTGGTAAATCCCATTTTGGTGAAATAATCCCTGATACCAAGTGTGAGTGCATGGTAAATCTCATCCATGTTTTTTTCATCAGTCAGGTATTGTATTGTATCAATACCGGCGCTTACTTCGGCGGCGGAGAAAAAGGCAACCTCCCCTAAATCCCCTCCAAAGGAGGGGACTTGCGAAGACCCTGATTTTTTAGAGAGTGTATCCAGATCGAAGAGCTGAAAGTCTTCTTCAAAATATTTCATCTCCTTTATCTTATTACCATTAATGTCATATACCAGGCTGCCCCCGTCAAAAACAATTTCGGTTTGCGAGCCCACCGTGTTGCAATACAGCATAGGTAATTTATACTTTACCGTATGCGCTTTTACAATGCTGTTTCGGACTATATCCTGTGCATAGTTGTAAGGTGATGCGGAAATATTGATCATTACATCCGGCTTGTACGGCATCAGTTGCTCCATCGGCGTGATACGGTACAGGGGGTTGTCACCCATGTTCCAGATATCTTCACAAATAGTAACGGCTAATTTTTTTCCTTTAAACTCCATTACATTCCATTCATAGGCCGGTTCAAAGTAGCGGTATTCGTCAAATACGTCATAATTCGGCAACAGCGTTTTGTGTATCTCCGCTTTTATTTCCTTTTCATACAAAAGAAAAGCGGCGTTGAAATGATCTTTCCCTTCTTTACGGGAATTAATGGCAGGGCTGCCAATGATCACACCGATAGTATCAGCATGAATCTTTATGTTATCAACGGCCTCATAACATTTATTGATAAAATCATTGAATTCGAGAAAATCCCCTGGCGGGTAGCCACACACACACAACTCAGAAAAGACGACCAGGTCTGCACCCTGTTCTTTCGCCCGGTTAATACCCTGTATGATCTTGCGGGTATTCTCTTCAAAATTGCCAATATGATAATTTTGCTGGGCTAATGCGATCTTCATAGTACAAATTTAACGTGCCTGCACCATAATCCTTTACCGCCCGAAAATAACTAAACTGAAACACCGGCTCGTCCCTTAATTTCCAATAACTAATACCTTATTCCAACTCCCTCAGCTATCTTCGCAGGCAACATTTTTAAACCCGTTTCGTTATTAAAAGCCATGAAAAAAATCTTCGCTCCTTTTTTAGTTTCTTTCCTGCTTATCGCCTGTAACAACGATAAAAATTTACCTGATATATCGGGTATTAAAGTTGAGCTGGCTATGCAAAGATTTGATGAAGATTTTTTTGCCATTGATACCAGCCATGTTGATAAAAGCATTAACACCCTGAATGTAAAATACCCAACCCTGCTTCCTCTTTTCCTGCAAACTATCATAGGGGCGCCCGATACTACCGGCATAAAAGATTTTTACAGCCGCTACAAACCGGTATTTGATTCAACGCAAAAGCTATACAGCGATTTTAGTCCTGTAAAAAAACAGATCGAACAGGCTTTTAAATATGTAAAATATTATTTCCCTTCTTATGCAGTACCTGCATACATTACTACTGTATCCGGCCCGATGAATTCCAGGCAGGATATGGCCCGGATGGGTAATGGCGAATATACTCCCGATTTTATGGGGCCCGGGTTTATTGGTATCAGTCTCCAGTTCTATCTCGGGAAAGATTTCTCTCTTTACAACCATGAATATTTTATTACAAACGTAGCCCCCTTATACCTGAGCCGCCGCTTTGCCAGGGAATACATAATTGCTGATGTAATGAAACTGGTAGTAGAAGACATTTTTCCTGATAAGAGCAAAGGGAGACCCCTTATTGAACAAATGATCGAAAGAGGAAAACAATGGTGGCTGCTGGATAAATTTTTACCGGAAGCAGCGGACTCCATTAAAACCGGCTATACACAACAGCAACTGGCATGGTGTGAAGCCAATGAAGGATTGATGTGGAGCTATATTAAAAAAAACGAAGACCTCTATTCTGTAAACCCTTCTGCTTTGCAGACCTATATTGGCGAATCCCCGTTCACACCCGTTTTCTCGCAGGAACTATCCCCCGGAAATATCGGGCAATGGATTGGCTGGCAGATCGTAAAAAAATTTGCTGCTAACAATCCCGCTATGAAGCCTGAAGATATTATGCAAAGCCCTGTTAAGAAAATACTCGAAGAGGCAAAGTATAAGCCCAAATAATCACCCTCCTGATTAAATAGCTTATCTTTCGCATTCACTGAGTTATCAGCAAACTGTTTTCCATGAAACTTCTCGCTACACTTACCGACCCTGTTTACATACCAAAGGAAAAATACAACTGGTATGATAAGTTCTGGTTAAGGCTGATGAATGATAAGCGTGACCTTCCCTTCATTTCCCTGCTTACTACCATACATCTTGTTGTTATCAGTACGGCCATCCTTTTATATACCCCTCTTTTAACAGGATGGTGGTGGTGGCTGGCCGCTATTCCTTATTTCTATATTTCGCAGTTGTATTTCAAAGGAAGATTTGGGTTAATGCTTCATTGTATTTGCCATCGCAAATGTTTTAAACAACCATACCAATGGCTGCATACTTATATTACCTGGTTTGTTTGCCCGTTTTTTGGTCATGCCCCGGAAGGCTATTTCAGTCATCATCTCGGTATGCACCATATTGAAAATAATATGCCCGATGATACCAGCAGCACCATGCCATACCAGCGTGACAGTGTGAGAGGTTTTTTAATATATTTCTTTACGTTCCTTTTTGTAGGGGTAAAAAATACGATACTCTACCTGTATCATCGTAAAAGAAAGAAATTGTATATGCGTCTTACCTTAGGCGAATATGTCTATCTCGCTTTCTGCATCGGGATGTGTTTCGTCAACCTGAAAGCGACACTGCTGATCTTTATCGTACCGCTTTTGTTTGCAAGACTGGTAATGATGCTTGGCAACTGGACGCAACATGCTTTTATTGACGGCACTAACCCGGATAATCTTTATACCAGTTCCATCAACTGCATCAATACAAAGTATAATGATATTTGCTGGAATGACGGCTACCACATTATTCATCACCTTCGGCCGGGTATGCACTATACAGAAATGCCTGCGGAATTTTTAAAACGTAAAGATGAATTTGCCCGCAACAAAGCCATTGTATTTGATGGCATTCATTACCTCCATATTTTTATTTTCCTGCTTACCAAGCGCTATGATAAGTTAGCTGACAACCTCGTGAACATTAATAATATGTTTACAAGCAAAGAAGAAGCTATACTGCTGATGAAAGAAAGGACGAAGAGGATTCCGGTGTAAGAGTTCAATTATCTATCCCATTTTTCTATTCTGTTTTGTGTCCACAGTTTTTCAGCATACTGTCTGAATACAAGAACTGCATTTTTAAAGTTTTCATCAAAAGTAAATTCTCCGCCTTCATATTCAGTCGCTGAAACTTTTACTTTACTTGTTCCTCTGAGAGCATATTTTTTATCCCCTTCATACATGATAATTTTTGTTAGAACAGGGCTAACGTCGCCATGGCAAGAATTTTTATACATTAATCAAACTTCTGTAATTCCGTTTTTATCCAGGTCTGTTATAGCAAAAGACTTGTCAATGAAGTAAAGGTCTAAATCAACAGGGCATTCATTATTAAAGTCATAAACTTTCCAAGTCAATTTTACGCTGTCCCCATTTAAAATGTAATGATACCCGTATAAAGCAGCGTCCTTATAGCCATCTTCCGGTATAGTCTTGCTTATATATTGCCCCGTTTCAGTTGTAATAACTAAGTTTTGTCCTAAACTGTCAGTCCATTTTACAGCATTTATAATGTGTCCAATATATTTTACATTTCGAGGCAAATTGCTACTGTCAATTTTGGCGACCTTAACTTGTCCAAAAGAGTAAACCGAGATAAAAGCCAAAGCAAAAAATGTCGTGAATTTCATTTTGAAGTTTGATATCAATTTGCATTAATTACAACCTTTGCTTTAGATAAACTGTGACGATCTTACTGAATAATGGACAGAAAGTACAAGAGTGCACCGAATCAAGCCCGGTGTAAACTCACAACAAAAGCCGTTATTAGTAATGTAGCCGGGATCACAAAAAAGCTAATTGCTGTATAAGGAATTTAGAATATTAAAAAGACATTCAAACCTAAGTCCCCTTTAGGGACAGGGTGTCTTAATTATTCTTCATCGGAACGATCATCTCAAAAGCGGGAATGTCCACCTCAAACATTTGCATATTGTTCAGGTTTTCCATCTGGTAAGTGCCTTTCATTTTTCCCATTTCGGTGCGCAGGTTGCAACCGCTGACATATTGATAACTTTCGCCTGGCTTTAAAACAGGTTGTACCCCCACTACTCCTTCACCTTCTACTTCGCGGTGCGTACCATTGCTGTCAAATATCTGCCAGTTGCGGCGATGTAATTTTATGGAGAAAGCATTATGGTTCTCCAGTGTAATGCGATAAGCGAACATGAACTCCGATTGCAGCGGGTTGCTGTAATCAGGCTGGTAGAAAGTCACTACGCTGATCTGTACACCTTCGGAGATGATGCTGCTCATAAAAATGGAGTTTGAGTAAAAGTAACAAAAAAAAACTGATGTCTGTAAATCCTCTTTATTTTTACCGTAACAACATTAACAATAAAACTATTATGAAAATAGCCGTAGCAAAAGGAGATGGAATAGGCCCCGAGATCATGGACGCCGTACTCAGTGTATTTCAAGCGAATAAAGTGTCCTTATCGTATGAATACGTGGACATGGGCAAGTGGGTATTTGACAAAGGATTTTCCAATGGCATGACCCCGGATGCGAAAATTACGATTGAAAACCTTGGCATCCTGTTCAAAGGCCCGATGGAAACGCCCAAAGGCAAGGGGGTAAAAAGCGTGAACGTAACCGCCCGTAAGACATGGAATACGTATGCGAATAAAAGAGTTTTTCAAACCCTTCACGGTGTTGACACTGTTTTCAGTAAGGCAGGTATCCCTATTGACATTACTATTGTCCGGGAAAATATTGAAGATACCTATGGTGGTGTGGAGCACATGCTTACCCATGATGTAGCGCTGAGCCGCCGCTTCATCACCCGTCCCGGCAGTTTGCAGGTGATCAAATATGCCTTTGAAATGGCGAAGAAGAAAAACGCCTGGCGCATTACCTGCGGTCATAAGGCCAATATCATGAAGATAACTGATGGTTTGTTCCTGGAATGTTTTTATGAGGTGGCTAAAGAATATCCTGAATTAAAAGCAGATGATGTAATAGTGGATGATCTGTGTATGAAACTGGTGACAAGACCTGATACTTTTGATGTAGTGGTACTTACCAACCTGCAGGGAGATATCGTATCGGATCTGTGTGCAGGCCTGGTAGGTGGTCTTGGTTTTGCGCCTTCAGCAAATATCGGTGACCATATCTGCATATTTGAAGCCGTGCATGGTACCGCCCCTGACATAGCGGGAAAAAATATTGCTAATCCTACTGCTCTTTTGTTAAGCGGAATTGCGATGCTGCGCCATTTGGGTTTTATGCAAAATGCAGCCGTCATTGAAAATGCGCTGCTCTATACACTGGAACAGGGTATCCGTACCGGCGATTTTGGTGATAAAAGCAAACTTGCATTAAGCACCACCCAATTTGCAGAAGCGATCATTGGCAATTTTGGTAAGGAGCCGCAGATGAATCCAAAACCCTTGTTGCCGAATATGCCGGCGACACCTACCCATTTTAAACTGGATAAAAATCCTATGCTTATATCCAAAGAAATGGAAGATGAGACAATCGCCGGAGTGGATATGTTTATCGAAAGCGCTGAGCAGCCTGAAGTGATCGCCCATAAATGCCAGCGGCACGGAGGAGTTAAATTCAATATACTCAGTGTAAGCAACCGGGGTACACAGGTATGGCCCACCGGTTCGGTATTTACTAATCTTGTCAATCAATATAATGTCCGTTTTGAAAGCATAGATGGCTCCCCCCTTAACCAGCAGGACATTATCGGGCTGTATGTAAGCCTGAGTGGTAATTTTAAAATATGCTCACTCGAACTGCTGAATAAATGGGGCGATAAGAAAGCGTATTCATTGGCGCAGGGACAGTAAAAACCCCTGTCCCCTAAAGGGGAACTTAGGTCGTAATGTCGTTTTTCAAAACAACATATCTTACGATAAAGCAACCCTCAAACTTCCACTAATAGGCTTCAAACTTTTTCAAGTATGCCCAAAGAAACTTTTAAATACACCAATAATGAAATGACTGTAGTATGGAAACCTAGTATGTGCACCCATTCTACTGTTTGCTGGAAAGGTTTGATCCGGGTGTTCAATCCGAAAGAGAAACCGTGGATAAAAATGAATGGCGCAGCTACGGAAAAGATCATTGAACAGGTAAAAAAATGTCCGAGTGGAGCATTGAGTTATTTTTTAAATGAAGAAACTGCCAAAAGTGAAACTGCTGATATGGAATAAAAAATGAAAGCGAATATCCACTCTTTATAACAGCATCAGATTTTTTTAGATTGTTCATACCCGTTTTTAATCAACCATTGTACGACTTTTTCCCGCTGATCTCCCTGCACGATGATCTCACCATCTTTGGCAGAACCACCTGTACCGCAAAAACTCTTGAGTTTCTTTCCCAGCTCCTCAAGGTCATCCTCTTTTCCAATAAAGCCTTCCACCAGGGTAACCGCTTTTCCCGCACGGTGTTTTGTATCTAATCGTACTCTCAGTTTTTGTTGTGCGGGCAACAGCGTTTCAACATTTTGATCTTCTTCTTTAAAAGAAAAATTGGAATCAGTGCTATAGACAAATCCCTGGCTATCTGGTTTATTCTTTTTACTCATAAATTAATTCTTTAAACGGATAAAGATATTTCAACCTTTAGAGTCTGAAGTCTCCCCTTTGGAGAGATTTAGTGGGGCAACGCTTTTAAACTCAGGTCAAGGCTCCTCGCCTGGTGTATCAATGCACCGACGCTTACATAGTCAACTCCTGTCGCAGCGTACGCCTGTATATTATCAAGATTGATACCTCCGCTGGCTTCTGTTTCGAATGAGCCATTAATGATCTTTAACGCTTCTGTTATTTGTACTGGTGTAAAGTTATCCAGCATAATACGAAATACTTTTCCTTTTCCCACTGCCATCACTTTTTTCACATCGTCAATACTTCTTGTTTCTATCTCCATTTTTAATCCGGGCTTTTTTGTTTTTACATATTCATCCGCTTTTTGTATCGCTTTTTCTATGCCTCCGCAGAAATCAATGTGGTTATCCTTCAGCATGATCATATCATATAATCCGAAACGATGATTAACACCTCCGCCAATGCGCACCGCTTCTTTTTCCAGCAACCGGAAATTAGGTGTTGTTTTTCTTGTATCCAGCAACTTTGTTGTAAAACCTTTCAGCTTGTTAACATATAAACTTGTCAGCGTAGCGATCCCGCTCATCCGCTGCATACAGTTTAGCACCAATCTTTCACATTGAAGAATAGTATGAACAGAAGCCGACACCTCAAATGCTTTCTCTCCAAACTTCATTATATCACCATCTTTTTTAAAACCGGTGAAAACGCTGTTCTTTTCTTTATAGGTAAAAATTTTCTCCGCTACTTCCATCCCTGCCAGTACCCCGTCTTCTTTTATTTTTAATACGGCTTTACCTTTTGCTGTTGCGGGAATGCAGGAAAGAGCAGAATGATCCCCATCACCTGTATCTTCTTTCAGCGCTTCATCTATCAAATGATATAATTTTTTATCAAAATTCATGGCAGCAAAAATAGTATTTAGCTTTTAGCTTTGTGATATACGATAAAAAGGGTGTATGACAAATTGCACTTTTTTTTATTGTGAGTTTCGCCCAGAGAGAAAAGAGAGAAAGGGAAATGCTTCGCATTTTATACTAATACCCCCCTTTTCTCTGCAGAGCTTGCCGAAGTATATCTCAGTGCGATGTTCTCTTTTAGAAGTAGGATGAAATTATCATACACGCATAAAAAAGCCTCCCTTTTTAATCAGGAAGGCTTCAGCATATTGGCAAATAAAATTATTCTATTGACTGGAAGCGTATCTCTTTGACCACTTCTTTGTTTCCTTTTGATTTTAAGAACACATGAGCCCTGAAGTTCCCGGATTTTGTCTGCAACGTGCCAATGCAATAATGTCCGCCGGGAGAATCTCCTTTATGTTTTAATTCAAATCCACGTACATTGTTGTTATCAAAAAAATCTTTCAGGATCACCTGTGCCTGGGCTTTACTGTAACTGTCGCTCTTGACAGGTAAGGTCAGTTCAACATTATCATCAAAATACTTTGAAAGTCCTGTCGCATCGCCGGACTTTAACGCCACGATCACTTCATCAATGGTACCGGGTTGGACAAATGATGATAGCATTACCATTGAAGCAGCCAGTAAGGAAGTAAATATTGCTTTCATAATAAGAACGTTTTCACAGGTTGTTTAATCTAAAAATATGCCACACCAGGCTGCACAACTCTAAATTACTAAAAACCGCCATTTTCGCATCTTCTGAAGGCAAATACATTATTTGAGTGTAGATTTACAACGCATTGCCACCTGAAAATGAGTGTATTTATACGAAAAACGCAAACTACAGTTAATTAAATGGCAAAAAAAATAATTCTCGTCATCATGGACGGCTGGGGACTTGGCAAAGTTGCATCAGCAGATGCTATCCAACATGCCAACGTTCCGTTTACTAAGTCTTTATATACCAACTATCCCAATACCACTCTGACCACCTGTGGGGAACTGGTGGGGCTGCCTGATGGGCAGATGGGTAATTCAGAAGTGGGCCACCTGAACTTAGGAGCGGGGCGGATCGTTTACCAGGAATTGCAACGCATTGATGTTGCAGTCCGGGATGGTTCGCTGGCTACCAATGAAATCTTCCTGGATTCCATTCAATACGCAAAAAGCAATAATAAACCCCTTCACCTGGTAGGGCTTGTGAGCAACGGCGGCGTACATTCCCATATCAATCATCTCAAAGCTATTGTAGATAGTTGCCAGGCAGAAGGGTTGAAAGAAGTTTTTATTCATGCCTTTACCGACGGGAGGGACTATGATCCTAAAAGCGGCCTGGGCTTTATCACAGAATTACAGGAACACCTGAATCATACAACAGGAAAAATCGCGACCGTCAGTGGTCGTTATTATGCTATGGACAGGGATAAAAGATGGGAAAGAATAAAACTGGCGTATGGCGCACTGGTAAATGGCAGTGGTCAAAAGGCGACAGATGCGATCGCTGCTGTAGAAAACTCCTATCACAATAATGTTTATGATGAGTTCATTCTTCCCACTGTTATTTTGGATGAAGGTCAGCAGCCATTAGCCAGTATCAAAGACGGAGATGCTGTTCTCTGTTTTAATTTCAGGACGGACCGCTGCAGGGAAATAACCCAGGTACTTACCCAGATAGACCTGCCGGAATTTAACATGTATAAACTGTCATTGCACTATACAACGATGACACAATATGACCATAGTTACAAAAATGTCAACGTGATCTTTCAAAATGATGACCTGAAAAATACACTTGGGGAAATTTTAGAGCAAAATGGATTGAAACAGATTCGTATTGCTGAAACGGAAAAATACCCGCATGTAAGTTTCTTTTTCAGCGGTGGCCGCGAAGTTCCTTTTGAAGGAGAAAAGCGAATTATGGTTCCCTCTCCCAAAGTAGCCACCTACGATTTGAAACCAGAAATGAGCGCTTATGAATTAACTGATGCGCTTATTCCTGAAATTGAAAATAAGACCTCCGATTTCATTTGTTTGAATTTTGCCAATACTGATATGGTGGGCCATACCGGTATTTGGGAAGCAGCCATTAAAGCTGCGGAAACGGTTGATCAATGCGTTGAACGCATAGTAACGGCAGGATTGGAAAATGGCTATACCATTTTTCTTACTGCTGATCATGGCAATTCTGACTATATGATCAACGAAGACGGTTCTCCCAACACCGCACACACACTAAACCCTGTTCCATTTTTTATTATTGATAAAGAATGGCGGGGTACTGTTAAAGCAGGGAAGCTCGGTGATATCGCTCCCACCATACTAACCATGATGGGTTTGCCCATTCCTAAAGAAATGACTGGTGAAGTTTTGATAAACCAGTCATTTTAAACACCAAAAATCCATCATGAAAAAATTGATAAAAAGAGTATTGATTTTCCTGCTGCTGGCGCTGATAGTTATCCAGTTTATACATCCCAAACCCAATAAGGCAAGCGGCGGGCAACCTAACTATATCGGCAATACGTTTCCTGTACCGGGAGATGTAAAAATAATTTTGGAAAAAGCCTGCAACGACTGTCATAGCAATAACACCAATTATCCCTGGTACAGTAAACTTCAGCCTGTGGATTGGTGGATGGACAACCATGTACAAGACGGCAAAAAAGAGCTGAACCTGGATGAATATACGAATCGCAGTCTCCGCTACCAATATCATAAAATGGAAGAAACCATTGAGATGGTAAAGGAAGGAGAAATGCCACTTGATTCATATACCTGGATACATAAGGACGCTAAGCTTACCGGGGAAGAAAAAAATAAGTTGATAGACTGGGCTGGCGG
Source organism: Chitinophagales bacterium (assembly GCA_015654695.1). Lineage (GTDB taxonomy): Bacteria > Bacteroidota > Bacteroidia > Chitinophagales > Chitinophagaceae > VBAT01. The sequence goes on along the minus strand of JAATGJ010000123.1, from coordinate 56,293 downwards.
TATAATAATCGCAATGGAGGCCAGATATCCCATGGATAGCCTGAAAAGAAAAAAATGAACTTAAAATTCCTGTAATTGAAGATAAAATTTTACAGCCCCGTGCAGCATTTGTATAGAAAATATGTCTAAATTACAGGCAACCCAAGTAACACATGACTGAGGAAGCCATTTTAAAAGGTTGTTTGAATAACGAAGCCCCTGCTCAGCGGGAATTGTATAACAGGTATAGTTCAAAGATGCTGGCTGTTTGTTATCGTTATGCACACAACCGTGAGGATGCTGAAGATATGCTGCAGGAAGGTTTTATCAAGGTCTTTTTACAGATGCATACTTTCGAGAACAGGGGTGCCTTTGAGGGCTGGGTTCGCCGGATCGTTGTTCATACCTGTATCAATATCCTCAAAAAAAATAAGAAGTTCAATGAAAGTGTTGATATAATTCATGCTACGGGTGTGCAAGTGAGAGAAGACAGTGTGCCGGCCATTATCCAGGCAAAGCAGGTGGTAGAATGTATAAGATTGTTGCCGATAGGTTATCGAACGGTATTGAACCTCTATGCTATTGAAGGGTACAGCCACCGGGAAATAGCAGGGATGCTGGACATTGAGGAAAGTACGAGCAGGAGTCAATACACCAGGGCAAAGGCGATGTTGGAAGACATTTTATTAAGAAAAAAGATTTTACAGCAACCAAAACAAGATATTGATTGGCTTGTCGCAGTTAGCCGGCGATAGTTTTCGTATCCTTATTATTATATACAGAGACTGGTTATGGAGAGAAATTACAATAACAGGGAGTTTGAGCAGTTTGTAAAGAAAAATGCCGACCAATACCGGATGATTCCGTCAGAAAAGGCATGGAAGGGAATAAATACTTCTTTACACACACGCAGAAGATGGTACGGCATTGGCCTTACCTTACTGTTATTACTTACGGCCATCTCTGTTACATGGGTTATGCTAACTTACCCGGTTTCAAAAAAACAAGCTCCCATTTCTTCTAAAATCGCCGGCACAGATTCGAAGATCATACCGATACAACCTATTAACCCCAATAAACCTGTTTCGGTTTCTTCCTCCAATAACACAACCACCCTGTTACCCTTTAATAAATTTACCAACCAGGATAATGCACAGGCTCCGGGTGAATTAATTGTTACTGTCGCAGATCCGGCAAACAATGTTTATCAGGATCAGGATATCGTTGAATTTTCACCCATATTTAATAGTACCGATCAGCTTACGTCTGCAAATGTGATAAAGACGTATGCAGGAATTTCTGAGAAAAGAGAAAAAGAAGCGGTTAGTTCAGATGCAGATGATATAAAGAGTATAGTTGAGACGTTTAGTATGGTAACCGGCAATGAAGAAAAAACTACAAAAACCCATCCTGCCGGAAAAGTAAACCTGAATGTTTCTAAACAGAACCTTGTTTATTATCCTCTTACTATTGAAAGTGTAGTGAACTCATACAAACCACAAAAGATCCGCAAAAAAATATCCTGGCAACTGTATGTTACTCCTACGGTCAGCTACCGCAGATTAAGCGCCAATAAAGCGTATAAAAACTCACCGTCTGCTACAGATCCTGCAGGTTATCCTTTTGCATCACTGTCATCGGATGTGAACCGGGCGGTGACACATAAACCTGATATGGGGCTGGAAATCGGATTTTCAACCCGCTATCCGCTTTCCAAAAACCTGAAACTCCGCGGAGGACTGCAATTCAATGTAAATCGTTACGACATCAAAGCTTTTGTATACAATGGAGAGCAGGCAACTATTAATTTGAATGGCGCTGGTAATAATTCTGTAACTGCCTGGACATACTATCGTAATTACAATGGTTATAAAACCGACTGGCTAAAGAATTTTTATTTCTCTGTGTCAGCCCCGATTGGTGCTGAACTTACCTTATTTGGAAACAAAAAAACCAGCTTCGGAATCGCAGGCACTGTTCAGCCTACTTATATCTTAAGCGACAGGGCTTACCTGATTTCTACCGATTATAAAAATTATGCAGAAGTGCCCTCGCTGATTCGCAATGTGAATTTGAACACAAGTTTTGAAACCTTTATTAATTATACTTCCCGCAACAAAACAAAATGGCAGGTAGGTCCGCAAGTACGCTACCAGGTACTCTCCAGCTTCCAAAGCCGGTACCCCGTCAGGGAAAACCTGTTTGATTTTGGTTTGAAAATAGGCGTCACACTTAATCAGTAATTCACCAGCTATTTTATTTTCAAGTGCCCGTTCTTATTTAAAATGGGACCTGATATTTATTTTCACCCGGTTATGCTAATTTTATCGGATGAAAAAAACAGGAGTTCCAATATTTTTCGCCGCTATATTGCTTTCATTCTTTGCCTGCAAATCAAAAAAGAAAGAAGGACCCCAAAAGGAAAAATTCTTTCCTGTTCTGTCATTTATTAAAAGCCAGGTGGCACATGTGGATACTTCGTTGTATTCCATCCGGAAGATAATATACGTTGACAGCACCCGGAACGACACCGTTTATTATAAGCGGGAACAATTCCGTGATCTTGCGGCGGATTTTCTTAGTTTACCTGACCTGTCGTCTTCAAAATATGAAGACCGGTTCAAAGAAGAAAAACAATTTGATGAGACCCTGAACAGGGTGATTATTACCTATCAGCCAATAGACCCCGGAAAGGAAGAAATACAACGCCAGGAAGTTTTGATCCAACCGGATCCTTCTGGTGATAAAGTAACCAGTTTTATTATAGACTATTTCACCAACAATAAAGACAGTTCCGTGCAAAAAAGAATGTTGTGGCAGGTTGACAAAAGTTTCCAGGTAGCGACCATGCGACAGCTACCCGGCCAGCCCGAAACCAACTCCACACTCAGAGTGACCTGGAATGAGGATGATCAGTAATGACCAGTACAGAATTTCAACATATTGCTTCGACCCTTCCGCAACAGCCAGGGATATATAAATATTATAATTCCCTTAATGAATTGATCTACGTTGGAAAGGCAAAAAATATCCGTAAGCGGGTTAGTTCCTATTTCAGTAAAACATTTACTACTTATAAGACCCATGAACTTGTTCAAAGGATTATCCGGATTGAGTTTACTATCGTTAATTCCGAGCAGGATGCCTTCCTGTTAGAGAACTCGCTGATCAAACAGTTCCAGCCTGTCTTCAATATTAACCTGAAGGATGACAAGACCTATCCTTATATCGTAATTAAGAACGAGCCGTTTCCAAGAGTTTTCCTTACCCGCAAAAAGATTGATGATGGCTCAGACTATCTTGGCCCTTATACTTCTGTAAAAAAAGTAAAGGAGTTGCTGGATTTCATTAAACAAACGATTCAATTGCGAACCTGCTCATTGAATCTTACATCAGCTAATATTGAGAAAAAAAAATTCAAGGTTTGCCTGGAATATCATCTTGGAAATTGCAAGGGGCCGTGTGAAGGATTGCAAAATGCCGGTGATTACAATGAAAGCCTGGCCTTGCTAAAAAACCTTCTCCGGGGAAACCTTTCACCGGTCATCCGTCATTACAAAGAAGAAATGAAAGAATTAGCCAGCCACCTTTCATACGAAAAAGCGGAGATCACCCGTAAAAAGATCGAATACCTGGAAAATTACCAGTCCAGGTCGGTGGTGACAGGTACCAGGGGAGGAGATATGGATGTTTTTTCTATTATTAAAAACAAAGACATTGCTTTTATCAATTACCTCATGGTAAGAAACGGGGCTATTGTACAAACACAAACTTTAAAAGCCGAAACACACCTGGATGAAACGCAGGAAGAGATACTCAGTTTCTCCATTGCCCGGCTAAGAACAACTTTTAATAGCGATGCCGCGGAGATCATTGTTCCCTTTTCCATAGAATATCCCCAAAGCGATATAACCATCACGGTGCCTAAAGGAGGAGATAAAAAGAAGCTGCTGGATCTCTCAGAAAAAAACGCCGGTTACTTTATTGAAGAAATAAAAAACAAGGAGCGGCTTAAATTAACAAAGAATGTTGACCAGGTAAAGATCCTTGAGCAGTTACAAACAGATCTCAGGCTGCCAGTACTGCCCCTGCAGATAGAATGCTTTGATAATTCCAACTTCCAGGGAAGTTATCCCGTATCTGCGATGGTGAGCTTTATAAACGGTGAGCCGAGTAAAAATGATTACCGCCATTTTAATGTAAAAACTGTAGAAGGCATCAACGATTTTGCCAGCATGAAAGAAGCGGTTTACAGGCGATATAAAAGGTTATTGGAAGAAGATCAGCCTTTTCCCCAGCTAATCATCATTGACGGCGGTAAAGGGCAGCTAAGCGCGGCTGTGAGTGCCGTGCAGGAACTCAACATTACCGGACGGTCAACTCTTATTGGTTTGGCCAAAAATGAAGAAGAAATTTTCTTTGCGGGGGATAAAGAATCACTGAAGTTGCCGTATAACAGCGATAGCCTGAAAATTATCCGTCGTATCAGAAATGAAGTGCACCGGTTCGGGATCACTTTCCACAGGAATAAACGCAGCAAAGGGACTTTTAAGAATGAACTGGAAGATATTGCAGGTATTGGAAAGGCTACTGCTGATCTGCTGCTGAAGGAATTCAAATCAGTAAAGAATATACGGGAAAAAAGTACAGAAGAACTATCGGCAATGATAGGGAAAGCCAAAGCGGCTATGGTTTATAATTATTTCAGAAAGTAGTAAAGTGGCGGGTAAAATAATTCACCTGGAATAGGTGATAAAAAAAATGGGGCCAGGATAGAAATCCAGCCCCGTTTTTAAAATCCAATATCCTATGAAAAACCGAGACGAAAGTACAACAATTCTTCAATTTTCCTATAGTACTTCTACGTTTTTCGAAAGTTTTTTTAAAATATTTATAACGAAAGTTTTATACATGAAAAATGCCCTTTTAAAAAGGGCATTTTTGTAAGTTTTTTATGAAGTTTGAACAACGATTAATATGACCAGAGATCTTGTTCGTAATTGAATATTTTATCTTTAATATTATCGCCTTCGAGCAAAGCCAGGATCGGGTCTTTAATATAAGCTCTTATATTCCTGTTAGCTGCGTTATCAAGTGTTGACCTGACAATATAGCTGGAGAACATACGGCTTTCAAACAATTCTTCCCATGTCATCCTGCTCTGACCCATATTCTTAGGATTATAAACCTCAGCTTTTGCAAGCGTAGGGCGGAGATCAGGATAATAAACCCAGAACATTACAGAAGAACCTCTTTCCTGGCCATTAGGCAGGTATTCGGTTTTTAAAGGCGCTATTCCCAGTATACGGCAGAACATACGACTTGATTCACGATCAAATACCCACTCTTCTTTAATCCTTAGTTTTACTACACTTTTTGCATCAAAAGTCGCCCTTGTAACCCTGTATCCAATGATCTTATTAATATCTTTTGGATCATATTGCGCAACTGTATCCGCTCTTCCAACTGTTAATTGCATAATATCGGCTAATGTCTTGGGCGTAGAGAACCTGTCATCATCAAATGCGGTGACCTGGCCAGTGTTAACTGCCCTCAAAAGCATATCAATGAAAACCTGGCTGCCATTATCATCCTTTGCCTCGTAACGGAAAGTCTGGTTCATTTTTTCCCTAAGATCCAGTTCTCTCCATACCTTTTCAGCGAACAAAGCGTCATCTGCGCGCAAATGTTCATACACCAGGGGTGTACGGGCACTTACACTGCTTTTATCGTAAGCGTTATCATTGCGAAGTGATTTACGAACTGTTGTATCACTAATCCCTGAGGAATCCACCGTGATAGGAAGATTACCAAAAGGATCATATCCGGAAGGCTGATTATTATTGGTCTGCTGGCTGGCTTCCTGGCCGGTTGGAGGTTGTGTCCCTCTTTTCTTGGGAGCACGCTGAGCATTTGCTTCACCTATTAAAAGGAGAGCTCCAACAACAAACAATCCGCTTTTCAAAAAAACACTTTTCATGGAATGATTATTTAATATAGTAAATCAATGATGGAGCTGATGTAGTTCTTCCATCCGGCCCTTTCACCCTGATATTATCAATTGTTACCAATTTCCCAGCTTTTACATGCTGATCAATTGCCTTACGAACTGCGCCCTGGAATAAGTAACCAGTTGCGGGAACAGAAACGATATCTCCTTCATCTGTATCACAGGTAAACGTAAAACTAACTACCTCGTATGAAAGCTCAAATGGAAAATCTTTTATACCAGCGCCTATACCACCCTGAGCTTTAAAAGCTCCTGCTGTAACATTCGCACCGCTGGGCTGACCGCCAACATAGGCCTGCGATTGAGGAACAGTACGAACACGGAACTGAGAAACACCGGCAACCTTTCCTTCTACAGAAACCGTGATCTTACAATCATCAGTTACACTGTTAACGAAAACGTTATACTTTCCAGCACCCTTTTTTTCAAATCTGCCGCCGCCACCGCTAATTGAAAACCCGACTTTATCGTCTCCGCCACCACTTGCAGCCACTGAAACAGGATTAGCGACTCCGATATAAAGCACGTTCATCTTATCCAAAGCTATAGAAGCATTAGCCTGACCAACTGTGTACTCAACTGGAATGGTTCTGGTTTGATCTTTACCATCCTGATCTTTAAACTGAACCGTGACGTTTAATGTATGTTGGCCAATACCTCCGGCAGCAGTTTTATAAACCGCCATCCCTTTTTCATTTAAAGAAACATTTGAGCCTCCAATAGAAACATTTGGCAACTTGGTTTTACTAAAAGCTCCTAAACCGGCGGTAATTTCAATCTCCTGACCTGGCATTAAATATTTAGAGTTTTGACCTACAATTGCCTCATAAGTATCAAACCTTAAATCTACTTTACCAACCTGCTCATGGCAAAAAGCAACAACCCTATTTTCTGTAGTCTTGACATCATTCTGAAATTTGCTCAGGATTGTTAAGGCTGCTACAGTGGGTACCATGTGGAAATATGCACCTTCCCACGTTTTGCCGGCTTTATTCCTGCTCGCTGGTTTTTCAAGATTTATAGGAAGAGTTGCACTAAATGCTGAATCAATCAAACGATCAATACCTAAAACTCCTGTCTTATATTGTGCAAGCATGTCGTACAGTTTCTTGCCTGCTCCTTTTTCAACTAATATGCGGGTAGCAATATCCAGGTTTTCTTCTTTATACTTCTTTTCAGGATTCCCTGGTTCTCCTCCTGCTTCACGAACAATTTGATCCTTTAATCCCTGAATAAAGGTAAAGACCTCACTGCTTCGTTTTGAAACATCTTTAGCTAGTGGAAGCCATATCTTGGCTTTTTCAGCGGTAGTTGCTTCTGTTGATTTTTGCTCTAATGAACTCAGAATTGACTCTGTAGATTTATTTACAGTAGTATTAGAATTTTCTAAACTTTTATTAACCGTTTTAAATGCATTCAATATTTCAGATGATACGTTCAGTGCCAGCAATGCTGTCAGAACGAGATACATCATATTGATCATCTTTTGCCTGGGCTCGCGAGGTAAAGACATGATGATGGTTTTATTTTTTTAATAATAGTGACTTTCAAAAATCACGGGATATGGATTCTAAAAAACGAAGTTTAATTCGTTAGTCATTTAGTTTAGTTGCGACCCTGCATGGCACTCAGCATATTGCCGTAAACAGTATTCAGGCGGCCTAAGTTGTTTGCCAGTAAAGCAATTTGTTCCTGGCTTTTCTTAGCATCTCCTACGCTTTCATGCAGAGCTTCAGAAGCCTGTGTCAGGTTGCTGTAGAATTTGTTCATCGCCTTCAGGTGATTATTTGTATCCTGCAGTTCCAGTTCGTAAATGGTATTCAAAGACGACAGGTTTTTAGTCAATACCTGGACCTGCTCATGGAATTGTTTGGTACCATCAGCAGCCTGGTTAAAGTGCTGAATACTTGATGCAGCGCCGAGATAGGCATCTTTCATAGTACCTAAAGCGGTTGCAGCTTCACGGGTTTTAGCAGTATAATCACCGGTAGCAGCCACTACATCTGTAATGTCAGACATCTTATCTACTGTGCCACCTAATTTTTTAAAGTTTTCGCCCAGGCGTCCAAGATTAGCCGGGGTGATATCAGCATCACGCAGCATATCTTCCAGTTTGGTCAACGCAGGGTTACCACTGGCGCTTCCAAGAGAAAGAGGAGTCACTTCATACTTGCCGGTACGTTGTTTTTCAACATCTGGGTGTTCGTTAATATTAGGGAAATAACGCTGCCAGTGTGGTTCTTCAGGCGGCGGTACTAAGAATGCCATAACAAGGAATACGATTGCTTCTGAGATCAGTCCGACCATGATCGCTTCATCAGCGCCTTTCCAGTGAAGAATTTTCATCATCGCGGCAAAGATTACCACCGCAGCAAAGAAGCTAAAAAGGAAGTTAAGTACTACCTGGCCTCTTGTGGTTTTAAAAAACAGCATAATGGGTTCGTTTTAAGGATTATTAAATTTTAAATGAAACGACTTTAACTATGAAAAAATTGTATTAAAAAAAAAGAAGAGGCCGCAGAAAAGAGGCCTCTTAAAGTATGTTTAATCTCAGCGACGGCCTTTTTGTGGAGCTGCCGCTAAATCAATTACATTCCGGAACCCGATATAAGACTTGGTTGAATCCTGGTACTCATACGTACTGGTACCTGTTTGCAGGTAGTAACCAACATCTTTCCAGCTTCCTCCACGGATTATTTTACGCTTCATCAGCGGGAGATCATCGTCTTTTGCATTCCAGCGAACATCAGGGTTCATATCATGCTGGAAATTGGTGCGTCCTTCGTAATAGATAGATGATGTCCATTCAGCTACGTTGCCGGACATGCAATACAGACCAAAATCATTAGGCCAGTAAGCGTCGGCACGCACTGTATAGAAACCGCCATCTTCAGGATAGTTACCACGGCCAGGTTTGAAATTGGCCATCAAACATCCTTTCTTATTACGGAGATAATAGTTACCCCAGGGGAACATAGATTGTGAACGTCCGCCACGGGCTGCATATTCCCATTGAGCTTCTGTAGGAAGACGAAAATCTGACTCCTGTACTCTTTTCTTGCCATCCAGCCACGAGTTCAGATAGTGCGTTCTCCATTCTGAGAAAGCAGTAGCCTGTTTCCAGTTTACTCCTACTACAGGATAGTTGCCAAATGAAGGATGTGAAAAATAACGTTTGGTCATCGGCTCATTATATGAATAAGCGAAGTCACGAATCCAAACTAATGTATCGGGATAAATAGCTACATCTTTTCTAATGATAAACTTAGAACGGGGTTTACCGGCGTTTTCTCTTTTGGCTGCTTCTTTCAGATCAAACACTTCTGAATGATAGACAATTTTAGAGGGATCTATTTCTTTTTTGCCAAATATCCTGTCTTCAGGAGAAAGAATAAGATCGGTATTACCCAAAGCTTCTATTGTCTTTGGATCATCCCATTTTAATGTTTTCATTTTCGCCCTGTCCACGTATTCGTTTCCATCAGGTCCGGCTTTTACATAGCCGAGTTTGCGGGCGGCTACGGAATCACGAACCCAGAATACAAACTGACGATACTCATTGTTTGTGATCTCAGTCGCATCCATCCAGAATCCACTAATAGATACAGAACGGTTACGGGCACTAAAGGCATACGCAGGATCCTCATCGCTGGGACCCATGTGGAAAGTACCCTGGGGTATGTACACCATGCCCGGAGGTTTCGGGAGAGTATAGCGATCACCAGGAGAAATTCCATGCACCTGGCCATCGTTGGGCAGGGAGCCGCCTTTGTTTTTCTTTCCCAGTATTCCACAGCCGGAAAGCATCAGGATGCAAACAGCTGCAAAAAGGGGATAATAGGGGGTTTTCAGTTTATTCATATACATAGAGGGTATTGGGCAAATATAATATTTTGGTTTCTTCGTAAACACAACGTTACTATTTATTTTTATAAATACAAATCGGGTTTTACGCCGTAGATTTTCAAACGAGTTTCAGGCTATTTTATTGTCTTAACATAAGATTAATTGCCGTTTTCAATCCTCCTTAATAAGGGACATAAAACGGGCAACTGAGTCAACTGGTTGCTGGCAAGCAAAATCTTTGCATAAATAGATGACAGGTTTTTCCGGTGACGCTTTACCGGCAAGCAGCGGGAATTCTTCATTTTCAGCGCCTGACATCATCATTATCCTGTGTGGAAGATACTGATTAAATAAGTCCAGTTGCAGTTTCTTGTAATTATTTCCGAGTATTGCTATTTCATAAGTACCGGCTATCATTTCCTGGAGCAGGCAGGCCCAGGTTCCAAAAGACGTAGGATAACGGCAAACCGCCTGGCCAATAGAAGAAAGCATATTTATACTTCTTTCTTTCCATTCTGTTTTATCAAACAATAGGGAAAGATGATAAAGATTAAACGCCATAACTGAATTGCCTGAAGGGGTGGCTCCATCATACACTTCCTTTTTGCGTACGATCACATCTTTTTGCCCATTTTTTGTGTAATAGAAAAAGCCGGTACCCGGCTCGCTGAAATTATCTATAACGAACTGGCATACACTCTTTGAGCGTATCAACCAGTCTGTATCACCGGTTATTTCCTGCAGGTGAATAAACGCCTGTATCAAAAAAGCATAGTCGTCCAAAAAGGCAGGATATTTAGCTATATCATTCTTCCATGTATGGCTGAATTCATCCGGTTTTTCCAAACTAAATTTATCCAAAATGAACTGCATGTTGCCAATAGCCAGTTGTTTGTAATCCTCATTGCCTGTGGCCATGAAAGCCTTGCTGCAGGCGGTATTCATTAAAGCATTCCAGCCAAGAATGATCTTGTCATCGAGCAATGGCCGGATCCTTTTGCTTCGTTCTTTCAGTAATTCCCTTTTCCCGTTTTCCAGATTATTCTTCAATTTTTCAACCGGTATATTGTTTTGCCCGGCAAACTCTTCAAACGGTATTTTTACCCGCAAAATGTTCTTTTCTTCCCAGTTCCCATGATCAGATACATCATAATAGCTGCAAAAAACAGCAGCATCCCCGCCCAGTATTTTTTTTATTTCTTCAATACTCCAGACATAAAACTTTCCCTCCTCTCCTTCGCTATCTGCATCCAATGCTGAATAAAAGCCCTGCTGGGGATGAAGTAACTCGCGACGGATAAACCCCATCGTTTCTTCAATCACCTCTTTGTATCGCTCTTTTTTTGTCAGTTGCCAGGCTTCACTTAACACAGAAATAAGCAGGGCATTGTCATATAGCATTTTTTCAAAATGAGGCGCCAGCCATTCTGTATCGGTTGAATAACGGGCAAACCCTCCACCCACCTGGTCGTAAATGCCACCTTCTATCATTTTGTCAAGACTCAGTAATGCTTGTTGCAGTGCAGCTTCCCCCAAACCCCCTCCGGAGGAGGGGGCTTTCGAAGACCCTGGCATTTCAATATTCTTTACATGATAGTATCGAAGCAGAAATTGAATGGTAAATGTTTGCGGAAATTTAGGCGCTTTGCCAAAACCACCCCATTCTTTATCAGCAGCCTTCATTATTTGCTGAAAAGCTTCACCAGGTTTTTCTTTAGAAAATACCTGCCTGGTATCGGCTATTTTTTGCAAACCAAATGAATTAGATTGAATGATGTGCTCCGTCAAATTTTCTGCCTGGGCATCAATTTCATGCCTGCGTTCTTTGAATGCCTTAACTACACCTTGTAAAACATCTGTCCATGATTCACGGTTAAATGCTTTTTTTGGAGGGAAATAGGTGCCTCCATAAAATGGCTTTCCTGCTGGTGTAAGAAATACGTTCAACGGCCAGCCACCACTACCTGTCATCGCCTGCACAGCATCCATGTAAATATGATCAATATCGGGTCTTTCTTCACGGTCAATTTTTATATTGATAAAATGATCATTCATGATCTGTGCCGTCGCTTCATCTTCAAAACTTTCCCGCTCCATTACATGACACCAGTGACAAGCCGCATAACCAATGCTGACAAGAATGGGTCTGTTTTCCTCCTTTGCTTTTTGCAAGGTTTCTTCACTCCAGGGATACCAGTTTACAGGATTATGGGCATGCTGCAAGAGGTAAGGGCTGGTTTCGTGAATAAGATGATTAGTGTGTTTATGCATGGCTACTCCGGTTCAACACAACGAAGTTGAGAGAATAAGGCTGGAAAACAAAAAGACACCTACCAGGGTGCCTTTTTTATAATAGATTATAGCGGAATTATTTTTTCTTGCCTGAAAGAAATTGCTCCAGGGCTGCCACCATACTGGGGGTTTGCGGCTGGGGCGCTTTGATCTCCAATTTCAATCCTGCCTCTTCCGCTGCTTTGGAAGTATTGCTGCCAAATGCCCCGATCACTGTTCCGTTTTGTTTAAACTTAGGCAGGTTATCAAACAGGCTTTTTATACCACTGGGAGTAAAGAAACAAATAACATCGTACTCGGTTTTTGTAAGCAATTCTTTTACATCGTTGCTCTGCGTGCGGTACATAAAGCCAAGTGCATACTCACAATTATTGCTTTTTAGCCAGTTTACGATCTCATTATCCTGCTGATTTTATGAACATACATACAGGAACTTTTCATTCCCTTTATGCTTATTGATAACATCGAACATGCTTTTGTTAGTGCCGTCTGCACCATAAAACACCTTGCGCTTGCGATAAAGAATGAATTTTTGCAGGTAAAGAGCTACTGCCTCGGTGATACAGAAATATTTTGTATCCTGTGAAACACTGACTTTCATTTCTTCACAGGTACGGAAGAAATGATCAATAGCATTGCGGCTGGTAAAGATGACCCCTGTATAATTTTGTATTTCGATCTTTTGTTTGCGGAATTCCCTTGCTGGTATCCCTTCCAATCGTATAAAGGGCTGAAAATCCATTGTCAGGTTGTATTTCCTGGAAAGTTCAAAGTACGGTGACTTATCACTTTCAGGCCTCGGCTGGGTAATCAGGATTTTTTTCATGCTCTTTGGCGGTATTTCTGCTTTGACCCTTTTTTTACCATTGTGGTAGGCTAAAGTTGCCTGCAAAGGTAAACAGTTCTACTGAAAAAAGAAAAGTAAGGCCTTGTAAATCAGTAAAAGTGGGGCTATTTCAAATGCACACAGATATAAAAAGAAATGAAAAGGATTGAACCTGACCTGATTACGAACCGAAGCATAGGTCAATAAAAACCGATAAATCAGCAATACACCTATCCCGCACCAGGAGAGCACCATAGCAATGGTATATACATTGCCTTGCAAAAAAGACAATAGTACAAGAAAAGGAAGAAGAAAAATGCCAATAACCTTATTGATAATAAAAACCACGAAGATGTAAGTATCCCCGCCTTCTTTCATATTAAAAAGCCACCCGGAGATTTTTAACCCCAAAAACTTGATCGTATAAATAATTGACAGCCCCAGAGCGCAATACAAAAATAAAAGCCAGAAATTATCAACCGGGGCGCTGCCGAAATGCTGAAGTAAAATATCAATATACAGACCTCCGCTAATTACAAAAAAGAAATTGAGCAGTAAAGAAGGAACAGGAGTTTGCATCAATTGTTCCCTTACCTGCTTTTGCTTAAGAGTGGTCCGGAAAAAGAGCCGGAAAAGGTCATTAAAATATTTGGGAAAAGCCTGTCTTAAAAAAGCAAAAGCTATCAGTAAACCTATCAATCCGTAAAATAATATTTCTTTCCCCTGGAATTGCCGGAGACCCGTACGTATAACTACAGGCTGAGAGCCAAAACCAAAGTAAGGATGCCGTCGTAATACCTGGACCAAAAGCGGTTTGCCCGGATCTATTTCCCAGTTAGCATATAGCCAGGGTATCCTTGATACTGAATCCACGGATTGCATAATGGGTAAAGAATCAGTAACAATCGCTGGCGTATCTGTAACTGGCAAGGAATCAGCTACAGGAACCACAATGGAATCCGCAGCAGCCTGCCCTGAGACAAGTTGAGTCAAAGTCAATACAAAAAAGGATAATAAAATAATACGTAACAAACAGGCAGATTGTGTTGCAAAAATAACGGGCATGGTATTAATAGCGGTGGCAAATTAGAAAGAACAACTGAAATTAAAAATAACTTACAAACCCTATGTGGATTTTTGACTGCCGCAAATTAAACTTTGTATCATTTCTTTTACCTACGGCCCAGGCAAGATTAAAAATCCCTGCCTTCACATCAAAAGCCAAACCGATACCTGTTCCGAGATAAGTATAATTGACATTTATATTCTGGCTGTTATTTCTTCCCCATCCGCCATCAGCCAGTACATAGAAAAATGAATTCTGATCCAGTAAAAGCCTGTATTCAATAGTAGCAATGGCAAATTGAGAAAGATACTGGCTCTCCTCGTCAAATCCCCGTAACGTTTTGTACCCCCCGATCTGAAATAATTCATTCCGGAATACATTGCCACTTTGAAAAAAACCCGCATTTACGGCTGTTTTGACCGTGCTTTTATTTTGCCTGCCCAGCGGAAAATACTTTGCTGCCGTCGCTTTTATCCTGAACTGATAGGTTTTAAGCTTTACGGTATCATACAACCTGTCAAAATCAAAACCCGGATCACCTGGGTCTTTTAGTTCCAGTATTTGTGTATTCTTCTTTAGCTTTTTAGTTCCCGCTGATGTAATGATGCGCAATTCATTCCCTGTTGTAGGATTAAGGCGATAATTGGTATTATTGAATTCATAATCCAGCCCAAGGTTAAATGAGCTCACATCTGCTTCATCCGGCAATTGCCGGTTTTGCAAAATGTAATTGGCATTTACTCCATTGACAATAGTTTGAAACCGTTGTATGAACAGCTTTCCGGACTGGTGAATGTTCAATATATATTGTGCACCCAGTTGCAGGTTTACATTCAGGAAAGTGCTGTCTTTTCTAAACATATCGAAGGCAAAATCAAGACCCACGGGCGAATTAAACAAATAAGGATGCTGGTAAAGAATATTTAATCGTGGAGACTTTACCTGTAGCTGCTGCCAGTTCAGGCCGATTGTTTCACCTGCGCCAAGTGCATTCTTCAGGTTAATATTCGCTTCGCCGGTTATCAGTATTTTTTTGGATGAAAGCTGATCGTTATTAGGCAAAAACCCGACCAATACATTCACCTGGCTGCTGCGTTTCTGTTTCAGGTACATTTCAAGTATGGAGCCACTGCCCAGCCATATTAATTTTGAAGGACGCTCTTCTTCCACATAAGAAAGTTCTCTCATCCGTTTACTGATACGAACGAGCTTCTCTTTGCTAAAAATGCTCCCGTTACGTATATCCAGGTACCGTTGTAAATAGTCATTGGAAATCTTTGCATTGCCCTGGATTCTTATACTGTCAATCTTATATCTTGGTCCC
This sequence comes from Chitinophagales bacterium, assembly GCA_015654695.1. GTDB lineage: Bacteria > Bacteroidota > Bacteroidia > Chitinophagales > Chitinophagaceae > VBAT01. The sequence goes on along the minus strand of JAATGJ010000123.1, from coordinate 40,950 downwards.
TTATTGACTTTTAATTTAGCCCACACTTTTTCCTTATCCATCTGCAGGCTATCGAGGTAAACTTTGGCAAAAGGATACCCATTATTTTCCAGGTAATTCAACATCCTGTCCTGCCATAGCTGCACCTGTTCAAAATCCATGGGTTTTTCATTAAACATTTTTTCACGCCAGCCGACAGCTTGTAATATAGCTATGTCAACCTGTGCAGCGTCTATTTGCGCCCATTGATATATATCACCGGTAAATAATACAACTTTAGCGAAAGAAGAATCGAAATGGACACTATCAAGAGATGCTGTAACATATCCTTTTGTGCGGAGAACAGCCGGCAGTTGGTTAATATATTCCACACAGGCAGTGCGGGTAACAAATGAAGCAGGAATGCCCAGGTTATCAATGAGGAAGGCAGAATCCTTATCTGCACCACGGATATGAAGCATATAATTGCTTTGCGCTGGTAAATGAAAATGCAGCAACAAGCTTACAAGAACCGATATTTGCAGTCTTAGTTTTGACATAGGCCTTAATCCTGGCATCTCCTTTCTAAAAAGGAAAGCAGGTTAAAAATATTCATTAAATCACAAACCCGTTGGCCGGTATTTATATTCATATCCCTTTTTGCAAACAGGCCTGTCATTATTGCAATTTTCATTTTGCTACTTCATTAAGACATAAAAACGAACTCGTAGCTGCTTTATTGAAGGAAATAGAGATTCAGCAGGAATATTTAGGCAAAGAAACGGTCGGAACTATTTATTTGGGTGGCGGAACCCCAAGCTTGCTGGACATTTCAGACATACGTTCGCTGGTTGAGAAGATCAGAGCTGTTTATGTTGTTGCTGAAAATGCAGAACTCACATTGGAAACAAACCCGGACGATATCAATGAAGAAAAATTAATCAGTTGGAAAGAAACCGGGATCAATCGTCTTAGCATCGGCGTACAAAGTTTTTTTGAAGAAGACCTGCAATGGATGAACAGGGCGCATACGGGGGAACAGGCAATGGTCAATTTGCAATTAGCCACGCAATATTTTACTAATATCACTATTGATCTTATTTATGGAACACCCGGGCTGACCAATGAAAAATGGAAGCATAATGTAGAAACAGCTATTTCTTTCAATATTCCGCATCTCTCCTGCTATGCATTAACCGTAGAGCCTAAAACTCCTTTGCAAAAAATGATCAGCCAGGGAAAAGCGCAGGATGTGAACCCGGATAAGCAATCGGAACAATTTTTATTACTCATGCAATGGCTGGAAGAAGCAGGCTATGAACACTATGAAATTTCCAATTTTGCCAAACCCGGGTTTCGAAGCGGTCACAATTCATCGTACTGGCAGGGAAAAAAATACTTGGGTCTCGGCCCTTCGGCTCATTCATTTGATGGCAACAGCCGGCAGTGGAACGTTTCAAATAATACTATTTATATCGAATCTATTGGGAAAGGAATAGTCCCGTTTGAAAAAGAAACTCTTACCCCTGTTCAAAAAATAAATGAGTATATCATGACATCACTTCGCACCAGCGAAGGATTAGACATGGATAAAATTGAAAAAGGAATTAGTGATAAACTGGTTGAGAAGGCGGAAAAATATATCAACTATGGATCAATGAAACAGGAAAGCAATTACCTGATATTAACAAAAGAAGGAAAGCTGCTGGCTGATGGAATTGCAGCCAATCTTTTTATCTCCTGACCTGGTGTTGACGTTGTTTATATTTTTTATACGCCCCGGATATCACGAGGCAAAGCAGCATGATTAAGATAGCTGCGGGTCCAAATCCATTGTACGATAAAGGCATGGCCTGAATTTTTATACATTATCATTTTCTCCTTATCACTTACACACTATTCAGACCAATACCTGCTCTATGCGTTTAAATCCTGCAGAGGCTTTAACATTTTCCCATACTATTTTATATACCGTTTCCGCAATAGGCATGGGGGCTTCAATAGAACGGTTGATATTGTAGATACATTTGGATGCATTGTATCCTTCCGCCACCATATTAAGTTCCAACTGCGCCGCTTTTACTGAATAGCCTTTTCCGATCATATTTCCGAACGTGCGGTTGCGGCTATACAGCGAATAACAGGTTACCAGGAGGTCTCCGAGATAAACTGAAGCAGCATAGTTAGGTGTTTTGCGATGTGTGACAGGGTCTTCACCGTCATGCTCTCCAACTACTATATGTACAGCCCCGGATTTTTTTAAAAAACTGGCCATCTCATCAGCAGCATTGGCAATATAAACGCTTAAGAAATTATCTCCGTAATCGAGGCCATGTGCAATACCAGCACCTAATGCATAAATATTCTTCAGTACGGCCGCATATTGCACACCAAGTATATCAGGATTGACAATGGTATTAACATAATCATTGGTAAAATGAGAAGCGATTACAGAAGCTGCTGTGATATCAACGCCTGAAATAGTAAGATAAGAAAGCTTTTCAGCCGCTACTTCCTCCGCATGACAGGGACCCAGGATGGCAAAATAATTTTCCAGTGGCACAGCAAATTGTTGCTGCAAATAATAGTTCAGTAAAATATCCTGTTTGGGCAAAAGTCCCTTGATGGCCGAAACGATTTTTTTGTTTTTCCAGTCTTCCGGCGTTAAATGTTCAATGCTTGACTCAATGTACGCAGACGGAACAGCGATGATCAGTACATCAGCGCCAGCAACTACTTTCTTAATGTCTGAAGATATAGCCAGCAAAGAGACATCGAAATTAACAGAGCTGAGGTAATGCGGGTTATGATGCCGTTGCCGTATATATTGCACGGTTTCTTCATTGCGTATCCACCAACTGATAGCATGATCTCTATCCGTAAGAATTTTAGCCAATGCTGTAGCCCAGCTCCCACCTCCAATAATTCCAAAAACCATAACCGTTGATTACGTGGATTGAATAATAATTAATAAAGGTAGTAAAGGATCAAACTACTCCACAAAAGAAAACCCGGTGAATACCGGGCTTTCTAGTCAATATGTTCAATTAAATCCTTTACGCAGGGATCATTACTTTTTAAACAAATCTTCTTTCGGCACTACTTTCACTTTCATGCCATCTTTTAATTTCTGGCTGATGGCTTCATACGGCCCCGAGATCACTTCATCCCCTTCTTTCAAACCGCTGAGTATTTCAATGTAATTGATGTCCTGGATACCTGACTGTACTACCGCTTTTTTTACCGTTCCGTCTTTTTGCAATACAAAAACCACTTCTTCCAGTTCATCACTGGCCAACGCCTGGCTGTCGTCTGTCATATTATTATCATCAGGTTTTTTATCCTTTTCTTCCTTTTTCCTGTCGGCCATACTTTTATCGCTTCCTTTTACTCTCGCATTTACCGAGGTAATGGGCACCGACAATACATTATCATGCCGCTTGGTCTTAATATCAGCGCTGGCGTTCATACCCGGGCGAAACGGGATCTTTTTTGGTCTTGCCGGATCCACCAGGTCTTTGTAATATTCGTTGTCCAGTCTTATGCGTACCTCGTAATTAGTAACGTCATTAGACGTAGCTGAAGAAATAGCAGAAGACTTTGTACTGCTGGCGATACGTGTCACTATTCCTTTAAACCTGCGGTTATTATAGGCATCCACTTTTACATCCGCGGAATCACCGATATTAACTTTTACAATATCATTCTCACCAACGTCCACCCTTACTTCCAGTACGCTCATATCAGCTACTGTCATCATCTCTGTACCTACATTAAAACTGTTCCCCGCTACTCTTTCCCCTTTTTTTACCTTCAATGATGATATCACCCCATCCATCGGTGCTATCAACGTTGTTCTGCTCAGGTCCTTATTCGCTTTCGTCAGGCCTGTTTGTGAAGACTGAACACCCGCCTGCAGGCTCCTGATATTTTCTTTGGCCGCATTATAATTGGCCTGTGCTGAACGCAGGGAAGTTTCAAACATCTCCAGCTCTGATTTTGAAATCACCTTTTGATCAAACAATGATTTATTTCTGTCATAACCCTGCTGAGCCTGTTCAAGTGAAGCTTTTAATGCCTCAATAGCCGCATTGCTGTTGGCTACAGTAGCCTGCGACTGATTTACTCTTGACGCTGCTTCATCCCGCTGCAATGAATAGATATCCGCAAAAATGCGGGCCAGCACCTGCCCTTTTTTTACGCTATCTCCTTCTTCAAAATTCAATTCAGTGATCTCACCAGAGATATCCGGGCTGATCTTTACTTCCACTTCAGGGTAAATATTGCCACTGGCTGTCACTGTTTCAATAATCGTTCGTTTCACTACTTTCTCATCTGATACTTTTATACTTTTATCCTGCCCGGTTAATAAATTAAGAATAAAGAAACCTGCGATCACTATCACTAATACGATCAGTATCCATTTAACTGTCTTGTTCATGTAACTATAATTTTATTTTTGTTACCAGCGTTCTGTTCGTTGTTCGGCCTCACCTCCCATCCTCCTCCCATCCTTCGTCAAGCTCCGGATAGAGGAGGCGGTACTGCATCACTTTCATCAACAATTATAACTACCATCCCGAATCAAGTTCGGACAGGCTATCAACTTCAGCTCTTTATCCGCCACCTTCGAAAATGCTGACAATTATCTGAATCTCCGGAAAGCGGGGATCTATTCACCATTCACTATTCACAACTTCAACCCCTGCCCTTTATAAAACTCCAGCAATTTCATTTTGAAAACATAATCATACTGTGAATACAAACGACGGCTTTTTGCCTGTGCCAGGCTTGTTTGCGTGGTGATCAGATCATAGGTTGACAATAAACCCAGGTCATATCTTTTCGTCGCAAAATCGAAAGCCTTTTGAGAAGACTCTACCGTCTTGTTATCAGCATTGAATTTCTGCACTGCTGCTACTGCATCATAGTAGGCTTTATATATATCCTGTTTCAGGGTAAAGCTATTCTGCTCTTTTGTTAATTCCACCTGTCTTACACTCAGCTTTGAACGTTGCCAGGCTGTCCGCAAACTACCACCATTAAGAATGGGCACACTCAAACTTAATCCAACCGACTGGCGAAAGTTCTGATTAACCTGGTCAAAATATCCCATTCTGCCATAAGTAAATATATCAAACGGCGACAAAGGAAAAACCTGGTAAGGCGTACCGCCCACCGTTACTGATCCAAGCGGCGCATTTACCTGTGTTTTAGATGTGACTTCCCTGGCCTTATTATTATAGGAACTGCCAAGACTACCAAACAAAGAAAGAGTGGGATACATATAACCTCTCGCTACCTCTACCGATTTTAATGCCGCTTTTAAATTGAACTCATCTGCTTTTTGCTGGGGCATATTCGCTGTCGCCAAAGTATAGACTGCATCGGGTTGCAGATCAGCAAGATTCTCTATAGGTATCAGGTCAACTGGCGGTGTCACTATATCGAATGGTACCGCTGCATCCAGGTTTAGCAGGGCCTTCATTTGTAATAATAATTGATTGGCAGAAATCTCTGCACTTATAAGGCTGGAACTATCGCTTGCCAAAACTGCTTCCAGGTTGGCTGCATTCAATTCAGGAAGTTTACCCGCATCCACCTGTTTCCGGGTACTTTCATACTGTGATCGCGTTAATGCTATCTGTGCTTCCGCCAGTTTTATTTGTTCTTTCGCCAGCAATACCTGCAAATACGCTACGGCCACATTCAATGCAATATCATTTTTCGCTTTTTCAAGTCCCGCTTCGGTTGCCTTTACATTTAAGTCTTTAACGGCGATAGTATTCTTTTTAGTAAACCAGTTAAAAAGATCAACACTGGCCTGTAGCGTAGTATTATTGAACATATAGCCGGTAGTGATCAGGCTGAACGTTGTCGGATCCTGGTTACGGCCCGAGCTATACCCAACATTGGTACTGAAATTTGCTCCCGGATACTGTGCCAGTTTGCTTTGCTGCAATTCTAACTGTGCAAAGCGAATCTGCAGGTCAGCCTGCCTTACAGAAATATTATTTTTAAGAGCATACTCCACACATTTTTGAAGGTCCCACTTCTCTCCTGCCTGGGCCATTCCAGGCTGAACAAAAGAAACAGTGAACGTCAACAGAATAATGAAAAATTTTACAGCTCGAATCCTCATGCGGCAAAAATAAATGAAATGGAACGGGATGATGATGATTTTTGATAAATGGGGACTAAATTTCAAATTATTTTACTCAACGCCTGTTCCAGGTCAGCAATAAGATATCCCGGATCTTCCAGCCCCACATACATTCTTATATACCGGTGTTCGCGGTTGGCAGGATCAAAGTCTTTGGGTGGAATGCCAGCGCATTTTGGAATAACAAGGCTTTCATGTCCGCCCCAGCTTACCGCCATCATGATATGCTGCAGGCTTTCGCAAAACGCTACAATGGAATCCATTTTCGTTGTCCTCAACACAAAAGTGAACAGCCCGCAGGCGCCGGTCATTTGCTGTTTGGCTAACTGGTATTGAGGAAAAGATTCATCGAACGGGAAAATGACAGATTCAACTTTGGGATGTTGCTTTATAAATTGAACAACCTGGACTGTTGACTTAGTAATCCGGTCAATTCTTGCAGACAGGGTTCGCAATCCACGTATCAATAACCAGGCATTAAAAGGTTGAATGCCGCTGCCGATATTCAGGTACTCGCTGTTGAATATCTTTTTCATCATTTCATGAGTACCGCTGAGCACACCACCTAATGTATCACTGTGCCCGCCAATATATTTTGTAGCAGTTTGCATCGCCATATCAATTCCCATTTCAATGGGTCTTTGATGAAGCGGCGAACAATAACTATTATCAATTAACGTGACGATCTTTTTTGTTTTGGCAAAAGCCGCCACAGCTTTTATATCCTGCAAAGCGAAATCCCAGCTGTTCGGAGATTCGAGATAATAAAATGTTGTATTGTTCCGGGTTGCCTGTTCCCAGTTACCGGTACTGGTTCCGTCAATATAAGTAGTGCTGACGCCAAAGCGTGGCAGTATCACATCAAACATCCGTTGCACCCATGTATAAGGAGCTTTTACTGATACGATATGATCTCCTGCTTTTACATTGGCAAAAATGCCTGCGAAGATGGCAGCGGCGCCATTATTAAATACCAGGCAATCTTCTGCCCCATCCAATGCCGCTAATTTTTTCCTGAGAATATCAACGGTAGGATTCAATCCGCGGCTATAGAGATAGCCACCCATTTCATTGTCGAATGCTTTGCGCAGGTCATCCACTTTCTTAAAAACGAAATTGCTCGTCTGCATGATGGGGGGAGAGACGGCATTGAAATAATTTTCCCTTTCTTCGGCCAGTTCATTTATTATATAGGAGAAATCCATATCAGTCATTTTGCTTTTCCGCCGGTTTTATGTTTTTTACAATAAAATACAGACCAATAAAACCGGCTAATACGCCCAGCCCTATCAGCGAAAGCTTTGTTTCATTGATCAGCAGGCTGATTGCAACAAAAGAATAAGCAGCCATAAAAATCAGCGGCAGCAGCGGGTATAGTTTCATACTATAAATACCACTACCATTCAGATGCGCTGTCCTTTTCCTGATAATAAAAATACTGCCTGCTGAAAGCACCATACCAAAGCAATCTAAGAAAATGGTGAAGCTTAATAACGTATCAAATTCTTTTGCCCAGAATACTATTACTGCTGCCAGGCCCGCAAACACCGATAATGCTAATGTCAAAGCGCCCCGCTTATTTCTTTTCTGGAAAACATCGGGTAATATCTTATCCTCACTCATGGCGTACATCACTCTCGGGTTACTTAATAAAAGAACATTAATATAAGCCAGCACACTAAGAAAAAGTAATACGGACAAGATCCTTTCTGCGTTTATACCAAATATCTTTGAAGCCATAATGGCCGCAATATTCTTACTTGTCTTTAACTCTTCAAACCCGATAACATGTACATAAGCATAGTTGATGGTGAGATATAAAGTGATAATGATAAAAATACCCATGAAGATTCCTCTGGGTATATTGCGGTTGGGTTTGCCCACTTCCGACCCGAAGTTGATCGTTTGCTGGTAGCCCCCGTAAGTGAAACTCACAGCCACTAATCCAATACCAAAGGCCTTGATATACTCTTTGAACCCGGGCGCTAAAGATGACGTGGTCAGTGAAACAGAGGAAGTATCACCGGAATCAAAGAACAGTGGAGTGATCAGCAACAGGATCAATGATATTTTAATGATCGTCAGTACCGTTTGTGTTTTAGCGCTCAGCCGCAGACCCATCATATTAACACCATAAAATATAAGTATCGCAGCCAGCGCAATACCGATATGAACAGCCTGGACATAACTCACATCTTTCACACCCGGCATAATAACACCGGTAATATATTCACCGCCGACCAGCGCAACTGCGGCACCGGACGCCGCATTAGAAACAAGAATGATACAATTAATGGCAAATGCTATGGAAGGATGATACGCATACGAAAAAACTTTATAGTAACCTCCCATCACAGGAAGTCTTGACCCGATCTCAGCGTATGTCAATGCGCCGCATAGTGCTACTATTCCGCCACCGAGCCATGCAATGAAAAAGATCATGGGTGTTGGCGATGCGGCTGCAACATTGGCCGGGGTTCGGAAAATGCCCATACCAATCACCAAACTTACCACGATCATCGTAAAATCAAAGAGTCCAAGCTTATTCTTTGGGGTCATGCAATGAAGATAGCAAAAAAACGTTCTACCTTCACGATCACAAACTGACCAAAATCTATGAAATCGAACTGCTGCTTAGTTATCCTGCTATTGTGTTTCTCTTTTGCTTTTTCACAGGAACAACCTGATTCCTCAAAAACATTAGATGAAGTGACTGTCAGGGCGTTTGAACAAAACCGGAAACCCGGTTCTACTACTTCCAACGTAAAGATCATTACCATCAGTAATGGCGACAGAAATAATAAAACATCCCTGGTAAATGGTTTTAATACCGTAGCCGGTGTAAGAATGGAAGAGCGTTCTCCCGGAAGTTACCGCCTTAATATACGCGGCAGTTCTCTTCGTTCACCATTTGGCGTGCGCAATGTGAAAGTTTATTGGAACGATATACCCGTTACTGATCCCGGTGGCAATACGTACTTTAACCAGTTTGCTAACAATAATTTTTCCAGCATTGAAATTTTCAAAGGCCCTCCCGGCAGTTTATACGGAGCCGGTACCGGGGGACTGGTATTAATAAATAATATGGACAGGTGGCAACCCGGCGCCAGCCTTGAATATATGACCGGTAGCTATGGCCTGCAGAATGTTTTTGCTTCCGCCAGTTTTGGAAAAGGAGAAAATAAAAATCATTTTACGTATGCACATAATGAAAGCGATGGCTACCGGGTGCAGACAGCTATGCGCCGTGATAATATCTCCTGGTCTTCGCAGTTAAAAAGTTCTGAACGGCAGCAACTGACAGCTTCGTTACTTTTCACCGACATGTATTACCAAACTCCCGGCGCCTTAACATTGGCAGAGTTTGAAGCCGATCCAAAAGCAGCAAGACCAGCCGGTGGTGGGTTTCCCAGTGCTGTCAATGCAAAAGCAGCTATTTTTCAAAAGACGATCTTAGCAGGATTCAGTAACCAATACCATATTACTTCTTCTTTTAAAAATTCTACTTCGCTGTATGGCGCATTTGCACAAATCAAAAATTCGGCCATCAGGAACTATGAAAGAAGGAATGAGCCGCATTTTGGTGGTCGCAGCAGTTTTATTTATACTACTAAAATAAATACAGCCGAATTTCAATGGGTAGGTGGTGGCGAATTTCAGCAGGGATATTTTAATACACAGGTTGCGAAGAATAGAAATGGCAACCCCGATACGCTGCAAACCAATGATGATGTCAGCTACACCACTTATAGTATTTTTTTACAGGGAGATCTTAACATTCATGAAAAATGGATAGCTACCGCAGGTGTGAGTATTAATAAAAGTAAAGTCGGGTTTACAAGGCTGAGTGTTTACCCGGTAACCAGCCAAAGCCGTACTTACCAGAATGAGCTGGCCCCTAGATTTTCGTTGCTTCGCAAATTGGGTAATGACTTCTCTTTACTTGCTACTATATCAAAAGGATTTTCACCGCCAACAGTTGCTGAACTGCTTCCGTCAACAGGAGCTATCAGTACTGACCTGGAAGCCGAGAAAGGTGTCAATTATGAGATGACCGCCCGTTATCATCTTCGTCATCTGAAATTATATTTTGAAGCCACCGCTTTCTATTTCAAACTGAATGATGCACTGGTGCAACGCCGCGACCTTAGCGGCGCCGATTATTTTACCAATGCAGGTGATGTAAAACAAAAAGGACTGGAATTGCATACTGATTATACCTATAGCCCGGTGGGGAATAAATTCATTGACAATTTTATCATCCAGGCTGATTATACTTACAATCATTTCCGTTACGGAAGTTTTGTAAAAGGCACCAGCGATTTTTCGGGCAAAGAAGTTCCAAGTGTTCCCAATAATACATTCTCAGTTATGGGAGATCTTTTATTAAAGAATGGATTTTACCTTAACAGTACTTATTATGCTGCATCAAAAATATTCCTGAATGATGCGAATACTTTTTCTGCCAAAGCTTACCAGGTACTGGGCTGCAGGATAGGCTGGAAGAAAACAGTTGGCAAAAAACATAAGATGAATTTTTATGCCGGTGCGGACAATTTACTGGATGAAGTGTATAGTCTCGGCAATGATATTAATGCCGCCGCTAACCGTTTTTATAACGCAGCGCCACGGAGGAATTATTATGTTGGGTTATCCCTGCAATGGATAAAGGCTGCAAACAAGTAACCCTTTTTTATTTCTTCTGATAAATTATTTCAACGATGATTCTGCTACCAGGGTTAGTTTATTCTGTTTCATTATATACAAGTTAAATCGTTGTTGTGTACCGCCAGGCATGCAGAATGTATAGATGAACAAAAACGTGAATGGTCAATGTAAAGCCTGGAAGAAAACTCTTCTTGACTGAATGACTTCTATCCCTACATTTGCAAAGATTTGGTTTCCGACCTAATAATCGGAATTAAAAGGGAAGTCCGGTGTAAGTCCGGCGCTATCCCCGTAGCTGTAAGAAGCCCCTCCAAACCTCTCCGCCGATTGGCGGAAGGTTTAAAAGAGCAAAATTGTTGAAGATTTACCACTGCCCCGCATGGCGGGATGGGAAGGTTTCAACAACGCTTTAAGCCAGAAGACCTGCCACATCACATAAACAACCTGCCTACCGGCAGGCAGGCATTCAGCTTTCGGGTGAAAGGCATGAGATGTAAAAGTCGCAGGACGTTTATATTTCTATCACTTTTTATTTTCCGGAAGCAGTCACTAAAAAATTTTCAATAAAATGAAAAAGAAATTTTTTATCGTGGCTGCTGTCATTACCAGCAGTCAGCTACAGGCGCAGCAAGACACCACCACATTAGACCAGGTTATCCTTACCGCCAACAAATTTGAACAAAAGCAAAGCCAGACCGGTAAAGTGGTTACCGTGATCGGCAAAGAGCAATTGGAAAAAAGCAGCGGGAAAACTGTTGCCCAGGTATTGAATGAACAGGCCGGGATCACTATTGCCGGCGCCTACAACGCTACCGGAAGCGTACAGACCGTTTTTATGAGAGGAGCTTCTTCCGGGAGAATATTGATATTATTAGACGGGATACCTGTCAACGACCCATCTATGATCAACAACGAATTCGACCTGAATCTTTTTTCTATCAATGATGTGGAAAGGATAGAAATATGTAAAGGAGCGCAGTCCACTTTATACGGAAGCGATGCTATTGCAGGGGCCATTAATATCATTACCGTAAAAAAAGATATAAATAAACCTTTCCATGTAAAAGTGACAAGCGGGCTGGGCAATAAGAATACAGCCAGGAATAATATCCAACTGTATGGTAAAGCTGGTAAGCTTACTTACACTACCCGTTTCGGGAAATTAAGCACCAATGGTTTTTCATCTGCCCACGATAATACCGGAACAGGCAATTACGATAATGATGGTTACGATGGCAATGTGATCAATGCCGGACTGCAATACCAGGTCATCCCTTCATTACTGATAAAAACATTTATACAACACAGCCAGTACAAAGCGGATATTGACGCCGGTGTTTTTGCTGACGAAAGAGATTATACGATCAATAACAGCAGCTTATCGTCCGGTGCAGGAATGAATTTTAAAAAAGGTATTGTAAATATTACCACTAACTACCAATACGGTGAATTAAAGAGAACTTACAGAAATGATAGCTTGTTTGTTCGCCCGTTTGGAACAAAATTTGAAAGCAATAAATATGGTGGCCGTACCCAATATGCAGAATTGTACGGAAATATAACTTCTGCGAAATGGCTGACCGTTCTTGCGGGTATGGATTACAGGTGGGCAAACATGAACCAGCAGTATTATTCACTCAGCAGTTTTGGACCTTACAGCAGCAGCTTCGATGACACGTCTGTCCATCAAACATCTTTCTATGGTTCTTTACTATTCAATGCACTTAATAAAAGATTGAATATAGAAGTTGGCGGGCGGACAAATAAACATTCCCGTTATGGTACTAACAGCACCTATACCATCAACCCTTCTTTTTCCATCAATAAAAACTGGAGAGTGTTTGGCAGCATCGCTTCTGGTTTTAAAGCCCCTTCTATCTTCCAGGTATATGATGTTTTTAGCGGCAACCCTGGTCTGAAACCAGAAACATCCACCAACTACGAGGTCGGCATTCAGCAACTGCATTCAGCCATCAGCAACCGCATCGTTTATTTCCACAGGGATATAAAAAATGGTATTGACTATAATTACAATACATTCCAGTATTTCAACTTCGTAAAACAAACGGTGGATGGTCTTGAATGGGAGCTATCCGCAAGACCCACCCAACAACTGAATATCACCGCTAATTACACCCTGATCACCGGGGATGAACAAACACAAAGCCGCAAAAGTTTTAATGATACTTCATATACGCATTTACTTCGCCGGCCTAAACATAATTTTAATCTGAATATCGGTTACCAGTTTACCAAAGACCTGTTTGCCAGTATCAGCGCCAAATCAGTCAGCAACCGCTATGATGTGGGCGGTTATATGCAGGAAGACGTGTTACTGGACAGCTATTTTTTGCTGGGGGCTTATGCAGAGTATAAATGGAAGGGCAGTATAAAATTCTTCGTTGACCTGCAAAATATCACCGGCAAAAAGTTTTTCGATATCAGGGGTTATAATGCCATACCCTTCTTAATAAACGGAGGTATCAGCTTTCAGTTGTAAAAACGGAACTATGTGCCAGCACGAAACAAAATCCTGCCAGCGGTGTACTACTGCATTTGAATGCAAACCGGGTTCTGTTACCCAATGCCAGTGTTTCGGCATACAATTAACTACGGAACAAAGAGCTTATCTTGAACAAAAATATACTGACTGTCTTTGCAGGAGTTGTTTAGTACACCTGCAGGAAGAGTTTGAACTGTTTAAAGAAAAGTTTATTTACACATAACTATAGGAGAGTTTTTGTAAACCTGTAAGCAGCGATTGCTTGCAGGTTTATTTATTTCAATACTACCTTTGCCAAAAGGGCTTTTATGAAAATAGATCTTAAAGATTTACTCACCGTCACGTTTACGTTATTTGCTATCATTGATATTATCGGTTCCATACCCATACTTATTTCCCTGAAAACTAAAATGGGCGGTATGAATGAATTAAAAGCTACGCTTATATCAGGGGCGCTTATGGTTTTATTTCTTTTTATAGGAGAAGGTTTTTTAAACATACTGGGACTGGATGTGAGATCATTCGCCGTAGGCGGCTCTATTGTTATTTTTATATTAGGACTTGAGATGGTACTCGGCGTAGAGTTTTTTAAAAGTGATAAGGATATTAAAGCCGCTACTGTTGTGCCTATAGCGTTTCCGCTGATCGCCGGGTCAGGCACGCTGACTACTATCATGTCACTGAAAGCAAATTTTGGAGAAACTACTTTACTAATGGCCATACTGATCAACCTGGTCATTGTCTATGCTGTCTTAAAATCCCTCGGCGCTATTGCCCGGCTGCTGGGCCCGGCAGGGCTGATAGCAGTACGTAAATTCTTTGGTGTGATATTGCTGGCTATCGCTGTGAAGATCTTTGCCACTAATGCGAACGGCTTGATCAGGTAATTTGCCGATGGGTTGATTTGAAAAGAAGAGAATATTAATTTGAATACTCCCTGATATTGATTTCCTTGTTGACGCCGGGTATTTTTTCACCTTCAATAAAATACATATCAATTTCACCAATATTTTTCGCAAATATTTTCCCGCGGTAAATACAATCGTATTTGTCTTTTATTAATTCATAGGTATCAGATGAAATATTTACTTTACCCGGTTCCCCGTTACTTTCCATTCTGCTGGCAATATTCACGGTGCCGCCCCATATATCGTAAGCATATTTTTTCTTTCCTACCACACCCGCTACCAGCGGACCTACATGAATTCCAATCCGGAGATACCATGGCTCCAGGCCTTCTTCTCCCCTTCTCTTATTATTCTGGACGATATAGTCTTTTATCTCCAAACTGGCTTTTATCATATTGAACACATGATCTTCATCGGGGGTGGGGATGCCACCGGCGCACATATAAGAATCACCGATCGTTTTAATTTTTTCAAGGTTATACTTCCCGATAATGTTATCGAATGCTATAAAGCAGGTATTGAGTTCCTCCACCAATTCCTGCGGAGCCATTTTATCAGCAATGCTTGTAAACCCCTTAAAGTCGGTGAACATCACTGATGCCGATTCATAGTTCCTTGGAGTAGCAGACCCTGTAACCTGTAATTCTTTGGCCACTTCAGAAGGGAGAATATTTAATAATAAGTTTTCTATTTCTACTTTCTGGTGGTCAAGTATTTTGTTGGTCCTTGCTTTTATACGATAGCTTCTGAAAATGAGTAATGTGATCATCATTACCATCCCCAGTCCAACCACCAGCACCCATTTGGCAAACTTTTGCCGTTTTAACTGAACGTCAGCCAGGTCAATTTCTACTTCCTTCTTGGAGAGTTCAATATCAAATTGAAGCTGGTTTAATTTCTTTTTGGTTTCGATATTGTAAAGTGAATCCTTTAAGTCAGCATATAGTGATTTATACAAATAAGCGCTTGAAAAATCCTTATTTTTTGAATAGGCAGTTGCCATATCCTGGTAGAGATCCTTTAATTCAACCTTTAGATCATCCATTCCTTCCGCAATGGTTTTGGCTTGTTTATAATAATCAATTGCCAGTGAGGTATTGCCTTGCTTCATATATACATCTGCAATACCCCGGTAGCTGCGGACCACCTGGAGATTATCACCAAATTTCCTGGCGATACCCAATGCTTTATTATGATACTGGAGCGCCCCGGTCAATTTTCCTTCCCTGAGATATAATTTGCCAATTCCGTTTACAGAAAAAGCAGAGGAATAGGTAGTATCCG
The DNA here is from genome assembly GCA_015654695.1 of Chitinophagales bacterium. Classification (GTDB taxonomy): domain Bacteria; phylum Bacteroidota; class Bacteroidia; order Chitinophagales; family Chitinophagaceae; genus VBAT01. Next base: position 25,466 of record JAATGJ010000123.1, on the reverse strand, counting down.
CGGCTTTTATTGATTTTTCAAAATACTCCAATGCACTTGAATCCTCTTTATTATCAAAATATATCTCGCCAATATCCCCGGTTACCACGACATACTCAAAAACATGTTTATTGTTTTTAAACAGCGGTATTGCCTTTAACAGGTAATCCAGTGCTTTGGGGTCTTTTTTATTGTGATAGATGCTGCCGATATTACCTAAAGTAGTAATCATGCGCAGGGTATCCCCAATCTTCTCTGCCATTTGCAATGATCGTAAACTATATTCAAGCGCTTTAGCATCGGCTCCCTGGTTAAAATAGATAGCGCCGATATTATTCAGCATGTTGGATATACCGGCGTCAAATTTTATATCCTCAAAAATCTGTAACGATTGATTCCAATAATCCAGTGTCTCTGCATACTTCCCTTTCATATAGTACACCATACCAATACCCTTTAACGCATAGGCTTCTCCTTTGTAGTATTTTAATTCATGGGCCATTTCTTTTGCCTGCAGGGCAAGGTTTACGGCTTTGGCGGAATCACTGCCAACCAGGCTTTTGCTTTCGTCCAGTAATGCATTGACAGTTGCGGTATCCTTACCGGCCTTATTTTGGCCGTAAGCTGCAAAGCAGGATACCAAAAGCAATATCAATACAATCTTTTTTAGATTCATGGTGACGGTCGTTAATAAAGAAATTTGCTGTTAAGTTAAGAAAAAAGAAAGAGGCCGGAACCTCTTTCTTTGACGGTTTTTACATTTTAATAAATTTAAATGTTTTAATACCAGCTGTCGTTTTTGCTTCTACTATGTATATGCCTCCTGATAAGCTTGCCACATTTATTTCATAAAGACCGTCATTTATTCTTCTTGAAGATATTGCAATCAATTTGCCCACCCCGTCATACACCCGTATGTCTTTTATTTGCCGGACATCATCCTTAAGTTGTACCCTTATCATAGAGGATGCAGGATTGGGATATAATTTATCCTCAGCAGGTTTGCTCTCCGTATCTTTTACAGGCACTGCTACAGATTTTACTACAGATTCTGTAACAGGTGGTAATGCATTCGATGTTACTACAGGTGCTAAATTATTAGCCTGTCTTGGTATTGGTATTGGTAACACCGAAGGACAAATAGAAACCCGGATCTCATCTATAAGACCATTGAAATAAGCGTTACCATCTCTTGTATCTCTGCCGATAGTAGTAGTAATGGACCCATTTAAATTAACAACAACGCCGGTATTACCCGAGGCCTCCAAAGCGCCATCAACGTACAACCTTACATCAGTACCATCTCTTTCGCCCTTAATGAAATGCCAGTTTCCATCATTAACCGAAGTTGTAGAAATGAGATCAACAAGATTGCTTCCACTACCATAAATCAGGAAATACGCTTTGCCCGGGATTTCACCTCCCGCAGTAGCCGGATAAGAGTGAATGCCGCCTATCTTCAGAATATATTCTCCATCATTATTGACATCACGTTGATTGATGATCACCATGGGACCGGTCGAAGTTGTCTTTACCCAGACGCTAACAGTGAAATATCCATATCCTGAAACAGAACCAGAGGTGCCAGTAGAGATGTATCCTGTTCCATTAAAAGAAAAGCTGTTAGATCCTTCATGGGGCGCGCCTGTAGCTGTAACTCCTCCACCAGGTGTTGCCGTTGCTCCTCCCAGGTCATCATTAAAATTGCCATTAGCTTTCCATAAATGACCGGTTGCGTCAATGCAATGATCCTCTACTGTTAAAGTGCCATTATGCAATATCACATTATAGTTTGGATTGTAGCTATCACAACCTATTAATGTAATAGGATAACTACCAGCCGGTGATGTTTCATCTGCAGCAACACTGGCAGTAATGCTGGTATTGGATACATTAACTACCACTACAGCTATTGCCTTACTTGCATTATTAACATGAACAGGATCGGCAAATTGTCCGCAATTATACCACCATGTGGATTCCTGTGTTATATAATAGATTCCTGGATTTGTTGGTGCATTGAAGTTCCTGCTAATGGACCCGGACGGTTGTGGAGTAGCAATTCCGCCATTTGTTTCAATACATTGATTAAACACATTTCCCCCATTACCGTTACTCAGGCCAATATGTATCTGAGTAATACATCCGGGACAGTAATTAGTGGGATCATAGTAAATAGAATTGTAATCAGCTGTAAGCGTTACGGATTGCCCCGGAGTTGCATAGATATAATTATTCCCGTTGTTTAACTTAACATTCGTATACGTTGTTACACGGTTTAAATCCTGGATGTTCAAAGGCGATGCCGGTATAACAAACGGTACGCATACTGAATCTTTAGTGTCATCACCTACCAATCCATTATAGCTGATGGTTAAACCCGGATTGGGATATCCGGCGACTTTTGCCTTATTGTCAGCAGTTACATTCAGCGTTTTCTTTCCAATTGTAAGAGTTCCTGACGTATTAAGGAAAGAATAATTATTACTGCTTCCTCCCGTCAATATAATCGGGTACGTGCCAACATTTGAATTTTCAGTTGCTGTTGTAGAGGCAACCGGAGGGGTTGTAAGCGTACCTGGATTGTCCCCATTTACAAAACCCGAATAGCTGATAGTAAGTACAGGATTGGCAGCACCATAAACTTTCGATTTATCATCGGCTGTAGCTGTTAATGGAGCATGTGTAATAGTAAGTATACCCGGGGTATAACTGAAACTGTAATTAGCTGCAACACCGCCGCTGAGGTTAATTGGGTAATTGCCTGCAAACGAGCCTGTATTAGCTGTAGTAGTTGCTGCAGGTGCTGTTGTTATATTACCTGCACCCTCCCCGTTTACAAACCCCGAGTAAGTGATAGTAAACGCCGGATTGGCGCTGCCATATACTCTTGATTTATTATCTGCAGCAGCAGATAATACAGCTTTTGTTACTGTAAACACTCCCGGTTGCAGCAGGAGGTTATAATTGTTATCGGATCCACCAATGAGATTTATTGGATAAGTTCCCGCGCCGGAAGCCGTAGTAACTGGTGTGGATATAACGGGCGGGACATCAATACCGGTTATATTATCTCCGTTTACAAAACCTGAAGCAGTATATCCTGGCAGGGGATTGGCCTGGCCATATACCTTGGTTAAGCTGTTGGCTGTTAAAGTCAGGTCACGTTTTGTAATATTCAAATTACCATTTTGCAATACCAGTGTATAGTTAGCAGCGCTGCCGCCACTTAGTATTATCGGGTATGTATTTACCGGCGAAGCATTATCTGCAGCGCAGGAAACAGTTGGCGGAGTTATATTTCCAACCCCATCACTATATACAAATCCTGAATAGGAAGTGGTAAAAACCGGGTTGGCGTTGCCATACACTTTTGTTGTATCCTTTGCCTTCACGATCAATGGCGCCTTCAGGATTGTTACCTGGCCCAAACCATAAGTGACCTCAAAATTCTCATTTACAAAACTACCCGGTATCAATGTTTGAACTCCTGCATCAAGACCTGTTATCATGTTCATTGAGAACATACCACCTACATCCCCGGATTGCAGGGTAATATCATCCTGGTCAACCAATACAAGTGTTTTTGCATTGTTATTGGTTCCGCTAACATCAAAATTATTAACGAGCGGTTGCAGTTGTCCATTTACAAGGGCTAATAATTGACCATTTGCATAAACCAGCGTCTGGTTATTTACGACCGCCTGTAATTCTCCATTTACCAGGCCGATGCTATTTACAGCCTGTAATTGTCCATTGGTCATCGCAAATAACTGGGCGTTGACGAGCGGCTGTAATTGCCCGTTTGTGATAGGAATGAAGGACCCGTTTACCAGCGCCTGCAACTGACCATTTTTAAAAACGGTGAATGTGAGTTCGCCATTTACAATGGCCATCAATTGCCCGTTGACCATCGCGAGCAGTTGCCCGTTTACCAATGCCTGCAATTGCCCGTTTGTAATGGGAATATATGTTGTCCCATTCACCAGGGCCTGTAGTTGCCCGTTCGCCAATTGCCTTACATGTTCGACTCCTACAGCCGTCCCATTAACCAATGGTTGTAACTGTCCATTGACAAGGGCCTGCAATTGCCCGTTCAAATAACTAAGTTCAGTATTTATTCCATTGACAAGGGCCAGCAATTGCCCGTTGACATAACTAATATCAGTTTTTATTCCATTGACAATGGCTTTAAGCTGACCGTTTACAATACTTTGCGATTGGCCGTTTACTGTACCTTGTAAATGCTGATTGTCCACTAATGTAAGATCCTGTACAATTTGCAATTCATCACCCGGGAACATTTCCACCATTAGCTCCCCGTTCACCAATGCCAATAATTGACCATTCACCAATGGTTGCAATTGGCCACTTACCATAGCGACTAATTCGCCGTTTACCAAAGGCATCAACTGGCCATTTACCAACGCCTGCAATTGTCCATTTACAATAGCTAACAACTGCCCGTTTACCAGGGCTTGTAATTGACCATTGACCAGCGGCATTAATTGCCCGTTTACCAGGGCCTGCAACTGGCCATTTGCTATTGACAATTCAACGTTGACTGTTTGAGCATTGACAATTGCCTGTAATTGTCCGTTGGTAACAACTGTCCACACGCCATTAACAAGCGCCAGCAGTTGCCCATTTTGGAAAACGATATCGGTCGCCGGAACATACACCCCATTTACCAGGGCTTGCAATTGGCCATTGACCAGTGCCTGTAGTTGTCCGTTGACCATTGCCAGTAATTGACCATTGACGATGGGTTTCTCCGGGCCACCTGAAACCGAGGCTTTAGCCGTTCCGTTTGCCAATGCTTTTAAATTCAATAATCCGCGGTCATGTGAGCCAGAGAGAGATTGAACCATGGCTGCATTGGCCGGGTTCGATTTATAATTTGCCAACGACACTGCGGATACATCAACAATAAACCGCTGGTCACCCATCTGTGATTCATTTATGCTATTGACCAATGCCTGCAACTGGCCATTTACCAAACTGAACTTTCTTGCGTTGCGAACAGCCTGGAAACTTGCCATCGAACTCATATTGAGTAAATCAGCCTGGGTAACAGGAGGATTTTGGCTATTTAATCCATTGACAACAATCAATCCATTATCAGCTAAATATTTTTTATGCAAAGCTTTTACTTCATCACGCATAGTAAGTGAACTGGTCGCAGAGGGATCTAAATCGTAGGTATAAGTAATGTTGGCAGGATATTCTCCATATTTAATTTGCAGATTACCCGGAGTAATTTTCAAAGGCATTTTCTGTACCATCAAAGTGCCGGTCTTAAAGGTGAAGCTATACCGTTTAAATAGCGTATCATCAAGGGCAAGAGGTGTAGTACGGGACGGGACAATGCTATACGAACCCGCACTGCTTATGGGTGTGGCAATGGTGGAAATTTTCAGGTTGTTTCCATCCAGCTTCAAACCAGCAAGTGTAATATTTGTCAGATTGATAGGCAGTGTATCCCCATTCGTAATAATATAAACTACTGCCGTTAAAGCAGGATTTTCAAGTCCATATTTCCGGGTTTTATCTTCTGCCTTAATATATACTTCTGATCTTGAACTGAAGAAAAATAAAGAATCAGATGATCCTCCATCTAAGCCGCTGACGCTTTTCGCAGGATTAACTAATCGAAAAGACGGATTTTGGCCAGAAGGAATGGCAGGAATAGTGGCTTTGGCTGTATCAATACCTGTAAGAGGATCAAGAGAAATAGTGGTGGTAACCGGAACTCCCTTAAGATAAATCTTCGCGTTGCCGGCGAAGTATTTACCTTTTATTTTTACTGTGAAAGGCTGTGTGCCGTTTTGCCCCCCGGGAATCACGGCTTCCAAAGAGGATATTATTGGTTTTGCATTGGCTATTTGCTTAATCGCTGAGTCAGCCCGTACAAAGCCATACCCTCCTTCAAAAGTAAACGACGTGTCCCGCAGGTAAGTGAATCGTCCCGCCGATGATATCAAATGTTGCCTGATTTGACCGGGTGTTACTGTTGTTTGCAAATTATATTTCTTACGCCCCTGGATAAGTAATGCCGCTACACCAGCCACATGTGGCGCGGAAGCCGATGTGCCAAAGAAGTTAGGATCGCTGTCACCGTCGTCAAAGTCGTTCCCACTCAACCTCACCGAGGTATTAACACCATTAGGTGCGATCAACTCAGGTTTGCTTCGTTTTATAAACGAGTTGTTCTGCGCCACGGTAGAAGTTCCGCCTCTTGATGAGAACGAAGCTACGCCCGGCCAAACCGGCGTGAATGGCGGGATATTGGCATAGAGCATAGCGCCTACAGCAATAGAGCTTGTAGCGTTAGCCTGGCCTACCAGGGAGGATGTGCCTGTTGGATAATCCAGTATAGTAGCATCACCGCGGAATATGATGTACTTAAATCTTACATTGCCGGAACCTGCAGCCCGCACAACCATCACTTTGGCATTTGTTTCCTGTTCTACGGTAAAGGGACAAACTTCAAACGGATCATTGGTAAGATTGCTCCTGTTAAAACCAAACAAAGTAAATCCATTTCCATCCAGCAAATAAAGATCCATATCGGACTGAACGCCCGTAGTACTACCCAGTGAATAATATTGATCGCTCCATTGCAAGACGATGGTATAAGATCCGGGTTTAAGATTCACCGTTTGATAAATATCAGCATTGCCGGTGCCAAACCTGTGAATTTGGCCGGTGGGTATGATGGCTGTATTAGTGACGCCAACGAAATCAGATTCATAGGATTTATTACCAAAATTACCCGCCGCAGATATATAAGTTACTCCCCGCGCTACCACCGTGTCAACCGCCCTGGCCGCAATACCATCCCGGAAAAAAGGCTCTGTTACATACGTGATATCATCCACAATCACATCGCAACGCCCACCCGGCAGAGTGGGTGAAGCCAGTTCCAGGATACCCTTTGCAAAATCTCCCGCACTCAAAAATCCCGTACGAAATGCTAGTTTTGCTTTTGGCACTATATCATGAACTATTTGCAACATGGCCCTGCCTTCATCGCTACCCTTCGTATCTGTTCCAACTAGTTGAACAGGATTGGGATTAGCGTTGGGTTGGCCGCCTGTTTTTATTCCCGGCAGGTCACCATAGCCATCTACGTCCACATTGTCTATATCTCTTTGTGCGCCCAGTTTTGAATTGTAACTATCTGAAATCACGCCTACTTTCACACCGTTGCCGTCTAACCCGAATCTTTCCCTGACAGCATTGGAACGCATGGTGATATCACCCTGTGTAGTTACCCGGCCGGCGTTTGAAATAGGCGGATAAAGTGGCCGCACATATTTAATTCGTGTGTTGGTATTGAGCGTTGTCAATTTGTTGACTGCGAAAAGACCGGTAATGATATAAACCTTCGGGCCATTGTCTATTATGCGGGTCATGCCAGCCGTAATCAATTGGCTCCTTACAGTATTGAAGTTCGCTGAATCGGTGATTACTTCTATCATTACTTTGCCGGAATCCAATATGAAGATTTCATTTTCGGAAATGGAAGTGATAGAACCTGAATTTTGCGATAGGGACAGCAATTCTGCACCAATAACATTATTGGCCGTGGTTACTTTTCCGTTTGCCGGAGGTGGGTAATAAGGATCTATATAACTGGGACCGCCAACAGGCAACTGGTAGGTAAGAACCAGGTTGTCTGACAGATCCACTTTCGTAGCACTCCATAATGCACCAACGATTTGAGGAGAGGTTGATAAAATGAAACTTTTAACAACTATACCTCCATTTGGCGCCCATACATTTCCCAACCAGGAATAAGTGCCTGATGTAATTATGCCCGGACTCTGAAGATCGAATGTAAATCCATTATTGGATGAGCCAGTACCGTGAATTTCAGTATAGATACGGGATGGAAAATTTCCATTAACAGTACTGACTGAAAGTTTGCCCCATTTTGCATCCTTTATTATGAAAATATTGATCGTACCCGTTAATGTGTTTTTGAAATCAAATACAAATTTGTTAGCGGAGATATTATTATCTACTTCGTTAAAAATATAATTCCCGGGTCCGTTAAACGTGAGTGTTTTATTTCCCGCTAAAGCAAGCTTGCGATATTTTCCCGGAGAAATGGTTTGGGTGTTAGTAATATCAGTTGTGCCCGCCTGGTTATCAAATGAAGTATTGTTTGGCATTGATGGCAGTACCGGCAACATAACTGTATTCACAATTCCTCCTGCAGGAGTGGGGCCTGAATAATTGGTTGAACTGGGTGCTGGCACAGCTACCCGGCCGCTTATAGTAGTGGCAAGTGGCCCGGCTCCACTTTGTAATACTATTTTCCCTTTAGCGGTAAGATTGCCAATAAAATTGCTCCTGTTATCCCCGGAAATAATATTAGCCGGGGAGTTGGTAGCGTTCTTCGCGGCAAAGATATCACCGGTAATTTTTTCATTGCTGCCAAGAGTAACCGCATTACCGCTAAAAATGCTTCCCGTCAGCGTAAAATTGTTTTTTACATTAACAAGATGATTACTGCCAATATTACCTTGTATGATAGCACCATTACCAACAGTTACCCCCTGAGAACTATTATAAGAACTGGAAGAAGCGCTTCCACCCCATACAGCAAAATTATTAAGGTTTAAGGTTTGTGGAGGTGGAGGTGGAGCCGGGTTTCCGGGCGCCTGGTAGGTAAGCACCAGGTTATCTGACAAATCCACTTTCGTACCACTCCATAATGCACCAATGATTTGCGAAGAGGTTGATGAAATGAAACTTTTAACAGCTATACCTCCATTTGGCGTCCATACGTTTCCCAACCAGGAATAAGTACCTGATGTCAGTACGCCGGGACTCTGAAGATCGAATGCAAATCCATTATTGGTTGAACCGTTACCGTGAATTTCAGTATAGATACGGGAAGGAAAATTTCCATTGACTGTGTTAACCGAAAGTTTACCCCATTTTGCATTCTTTATTATAAAAATATTGATCGTACCCGTTGTTGTGTTCTTGAAATCAAATACAAATTTGTTAGCGGAGATGCCATTATCCACCTCGTTAAAAATGTAATCCCCCGGACCATTAAAGGTGATCGTTTTATTTCCCGTCAAAGCAAGCTTGCGATATTTTCCCGGAGAAATGGTTTGGGTGGTAGTAATATCAGTTGTGCCCAACTGGCTATCAAAAGAAGTATTGACTGGCATTAAAGGCAGTACCGGCAATACAACTGTATTCACAATTCCTCCTGCAGGAGTGGGTCCTGAATAATTGGTTGAACTGGGTGCTGGTACAGCTACACGGCCGCTTATGGTAGTAGCAAGAGGTCCAACCCCGCTTTGTAATACTATTTTCCCTTTGGCGGTAAGATTGCCAATAAAATTGCTCCTGTTATCTCCATAAATGGTATTAGCCGGAGAATTAGTAGCATTTTTTGCTGCGAAAATATCACCGGTAATTTTTACATTGTTGCCAAGAATAACAGCATTCCCGCTAAAAATACTTCCCGTAAGTGTAAAACTGTTTTTAATAGTAATAAGATGGTTACTGCCAAGGTTACCTTGTATGATAGCACTGTTACCAACAGTTACTCCTTTCGAACTATTATAAGAAACCGAAGAAGCGCTTCCACCCCAAAAAGCAAAATCGCTAATGGTTAAAGGAGCCTGGCTTTTACCAATATTTACCCAGCATAGGAACAGAAATACATAGAAAATTTTTTGCAGTGGCAATGTAAAACTCCGCATAGTTAAGCAGTTAAGAAGTATAACTAAAAAGCTGGTTGTATCACCGGCTTTCCGTTAATGATTTAGTTAATTATAAAAGCTGCCCTGATTTGTCTTTGACAGACGCAAGAACAAATCAAATAGCAGACTTGACTATAGTTCCAGGCATTAACCCGCTATCAGAATGACAAGTATCGAACAGTAATTTTAAAAAGGGGCTGGAAATAAAAGAGGTGAAAAAGGCTATTATCAAGGCAAAAGATAATCAAATCCGGATAAAAAATAAAAAAAAGTCGGGCGGAAGCCCTTTTTTCTGAAGATATACAACCAGATAGTCGTATATCATTTATTTAAGCTATGACATGAACCCGGGCTGCATTTCTTATATAAAGATTATTATACAAAGGCTTTTTGTCGTGATATTGCCGGCAATTGCTGTGAAGACATTTGCTGCAAATCCAGGTAGATGGGACAAAGCAGCGGAGTAGTTAAATAGTTTACTTCCATCCATATTCTTATAAAGAGGTGCGTATGGACTTTTCATTCTGGGCTCTCAGCCGCTGGCAAAGAATTTTAATAAAGCCCCTTGCTATTTCTGTGCGGTTTTCCAGTAACTCATAAAAAGGTTCCTGGTCAATCCTGAATAATAAACAGTCTGTACTAGCGGTAGCCGTGGCCGATCTGACTTCGGGGTCCAGTAAAGCGAGTTCGCCAAACACTTCTTTTTCCCTTAACACAGCAAGCTGTGTTTTTGCTTTGTGAATCTTTACCTCCCCCTGGTATATGATGTACATACAATCACCAATTTCTCCTTCTTTAAAAATATCGGTGCCCTTTTCATATTCTTCTTCCTCCATAAGAGGAGCCAGGTCAGCAAGAATATGTTCGGGAGTATCCCTGAAAATACTCAGCGATTTAAGTATAAGAACTTTTTCTACGAGTAGCAGCCTGTCGGTGGTGGTTGTTTGCATATAATAAAGTTAAGGGGTTGAAACTGCAAACAATGCAGTTTCTTTCAACAACTTATTGTCCGAGTCAACGTATTTTTTATACAGCCCTCTGTCCAGTGAATGATCATATTTTTTGGAAATATACATGGAGCAGGCTTTTGTCCAGTTATAATAGATCACTGGTTTTTCAGAAAGTATCCTTTCCAGGATATGCTCTACCCGTCCAAACTTTTTTTCCGTAAATAATGCCCGCAACGCTATACAGCGTTGCTCAATACTGGTGTTTTCAAATAATGTATTGAATTGTTTGCCGATCTCTTTCTTTACCGTCAGTTCTATTATCTCCATGGAATTGGCGATACTTTCTTTATGTTTTGTATTGAGTCCGTACTTTACCTGGTTGATCTTTTCCCGGTCGTAAATACATCCAAAAAGAGATAATAATATTTCCCGGATATCCTGTATCTCATCCTGCAATGAACTGTTCAGTATATCATACCTGGGGTCTTTTTTGGAAAGGCCCTGCTGCATGTGCAATAGTTCTACTCCGTTGATAATATAAATACCGGCAATAGCTTCTAATTGTTTTTGCGTATCTGCATCGGCAATAAACCTGCAGCGATGAAGGGCCTTGATGATGGTGGATGTATGTTGCGGTTGCATCTTCAGCAGTTCCAGCAATACCTGTACGGCCCTGTCCCCTCCTATCTTACCACAAAGAGTAATTAATTTATCCTGTAGTACAACTGGCATAGCAGTCCCTGTAACCTGTTCTTTTAATACGGGTATAGCGTTGGCCCCGGCATTATATAAGGATGCCAAAACCTGTTTTTCGTTTGTGCCAATATCGCCAAACAAAGCAACAAGCGTTTCGCTGCGGGAGGATTTTCCAACTGCTTTTATGGCCAGGTCACGGATCTCCGGGTCGCCATCCTTTAATAGTTGAATATGTTCCGGGGAGTCGTATTCATCCTTCACTTCGTCCAGGATGGCGATAGCGTTTTTTTTGTCTTTTCTCTCTTTTGAAAGTAATAAACGGTTCAGCGTCGATTCTGCCATTTTTTTTATCCCCTCATCATGGTTGCTTAACATACCGGTAATAGCCGCAATGCGCATTTCTTCCACGGTATTATACAGGTAAGCAGGTAAGCCCCATTTATTGTTTCCAATCTTACACAAAGTTTTCACTGCTTCCATTTTGATCGAAGCGGGTTCATCACTTTGCAGCAACGCTTCCAGCTTTTCTTTTACATAATCGCCGTGACGGTTTTTTATAAGCCGTATGGCTTCCAGCTTCACCTGCTCTGACGGATGATGTAATAAACCGGCGATCAGGTCATCCGCTACCGGGTCCACTTTATTATTCAGCAACCGCAGAATACTGATCACTTCCAGGTCATTGCCTGTTTCCAGTTTCTTCCTGATATGCGCTGATACCGTTTCATTGTTCAGGTTAAACTCTTCGCTGCTAAAATAACGGCTGCCGATAGTTTTAATAAGAATATGCAGGTACTGACGGTTTACCAAAATTACCCCGATCACCCACAAGCCTCCCAGAACCATTAATACGTAAGACAGGAACATCAGGTCAACCCGGTCATGCAGATAAAATAATGAAAGTAAAAAAACACCGGATAAAAAAGAAGCAAAGGGATCCATGATACCTTTTACTATATTATGCGCCCTTAACCGCTCATGCATGGGCAATGGCTGCATCAGCGTAAGCAGAACAGGTGAATTAAAAGAAGTTCTCAATACATCTATAATAATAGAACAAATACCAAACAGGTAAAAGATCAGTTTTTCGCCTGGTGAAAGCCAATCAATACCCATGATGAGTGCAATCAGCAGTAACATCCCAACGGGAGTGATGAACATGGCCGACCTGACGCCGATGGAAGAAGTGAGCCTGCTGGCAAAAAACATTTTTGTAACAAATGCTACAATACGAAGGCCGGCATAAAAGAAAGCGATAAATTTCGCCAGTGATACGTCGTCTGAATACGCTTTTCTTACTTCCCCGTAAAAACCATAGTTGACCAGGATAACACAGGTAGAAGTAAGCATGGAAATAAATGCTATACGCCTGATATAGCTATTGGTAGCGATATTCACCAATAGTTTCCTGATCTTCTGCGGCGATTGCTTTTTATCGTCATGTTTATGATTTGCATGAGGTATATTTAATTTACCGGATTTTACAATGCTTTGAAAAAAAGGCAATGAAGCCAGCATACAAACAGCCCCGATCAATAAAAGATTTTGCGTACCAGTATAAGGTACAAAAATCAGCGCCAGTGTATAGCCGATAAATTTAGCCGGGATATCACCGGCGCTAATGACGGCAAACAAGCGTTTACTTTGCCGGAGGTCAAAAAGGATGGCTGCGATCCCCCAAAATTCCATGTTGTTTAAAAGATACAATACATTAAACCACGCAAGCAGCAGGTAATAAAACCAATTTTGGGTTACGGAAGAACCGATAGCCCACAACAACAACATACTGCCAGCCATAAACAAAATGATCATCACATTAAACATGGCAAATTTCAGCTTATGTTCCAGCCTGGTATAGAGCAGGCCTGTGATCCATAACAACGAAGCTGAGAAGACCATTACCCAGGGCAATTCGGTAATGGGAAATTTTTTTAAAAACTGTGCGAACCCCGAAGTGAAAAAGAAAGCGATTCCGGCGCCCTGGAAGAACTGAAATATATACAGACGTTTTACTATGCCCCATTCTTCGGGATAGACATTCAATATCCTTAACCAGAAACTACGTGAGCCCATAATCGGTTGACTGCATTTATGATCTTGTTCTTAGTTTTTGTTTTAATAACACGAGGTGCTGCATTTTTACCGGGTTCCTCGTTGCAACAGATGAACCGGTAAAGTAATGATGTCCTTCAAAGAATTTTACCTGCAGCTTATCCCATTCTTTATCATTCTTGACAACACCATAAGCCAGGAACTCAGCCTTCAGGTGAGAACTGATCATTCCAAAATCATTCCTCCCAAGATAATCCAGGTCTGCATCACAGAGGATCATTTCAGGTAATGTGACGGCTGATTGAGGTACTTTGGTAGCCATGATCATGCCTCTCATCATCTTTAATTCATCCTTCTCAAACAGGTTTGTATCTATATTTTCAATCATGATCTCGCAGGATCGTTCTTCATGTCCTTTGTAGGTATCAAGGAACCCGGTATCATGAAAAAGCGCTGCGATCTTTATCAGCAGCAATAACCTGTCATCAGTAATATGTTCAGCGGCAGCAATACGTTCAGCCTGTTGTAACACATCTTCCGTATGCTCCAGGCTATGATAACTCAGTTTGGGATCCAAACCGTCGCCCAGCATTCGCAGTATCCCTGATTTCAAATGAAGAAAAGCTGATTCTGTCATAGAAAAAAATACTGGCTAAATATAGGATTTCCCGCTCAGAATAAAGGGATTGAAATAAAATCATTGTTCATGGATGTACCATCAATGGCAAACTAGAATTGATCGCTGAACTTTATTTTTTTGGCGTAATATTGCAGGCTCTATTTACACCGGATACTGTGCTGAATAGTTTGGCCTCGTAGTACAATGGATAGTATAAGGGCCTCCGAAGCCCCAGATGCAGGTTCGATTCCCGCCGAGGCTACTTATAAAACTGCTAAACCCTTTATGATCTCCGTTTTACAAAGTTTTTTATTTCTCCGCTAAAACAATGCTAAAACTTTCTAGCTTTTTGCTATACACACTAAAAGAATAATGTAATAGTCGAAAATGTACTGCATATAATAATGTGACCTTTTAAGACACCTTAAAACATGTTTACACACATAAACAAATAGGGGGTGGTGGAAAGCCTTAAACTTTCTTATGGGGGTGGGATTATAACCACCTTGCCGCGACCACATCTATATTGAAACATCTAGCTATGGATCAGAATGTTTCAGATTTTAATCCTACCCGGTCACAAAGGCATCAAATAACAATGAATTGGTTTCAGAACATGAGTCCTACCCCTTTTATAGCAGCTTTAACACTCAAGTCGTTAATAGAATGTAATAATAACTTTCAGATATTTTAAAAGTACAAACCAGTTAAATCAATATTTGGAGCAATTGAGCTTGAAAGGATTGCTTTAAAAATTAATCCATATTGCGTTATCTGCATTTTACCAGTAAGGATATAATGAATATTTAAAGCTCCGTAGTACATAAAAAAGTTCTTTATAATGCAGTTTTGCATGTTGCCTTGTGTATTGTCGCAACAGTTAGGAGAGAAACAAAATGATTTCAAAAGGTTTAAATGGCTGAAAATCAAAGAAACAATATTCAACCAAAAAAAAGTAATATGTTCGTATATTCGATATTACACACACCACAACTAGTTTACTCGTTGTGATATCGGCAATCCTGTGACGACACCGCAAACTTGAGCTGACGCTTCTTAAAAAAGATTTTGAAATCCGGCCAAAGAAGCAAATAAAAAAGAACCGAACTATTTTTTGGCTAAACATTAAACCTAACTATGGCAGATTACACAAAATATAAAAGAGGTTCAGTTTGGCGTAAGTGGGATTTACATATTCATACACCAGAAACAAAAAAAAATGACCAATTTACCGGTGCAAATCCGCAAGAAAAATGGGTCAATTATGTAGAGACAATTAACAATTCCATAGAAGAAATTGATGTAATTGGAATTACTGACTATTTCAGCATTGTGAATTATTTTAAGTTTAAAGATTACATTTCCAGCGGGAAAATTATTAAGCAATTTGAGCTTGTCTTACCAAATATTGAAATAAGAGTTTTACCTGTTACAGGTTCTTCAACTCCAATAAATCTACATTGCATTTTTAATCCTGCCATTGACACAGAAATTGAAAGCCGATTTTTGGGTAAACTAAAGTTTACAAATTCTAAAAGTAGTTATTCCGCTACAAGAGATGAACTAATTCGTTTCGGCAGAGATCACTCAAACAACACAAGCCTTGATGCAGAGGCGGCATACAAAAAGGGAGTCGAACAATATGTAATAGGGTTGGATTCGCTTCAACTCCTTTTCAAAAACGACCCAACTCTCAGAGAAAACACAATCATTGTAGTTTCCAATAAAAGTACAGACGGAGTAACTGGCATTATCAAACATGAAGAATTCTTTATTAACAAAGAAGAATCACAGTTAGATGCAACACGACAAAGTTTTTACCAATTTTCCGATGCAATATTTTCACCAAATGAAAAAGACAGAACTTACTTTATTGGCAAAAGCATTGATAATGAAAAAACTGTCATACGTAAGTGCGGAACATTAAAACCTTGTTTTCATGGATGCGATGCACATTCAAATGAAAAAGTTTTCAACCCAGACGATAACAGGTATTGCTGGATTAAAGCAGACCCTACTTTTGAAGGGCTTAGGCAAACGCTTTACGAACCAGAAGATAGAGTAAAAATTCAAGCACTAAAACCTGATGTTAAAAACGAAAGATTCATAATTTCTGAATTACAGTTTATTGATTCAGTTAACTTATTTGGAAATCAGAAAATTTTGCTGAATGAAAACTTGAATGCAATCATTGGTGGAAAATCATCTGGAAAATCATTATTAATTTTTTCAACGGCTAAAAGCATAGACCCAGAACAGGTAGATAGAGCTTCTAAGCGTTTAGGGTTTGAAGGGTACAAGTTTGATTCAGCTTTTGACTTTAAAGTAACATGGAAGAATGGCGATATAGATTTATATAGTAACACTGATACAACAAGCAAACTTCATAAGATTATTTATATCCCTCAACTTTACATCAACTACCTTGTAGAAAAGAACAATAAAGAAGAACTGAATAGTTTGATAAAAAATATTCTCCTTCAAGATACTGATTTCAAAGAATTTTTTGAGGAAACAACAAGGTCAATTACAGATACAACTTCTGAAATTGAAAGATTACTTAACGAATATTTCAAAGTACGAAATAAAGTTCTTGAGGTTCAAAAAAAATCTAAGGATACGGGTAATTCTGAGAATATTAAAAAAGCATTTGAAAAAATTGAAATTGAAATTTTACAAGGCCAGAAAGTCTCTAACCTTTCAAAAACAGAATTTGGTGAATACAATAAATTGTTATCTGAAAAAAGTGTTAACGATTCGGAGTTAAGAGGCATAAATTTAAAGGAACTTACTCTTAGTAAAGTAGTGTCAGAAGTTATAACATCAAAAGCAAATTTGTTGGGTAAAATCGAAGAAAATAATCAAGTTTATTTAAAGGGACAAGTTGATAGAATCTTAGATGAGTTGGGCGAAGTGCCCGAAGATATAAAGGCAATCAAACTCAAAATTGAAACCGATTTTGATTTATTAATTGCCAATTTGAAAAATGAAATAGAGAAACTCGATTTAACAAAAAAGAAATCTGAGGTAAATCAAAAAATAAAACTAAATGGTCAAAAACTTGAACCGCTGCTAAAGAAAATTGCAGGACAAAAGGAGTTACAAAAACTAACAGCACAACTAGAAAGTGAAAAAATAAAATTCCAAAATGCTTTGGCTTTAGAAAGTCAATTCAAAAATTTATTCGAGGAATACAACACAATACGGAAACAAACTGCATCCTTGTTGAAAAAAAGGTTTAACTCATATCAAATGATTGAACAAAAAGTAAATGAGACAAAAAAGAATATTGGATCTGACATTGAACTAAAGTCTACCGTCATTTATAAGCTGAATAATTTTACTTTGTACGAACAAGTCAATAAAGCAGCATTAAGCAGCGATCACTTTTTTAATTCTTTTCAGACAGCAGGGCTAGTTAACTATAATTCAATTCCTGATTTTTATGAAAAACAACTTAGGGTATTTGACGACAAGCTTTTTTATAGCAGGGAGGAAAGTATTCCTTTAAGAGTAAGAACTTCGCTTGAAGATGTTCTGCGTGGCTTAATTAAAGACTCCTTTGAAATAGATTACACAGTAACCTACAAAGGAGATAATTTATTGAGCATGTCACCAGGAAAAAAGGGAACTGTTCTTCTAATTCTCTTTTTGCAAATTAGTTCATCAGAGTTTCCAATATTAATTGACCAACCTGAAGACAATTTGGATAACAGAACTATATATGATTTGCTTTGTAAAATGATAAAAGAAAGGAAAAAAGATAGGCAAATAATTATTGTATCACATAATGCTAATCTTGTTGTTGCTACTGATACGGAAAACATCGTTGTTGCAAATCAAAGAGGGCAGCAAATAGAAAAAGAAACAGGAAGGTATCGTTTTGAATACGTAAATGGCTCTTTAGAACATTCCTTCCCTAAAAATGAAAGAGTAAACTCAGTACTATTAAGTCAAGGAATAAGAGAACATGTCTGCGACATTCTTGAGGGTGGTGGAGAAGCTTTCAAACAAAGAGAAAGAAAGTATTCAATTAAATTATGAAAAAACAAATATGAAAAGAAAAAGCATAGTCAAGACAACTTCATGGATTCTACTTTCCACTTTTTTTGGATTTATGCCACTCTGGGTAAAATTGATGAACTCTTCTATTGACATTAGCAAAATATTCAATTTTAGTAGCATCTTAACTGATTGTTCTGTTCTATACTTTTGTTCAACTGCAACAATTGGTGTATGTGCAGACTATTTTTACAATAACACAAACAAATATTTGTTACTTAGAGACCTAAAGAATGTAATTGGTCTGCCCATATTTATTTTCTCTTGGACGATAGTCATTACACTAAACATTTCCTACATGCCCGAAAAAAACATTAACCTCACCACAATCCTATTACATACCATTATTGTGACTGTAGCAACCTTAGTATATATTATTTTGATGAAATTTAACGAATTTTCAAAATAAAACTCCATTTGAAATAATGACAACTACTGAACTACTTCCTATAATTTTATCTTCAATTTTTCTAATTGTTTATACTTTCCTTTTTCTAAATTCAAAAAACAAAAAAAACAAGAACTTAGTAATAGATGAGAAGATTGATTTAGGTAATTCTACGAATCCTCTCAGTATTGAATTTGATGAAATAATTACTACTCCAAAACTAGAAAATCAATTGACTTTTTTCGCAGATACAATTTATAAAATACGAAGCCACATTGATAATTCCTATACTAACCCTTACAAAATCAGCAACATTAATAGTATATTGGTTTCAAATATGCATCAAGGTTCAAATTCAATAAAGGACTTCCTTTTCCCCATATTTAATCATTTGTGCGAATTCAATAACTCTCTTTACACCTATTTTATTGGAAATTTTTTTGAGGCCCTAATTTCTAAAAAACTTGTTTCCTCAACTGATCTAAGCAATAATATAAAAGAACATGGCTCAAATAATTTAAAAAAGACTCTTTTTTTACATTTTCTGAAAGCCAAAGTAAACTATTCAGATTTAAGAAATCTAATATTAGATTTAACAGAAGATGATACTACAATTGAGACCTACTCCGATATATTAGCATTGAGTTATTTTAAAGAGCCTGAAAGAATAATTACTCTTCTAAACGAAATCACACCAAAATATAATTTACTAAATATTGGCAAATTAGAAGATAAAAGAGAATTATCAATATTGAAATTGACAATATTTTTTTTTGTAAAAATACTTATTGATTCAAAAGGGAAAATAGATAATATAAGTACTATAAAAAAACTATTGTTTGATAAATACAAATTTATTTTCGATAGCATTTATAGTACTTCAAGTAATCCAATTTCATTAAAGGTTAAACAAAAAGTATTCACTTTTTTAGAAGCCGCGGGTATTCAACAATGGAATAAAGGAATAGGAAACAATGAAACTGGTAGACAAATTAATAATTATTTTTTCGTCGAATATCCTGATTCCAGGACTTCCCAAAAAATTCAACGAGAACAATTGGACAACTATTTTCCATATTTCATTGACCTTTTTAATGAGACTTTAGAGTCAAAGAAGGAAGTTGACTTTATCAATAAATCTATGGAAATGATAGAATTTGGGAAATTCAGTATAAATGGATATTTAAGCACTATCGCTCTTAATGTTTATGTGATGCAGGTTGGCATTAATAGGCAAAAAACAATTGATATAATTGTTTCAAAAATATTATCCAACCCCAACGAATCAAATTATTTTTTCCTCTCAATTTTTATAGACAATTTATTAAAAATAAAAAATCAAACTCCAGAATTTTATTTACACATATTAGAAATTAGTAAAAAGATCGTAAACCCTTTAATTATAGAGGGGCAACTAGATTTTAATCCTTTTTATTATTTAGACAATAGTTTTTTTGAAGAAAATCCAAATGAAGGAATCTTTGCTGAAATTACAAACCAATTTTTTGAAATAAAATCTCCTGCTATAATTAAAAGAATAACCCCCAAACTAAATTATATCTCCTTTTTAGAAAACAAAAAACCATCAAGATATGTGTCGGCAAGAATATTTCAATTAAATATTCTTAATAATGAAATTTGGAAGGAGAGTCTATTGACTTTTCTTGCCTCTTGCTTTGAAAATGACAAAGATTTTATTTTAGCGTTACTTGCAAAATCAAAAAATAACTTTGTGGTTAATGAGTGGCAATTAATCAATAAGACTAATTCGTCAATTTTATCTTTACATTTTCCAAGAAGTTATCAGAGTGAATGGAATGAATTTATTATAAATGGGTTTATAGAAAATAAAAGAATAAAATATTTTTTGATACGAGATTTAATCGGCGGATTGATTCAATCTAATTCTGTCGAAGATTTTTCTAAAGAATTTAGAAAATTCATTGTAGAGTTAACTAAGTCATATTATGAGGGATCTAGCATCTTCAACAACTCACTTTCAATTGAAGAAATTTATAACAATACAATTTCCCGGAAAGATATTAATAAAGCTGAAATTTATATTTATGAATAAATTTATTAGCCAGTTAATTGACAACCTATATAGAAAGGCTACCCAAAAAAAAACTTGCTCCTTAATTTTTGAAAAAGAAGAATTAGATGGTATCGAATATTCCAATGAAAGTTTTCACGATTATTCAAAACCATTTTTTAACAGTCCAGAAACATTTTATCAAAAAAGTGAATTAGGTGACTACTTATTTGACATTAGGGAGATAGAAGGTACTCAAAAATATAAATCTTACTCTTTTACTTCACCCTTTTCCACGCAATTCAATGAAAATAAGAATTGCTATTTTAAATTATTTACACAGAATAAGTCAACAACTCTTCTAATATTTTCCCCAGGATGGGCAAGACCTAATTTAAAAATGGAAGTAAATTTTTGTACAAAAGTTTCAAAGGCTGGCATAGATTGCATATTGCCTGCTAAACCATTTCATCAAGAACGTACACCCAAGGGATTTTATTCAGGAGAGCTTTTCATAAGTGCAAATCAACTTTTTACTGTTGCAAACTTTAGGCAATATGTTTCGGAATTAAGAAACATTGTCAGTTACTATCGAAGTAAATACAAAAAGATTGGCATTGTTGGAATGAGCAGTGGTGGGTTTCAAGCTGGTTTATTAACTACAGTTGAGGATGTTGATTTTTATTTCCCTTTTATAACTGGTGCGGAACTTGGAAGCATTACTTGGAATGGGAATTTGACAAAATTTGTAAAAAAGGATTTAATAAAAAAAAATGTAACCGAAATTCTATTAAACAAAATTTGGGCGATTGCAGACCAAAAATATCTTGGACATAATTGTAAAGCAAAATACATAAAACAATATATCAGTAAATATGATGAAATAGTTCCGACAAAATATCAATTAATACTTAACGATATCTACAAAAAACCACCAGTGTTTTACATTGATAGCGCACACACTTCTGTTTATTTTAGTCTGGGCTCCATTATTGAAGATATGATAAGGGAGATAAATTCCTTAAATTAAAAAATTTACCCAATATTATAAATACACCCTTATCGAATTGCCAATTCTGTCACCAAAATTTGGTTTGGCACACATAATTTGCTACTAGATACTTAGTTTGTAATATTTATATTCGGCTTGCAGAGATGTAGGCTAATGCACATTGCGTAAGTATTTTTAAGGATTAAATGAATAACTCAAATTTTTTTCAATTCAGATTTTTTTTCTTTTTCTTTGACGCCCTTCAAACTATCATTAATTATCCTTTTTTTTATCTCTCTCTCGTTAGCCATTTCCTCCTCTTTATCCATTTGTTCCTGAAAAAGCCATTCATTAGAGGTAGTTGGTTTATCATACATGGGGCTTTTGTAATTTAATACTAATATGCGAGATTCATTAAGTGAAATAACATTTTGATAACCGGAAAAATTACTATTCAGCAACATTTTTCCAAACCCTTCAAAGCCTGATCCTGGCGGAAAATCATATTTCGTATATTTAATTTCTTCTGATATAGTAGCATAAAAATCGTTTGTCCAATAGGTAGTTAAATTTTCTACTGGATCACCCTTTCTTTCGAACATACCACTTGATTCTGAGCGAACTTTCGTAATTTCTTGAACATCAAAGAATGAATACTTAGTCCTTAAAAGGTATTTCGTTGCAGCAATGACTCTTATACATTTGTTAGCAAATTTTCTCATATTCATTTCCTTCGAAATAATAGTAAGATCTCTGTTCATCCAATCCTTAATTTCATTTGAATTAAAATTTAAAAATTGGGTAACATGGATGGAACTCAATTTGTCATTTGAAAACGCTGGCATAGCATAAAAATAAAGTTCATTGAAGGGTAAGGCATCGTTGTTACCATCTCCATGTTCATCAAAAGAGGGGGGGATTGAATCTTTGAAGTTTGAAATATCTAGTTTATAACAAAATCCTTGTTGGTCTAAACTGAGTATTTCACCTGAAACCAAAAGCTCTTTCAATTTTTTCTGAACTTTAAAACGATTCTCTCCAAAATGCAAATTAAACATAAGAGTAGAATTTTGAGGAGCATTTTTGAGTCTTATTAAATACTCTTGCTCTATTGATTGCTTTGTACTTTTCTGCTTTTTGCTGCTACATGCAACCACAAATAGAAATACAAAATACATGGCTAAATGAATTCTCATAACGTTGAATTTAAAAAGGAATATGAAGTAATAAAGGTACGTGGTATTTTAAAATTGGGATTAAACTCCCAATTTAATTATACATTTCTTATTTCCCTTTGACCGGTGGGAAAAGAAATAAAAACTAAGCATTTTAGAAACGATGACCAGCTAAAAGCAATCGGCGATAAAATTAGAAAGTATCGCCTTGCTAAAGGACTAACCCAAGCCGAACTTGCTTTTGAATGTGGAGACAAGGATTGGTCACAAATTTCAAGAATGGAAAGAGGGCTTGTCAATTTTTCGATTTCCTACCTTTTGCTTGTTGCAGAAATACTGGAAATATCCCCGAAAGATTTATTACCTAACTGACAGTATAATAAAGTAAATACTCTTATTAACAATGGGTAAATAAATTTACTACCTAAGTATTCCAATTTTTGTATTGTTTATTGCACCCTACATTATCTACACTTGCTACACGAATTATTCCGCTAGTGTAGTAAATGTAGATAATGTATCCCAAAACAACTTTTTAAAAAGGCATCTCTTCTTCAAATATCACATTACCCTCTCCCCGTGCTAAACAAACACAATTACCATTTGCAAGTCTCGTGATAGTAACATTTTGGGCCTCTAGGCGTTTACGAAAATTTCTACTATTTAATGCCCTAAATCCATTCTCCTGGCAATACTGAGCGTAGTCCTTATACAGAGGCATAAATCTTGTTTTACACTCCACTACCTTCTCGTAGCCAAAAGCGTCTATAAATTGATGCACAGAATCAGACTCTTGCTTAAATTCTTCCAAAGCCTTATCAACAAAACCACTTTCACTAAATTTGTCGTACTTAGTCAGCCTATCTAATCCCATTAACACCCAATTAAAAATTCCCGAAAGTTCATTTGCAATTATTTTTCTCGCTAAATCCTTATCCTGCTCTGCTTCTGGAATTGTTTGTGTAAAAGGAATTATTAAGATCCTTCTGAAATAGGCATTAGTGAACTCCACATTTTTGGGCAACTCATTACAGTTAAAAATTAACTTGGCATATTTATCCATTATAAACGAATCTTTGTACTTTAACCTTGCCTGTAATGGTTCTCCGCTACAGAGTTGCTTAAATGTTTCGTTATTAATATTCGCATCAATTTCGCTAGAATAATTAAGCAGTTTATTACTAATCATTGCTCTACAATTTTCTTCACCCAAATTTCGCAATGAAAAACTAGTAACATTTTCCCAACCCAACAGGGCTTTAACAATTTCAAAAAAAACTGATTTTCCATTTGCGCCGTTCCCGTAAAGCAACATACATTTTTGCTGTTTATGCCCATTAGTAAATACATAACCAATAAACTCTGCTAAAATATTTTGACACTCAACATCCGGGAGTACCCGGTTTAAATAGGCTTCAAATAAAGGTGCTTTGGAATCAGCTTTATATCCAAAAGGCAATTGATAGTTTAAAAAGTCGTCTTTCCTAAACTCTCTTAAATGACAGTCTTCGCCAAATTCATAAGTACCATTTTGTAAATTGATAACAATAGCATCTTGTTTGTTCTCCCGCATAATTGAAACACCTGCAAAGAACTGCTTTGTTAGGCTTTCGATAAATCTATAGTAGTGAGCCTTATACTTGTCGATACCCATATTATCAGAAACAGTTCTTAAAAGATGCCTTAACTCACCGTCAATTATCTGTTGCCAAAATTGCCCGTTAAAAAAATATATAAACCCGTTCTTTGTACAAAAATCATATCCCAGATTGTTTGTCTTCACCTTTAAGTGATCTACTGCCGATATTAGATAATGACTTTCTTTCAAAACGTCGCTTTTATTATCAGCTTTAACGCCAACAACTTCTCGTATATCAATTGGGTCAATTGATTCAATAATTTCTTGAAAAAACTTATTCATACAATTTGTTTTAGGTATTAGAAATTACATTTAATCAGTTCCTGAGAGTCTTTCATATAGTTCACTTTCCACTTGTTCTAGTTCCGCATTACTCAGATAATTCTCCTTTTTAAATTTGGTTGCCAAGAATTTAATCAATTCGTCATTACTTAGTAAGGGAAATTTCTTTTTGGCATTTTTAATTTCCTTTGAGTAGTTAATTAGTACCATACTTTTTGTGTTTTATTTGTTCTAAAAAAGTTTTCTTTTTATAAGTTTCTAAAAAAGCATTAAGATCTGTTTGATCATAGTATATCTTTCTGCCAACTTGAGTATAGCGCAATAGCCCGTTATCCCGGTAGTTCTGCAATGTTTTACTACATACATTTAAATACAGTCTTGCCTCCTGATTAGTATATAATTTTGACCCATTCACTGCTCCATTTTCGTCTTTTAATAGAGCAGCAAAAGCCTCAATTAACTTTTTAATCAAAGCATCTATCTCGTCCTTTGTAATTATTCTTATATCCATTTCCCGTATTGATTGAGGTGATAACACTTGTGAAAACCATCCCAGCGGACACAAAGATGAAAGAATGTCTTCAGCTAAGAAGAAACAGCTAATGAAGAAAAATTAAAGGGAATTGTTTCAGACCCTTAAATTGCTAATTATTAAGGTTTCACAAAACTATGTCAGTAAAGAACTTACTGATAATTGCATTTAGTAAGGAAAAATTGCGGTTAAGGTGGGAGTGTAAAGTAAACTGTGTCAAAGTTCTTGTATCCCTCTCTCTCTTGCGGCCTAGGCCGCAAGAGAGAGAGGGAATTTTTTTATAAAATTGCGGTCAGCCGTCCTTCGAACATAATACTTAACTGCTGCATGGTAAG
>JAATGJ010000016.1 GCA_015654695.1 Chitinophagales bacterium | reverse complement strand
TTCAAAGAACTTTTATATAGTTTTACGGGACACTAATGAGGACAAATGTAAACTGCAAATCCTCGCTACAAAACATCACCGGGTAAATGAGGACACGGATACTAACTATTTTACGGACGCAGACTTGTCAATACTGGGATCTGATAGCGAGTCATATCTAAAGTATACGAAACAAATAAGAAAAGAATACGGGTATTTTCCTGATATGCTTTATAAACCGGGGCGTAGAAAAGTATTGGAACATTTTTTAGAGATGGGAAACATTTTCAAAACGAAATATTTTAAGGAAAAATTCGAAGATCAAGCCAAAATCAACATTTTGGTTGAATTGAAATCACTTTCCTAACAAATACAGCAGCCAACAAACGGTCACTTTTGTACGACATCCATTCCCAAAACAGGTCAACTACAGTAGTGTAAGAAAATGCAAAGCCAATAGCAGGTCTTATTTTTACTTGTTACATGAGTAGGTCCGGGCAGGCAAAAAAAGTGTAGCATTTCCCTTATTAATAAGTCAGGTCAACATGTTTCTTTCTTCAGGACGAGACAAACATCTGGTGCAAGAGACACCATGCCAAAGGGGAGTTTGAATACGATTGTTTAATTATACTCATCCTAATTTTTCACTCTAAATTTCCTGCATTATCCTCTAACAATTGAAATTTAAGATCGGATTGTCCTAACAACAATACAAACTGTATAATATCAATCTGCTGATTTTCAATGGCTAAATAATTTCATACTCCGTGTCTTATATCATAAATTTGAAGTGTTGGCTGTAATTTTTTTGACACACTTCATACTATTTCAACAACACAACAATGGGACTTTTTCTGACATTTTCAATTTTCAAGAATAAGGAATCGAAAGCTGTTGAAGATGAACTAAGGAAGTTTGCGTCATCAGTTAATGGAGGGTTTGAAATATCTGATATTAAGCAAGAAGACCCAAACTTTTGCTCAATTCTAATCCGTGACAAAAAAACTATAGTCACATATCCAAACTATTTTACCGAATACTTCCAAAGTTCAAAATTCCTTTCAAAATCGCTACAAGAAAGAGTTTATACTTTCAACATCTATGACGGTGATTATTGGATGCTTTACATTTTTGAAAATGGAAATCTTTCTGCAAGGTTTAATCCTTTTCAAAACTATTGGAGTGAAAAAGAAGATAGGGAGCAACTTAAAACGTGGAATTTTGATTTAGATAAATTCTGCGATGACTTCAGTATTGCATCAAACTCAGTTGCTAAATATTTTATTGAATGGAAAAGCGGCAATAGGGATACTAAAGCTTATAAGGGAGACGAATTTAATTACGGTGACTGTTTTCAAGTCTTTGACTTATTGAAACGCTCCCTAATATCATACAGTGATATCATAAATTCAGAAAAAAAAGCAACCACGTTCAAATTATGGACATCAAGCCTTTTACTACAAGAGGTTCCGAAGATTACCTTTGACGACATTCGAAAATCAAAACGGTATACGAAAAACTACTTAAAGCTTACCCCTGAAGAAATTGAAACGATATTAGGAGTTGATTATGGTTGGTTCTTACATAACGCAACAAAAAACCAAATGTGTTTTAACTGTAATTCCCGTGACACTGAAAGAGAGGACTTAGAATACTATTTATCAATAGATGAACTATTAGTTAGGACTACTGGGCATTGTAAAAAATGTGGCAAACGTTTAGGCGGAGGATGGGGCATAACTAAAATTGATAAGTTGAAGGAAGTTTTAGAAAGGTAAAACTACAGCCAACAACAGGCAGTTTTGCGTCAGCAGGAGGCGACGAATAAATCCTCATGGACACTGCTGGCATCAGGTACATATCCGGCTGACCCAACACAGATGATCAACAGAATATATTTTCAACTTTTGTAACTTCGGTCGGTTGTAGTTCCGTGCTGGACGTTTTCCGAATGCCCCGCCGAACGCAAAGCCCTAACGTTGGCTGTAATTTAAGCTTCAATAATAATGTAAAGACTTGTCAAAACGGAGATTAATAGCGACAATTGTTTTATTTATATTTCTTGCCATTCTAGCAAAGGATATTTTCATAAACGAGTTGAAGTATATTAATCCATCCACACCTGCAAATATAATTATTAGTTGGTTTATAATTTTACCTTTAACGCTTATTGGTACTATACTTTCTGTAAGGGTACTAACCCTTCTGCGTGGTTCAATGAAAGTTAAATTTGGATCACTTGACTTGTATCTGGTTCTTCCTTTCCTTCTGTATGTCGGCTATTTTGTATTGGAAATAGCTTTTGCAATAATATTGAGTTGAGACAAAACTCCGTTCACAGGTTCGTGAGACATGTGCCATGGCAACTAAAATCGTCAAGGCAGCTGAACTGCATTTTTGACGGATGTTCCCAAAATGGTTTTCATACCTTACTCCTCAATTTCCCATATAAACCGCTCAAATTTTTCAATCAGCGTACCCATGTGTTCCTGCACTTTTTTAAACTCTTCAGATTGATCAATTAATTTTACGTCTTTCTCCCGGGCTTCAAGGGATGAATATTCGCAAATCCATAATACATAAGGACCTTCATTATTGGATATTTTTTTCAGCACCCGCCCTTTGGGAAGTCCAAGTTTTGCTCTTACTTCCGAAGCATGAAGCCGCCATTGATAAACTTCTTCTGCCTTGCCAGCTTTAGGATAATAGGAATTTTGGACTAAAATGGACTTTTGTACCTGGGCGAACAGTAATATGGGTGAAAAACCAATAACCAGAAGAAATATAGTTCTCATCATTTTAAATATTTACATTTTTGTAAAGATGCAAAGGTAATTTTGGTGCTAAATTCCCCATCTTTATTCGAGGAATATTCTCATTCCCAACTTAAATTTTTCGGCCATTGTGAGTAATGCGCAATCCATACAAGTCAGTAGCACCAACCATTTCATTTTATTAGTTTAGTGTTTGGTGATACTTAGCGTAAAATTAAAGCAGTTCATTTTGCCGGGTTTAATTCCCGGATGTTTTGTAGCCTTAATAATAATTAAAAAATACGGTTCGCAAGAATTTCGTAAGGAGTTTCTTCCGGTTTCTTTCCGGTTGTGGCTTTGTGGCATCCGCCGTCAATCAAAATAAAATCTGTAAATTGTTCGTTTTATAAATGCCCCGCCGAACGCAAACCTCCAACGTTGTACTTCATATTATGAAGAACCTCATCCTCATATCTTTCTTACTTTTTACTATCAGTTCATATGGACAAAATCAACGACCCGAAAATTATGGTTTCAGGCATTTACAGGCAGCTTATAAAGGAGACAAGGTTGACATCCTGGTTAAATCTAAAAAAGGGGAAGAACAAAAAAAGAAACCATTATTTCTTTTTTGCCAGGGCAGTTTGCCAATTCCTCTGCTGATAACGTATGATGATAATGGCAAAAAAGGAATTTATCCTGTTTTTGTTTTCAACCCGGACAGTTTATCTAATGAATATCATTTAGCAATCATCAGCAAACCTTATGTGCCATTAATGGCTAACCAAAAATCTCTAAACGCTGACTTAACCTTTAGTGATAGCACAGGTAAATTCCCCCAAAAGTATATTGAAAGAAACTTGCTTGATTATTATGTTGACAGGGCTATTGCTGTAATTAAATTTCTTCAGATCCAAACCTGGGTTTCGGGTGACAAATTAGTAGTCGCGGGACATTCCGAAGGGAGTACAATAGCCGCAAAACTTGCTTATAGTTTTCCTGAAGTAACACAACTCATTTATTCAGGTGGCAACCCCTGCGGACGCATTTTGACTATGATTGAGCAACAAAGAGCGCATGAAAACGACACAACTAAATATGGTGAAAGGGTATTTTCGGACTGGAAAAACATTATTGACAATCCTGACAATATGGATGCCTCTTATGGAGATGCCTATAAAGCCACTTATCAATTCTCAATTCCGCCCATGGACTATCTGCAAAAATTAAACATACCCGTACTTATCACTTACGGAACAAAAGATTATAGTTCTCCTTTTAATGATTATTTCAGAACAGAAATGATAAGGCAGAAAAAGAAAAATTTTACATTCAACGCATACATTGGAGCCGAGCATAACTTTTTCCCGTTGAAAGCTAATGGGGAAACTGATTTCGAGATTTTCAACTGGGACAAAGTGGCTAATGATTGGCGGACCTGGTTAATGCGGCAATAAATATGAACTTACAACAGCGGCGGCTGCCGCAGCTTGTATCCGACAACAAAAAAGCCCCGGTGCCTGTTTAACGCAACGCAATTAAAAACAAAACATCTGGTGTGCGAGACAGGCATGGTAAAGCATTTTTTTTGAAATGGCGGTTCGAGTGTCATAAATTTACGCGATCCCTACAATCAATTATATCAATCTTCATTATGATTCAAATAGACAGGATAAAGGAGAAATTGAATCTCTTAAAGAAACGTGATGCTACTCATTCGATATTCGGTGCATCAAAACACAGGTATTTATTAAATCGTCCTTTAACTCCTTACAAAGTCGAAAAATTTGAAACTGATAATGGGATTAAGCTTCCAATAGAATATGTTCAATTCATAACGCTGATTGGCAACGGAGGTGCAGGACCCTTTTACGGCCTGGAGCATTTAGAAAATTCTCTATTCCAGGATCTAGACTATAAAAGAACAGACTCATTGTTGAACCCTTCCAAACCTTTCATTCATACAGATGCCTGGAACATGAAGTTTGAACCAACAGTAGAGGAAGACGAGAACGAAGTAGAATACGAAAATCAATTTGCAGCCTTTCAAGAAAAGTACTATGATCCACAGTATATGAATGGTGCGATAGCAATTTGCAATTTCGGATGTGCTGTTAGTCTCAATTTAATCGTAAATGGTGAGGAATATGGAAATATATGGACTGATGACAGGTCAAGTGACTATGGAATCCACCCTACCCATGAATTAGGGAACAAAGACAGAATCTCATTTCTCAATTGGTACGAAAAATGGCTCGACAACTCACTTTCAGAAATTGATAAGCCAAAATAGGAATGGCTGTAGGCAACATACGGACTTTGGCTATATAGCAACTTAAAGAATAAGTTCTAAACATAATATCGCCGCTTAGCGGTATATCCAGCTGACGAAATAGGGAATATCGCCACATCAGGCTCTGGTTTTACAGGCAGTTTTTCAGCACACCCTAAAATCTCAAATGACCTGAACTTTAACAGTAAATTGGAGCAGCGGACAAAAGAGTTATTCTATTTTTAAGAATGACCAAACTAACACTTATTGCCATTCTATCATTTTCTTTTTCAGTAGCCTGTTGCCAGCAAAATATTTTAGTCTTTAAAAAAAGAGGCCAGGACATTCACAGGTATTGGAAAGGTTCAATTATTGCTTTTCTGCTGATGAACAAACAATGGCAGAAAGGAGAAATCACAAAAATTCAAAACGACTCATTGTATATAAAACCATTTCTCGTCCGGTATAGCCTTATGGGTAGCGACACCGTTTACTATGACGTTAAAGGTTTTACTTTGGCGGATATATTTGCATTGCCAAATAAGGGAATTCTGATAGACTATATTGATGGACAGTTCCGGATTTCAAGGTCAGGTGGACATGTACATTTTTATTGGATTAAAAGCGGTTTACTATTCCGGATCGGCGCTGCTGTTTATGCAGGCTTGAATATTGCGAATGGACTGATAAAAAATAATTTTTCAATTTCAGACAATAAGACACAACTTCTTACTGCCGCCGCGGTTTTTTCAGGAGGCGTACTATTACACAAGAACTACAAACCCTATTTGCGAATTGGCAAAAAGTATCAGTTAGATATTTTAAAAATTTCTGACTAAAGCCGGACTGTTGCTGCGGCTTGTGCAAACCTATTCCAGGACAAGACAAACTTTCTGCAATGCCTGTCCCGTCAAACGGGGAAACGAACAGAAAAAAAATAATTATAATTAAAAACAAAATATGAGAAAACTAATTGCAGCAATGAATATGACACTTGACGGGTTTTGCGACCACACGGCAATGATTGCAGATGATGAGATACATGAACATTATAATGAGCTATTGAGTAATGCAGGCACCCTTATATACGGAAGGATAACCTATCAACTTATGGAAAGTTATTGGCCATCTGTCGTAAAAAATCCTACCGGTAACAAACCAATAGATGAATTTGCAGTATTAATTGACAATATTTCAAAGATTGTTTTTTCCCGGACCCTTCAACATGTTGATTGGAAAAATACAACATTGAAAAAGGAAATCATTAAAGAAGAAGTTCTAGCACTCAAGCAATCCCGCAATGGCGGAAGTAAAAACATTTTAGTGGGCAGCCCGGGTTTAATAGTGACTTTAATGCAACTTGACCTGATTGATGAATACCAGCTTGGCGTTCAGCCAACAATCGCAGGAAGAGCGGCGGGAGTGTAAAGTAAACTGTGTCAAAGTTCTTGTATCCCTCTCTCTCTTGCGGCCTAGGCCGCAAGAGAGAGAGGGAATTTTTTTATAAAATTGCGGTCAGCCGTCCTTCGAACATAATACTTAACTGCTGCATGGTAAG
>JAATGJ010000141.1 GCA_015654695.1 Chitinophagales bacterium | reverse complement strand
CTTACCATGCAGCAGTTAAGTATTATGTTCGAAGGACGGCTGACCGCAATTTTATAAAAAAATTCCCTCTCTCTCTTGCGGCCTAGGCCGCAAGAGAGAGAGGGATACAAGAACTTTGACACAGTTTACTTTACACTCCCGTATTGGTTATTTACTGAATCAACAAATTCAATTTGGTTTGGATTGCATGCACTAAAAACGGGGTTTTCTGGAACAATAACTCTTGTTTTCGAAGAATCTCGAACAAGTTTTTCAATATTTTTCTGAGAAGAATCATACTTCAGGCTGTATTTTGCCAAAGCTAATATTGTTTCGTTCTTCCCTTTTTCAACTTTCGCATTAGCTAAGGAGTCTCTCGCTTTGATTTCTTCGTTGTTAATCTTATCCCTAGCTTGCTGTTCGAGTCTTGATTGATTATCTCTTATTCTTAATTCCTGTCTATTAATATTATCCCTTGATGCTAATTGATCTTGAAAACTTCTTGTTGACTTAATATTCTCATTGTATTGAACCCAGGGAAAAAAATTGTCAGAGCTGCTATTCCCAAAAACAACCATCCTTTTCTTGTTAATTTCCAGGATGTTCTTTTCTTGAATACTTCTTTTTTCTTTTTGAAGTCATCATCCTCAATAAATACTTCTTGAGGCGAAGTAATCCAAGTACCTATAAAAGGCAAAAGAGAAACAATAATTAAAACAATAAAACCAATCATTAAAATAATATAACACGTTTATAAAATTATGCCGCCTTCATTAAAGTTAAAAATTGAGAAATTTAAGAAGCCCCGACTCATCATCGGAGCTTCTCATTTACTTCTTCCTCCCATTACTCTTCTCTAGTTCAAGCGCCTCATTCCTGAACACTACCGTATTATCAAATACATCCACCAGCACAGGGTGAGTCTTATCAATATCACCCGCCAGTATCCGCTTGCTCAACTGGTTCACAATTTCTTTTTGTATCAGCCGCTTCAATGGCCGGGCGCCCAACTGCGGGTCAAAACCCTGGTCAGCTAAGAACTCCAGTGCATAATCGCTGAACTGTAACTGTATGCCGCTTTGCGCTACCAGGTGCTTCAGGTTGTCTAACTGAATCTTCACTATACCCCTGATCTCTTTCTTCATCAATGGACGGAACATAATGATCTCATCCACGCGGTTCAGAAATTCCGGTCGTATCGTTTGCCGCAACAGTACCATCACTTCCACTTTCGCTTTCTCCGTTACATCCTCCACATTCTTTTCATTCACTTTTTCAAAATGCTCCTGTATAATATGGCTGCCCATATTGCTGGTCATAATGATGATCGTATTCTTAAAGTTCACCACACGGCCTTTATTATCCGTTAAGCGTCCATCATCCAGTACCTGTAATAAAATATTCCATACATCCGGGTGTGCCTTTTCAATTTCATCCAGCAGCACAACACTATAAGGTTTGCGTCTCACCGCTTCTGTCAACTGCCCGCCTTCATCATAACCTACATAGCCGGGAGGCGCACCCACCAAACGGCTCACTGCATGTTCTTCCTGGTATTCACTCATATCAATACGGGTCATCATGCTTTCATCATCAAACAAATATCCTGCAAGGGCTTTTGCCAGTTCTGTTTTACCCACACCGGTGGTACCAAGAAAGATAAATGAACCTATCGGTTTCTTCGGGTCCTGCAATCCTGCACGGCTTCTCCGTATCGCATCTGCTACGGCAGTAATGGCTTCGTCCTGCCCCACTACCCTTTCATGCAAATGATCTTCCAGTTTCAGTAATTTTTCTTTATCGCTCTGCAGCATCTTGGTAACGGGTATGCCCGTCATCTTTGCCACACTTTCCGCAATATCTTCCGCATCCACTTCTTCTTTAAGCAAACGCTTCTCACCGCTTTCCTCTATCTGCCTGGTAAGACTGGCGATCAGTTCTTCCTGTTCTTTTATCTTACCATAACGAATCTCCGCTACTTTTCCATAATTGCCTTCCCGCTCCGCTCTTTCGGCCAGTTGTTTCAGGTTTTCGATTTCCGCCTTCGCATTCTGTATCTTATCCACCAATTCCTTTTCCTGTCTCCATTTAGCTTTTAGCGTATCTCTTTCCACTGCCAGGTTAGCGATCTCGGTGTTCAGCTCTTTCAGTTTCACTTCATCATTCTCCCTCTTGATAGCTTCCCGTTCAATTTCCAGTTGGCGTATCTGCCTTTCTAATGTATCCAGTTCTTCCGGCATAGAGTTCATTTCCAACCGGAGTTTGGCGGCACTTTCATCTATCAGGTCAATCGCTTTATCAGGTAAGAAACGATCTGTTATATAACGGCTGGATAATTCTACCGCCGCGATGATCGCTTCATCTTTTATCCTTACATGGTGGTGCGTTTCATAACGGTCTTTCAAGCCGCGTAAAATAGAAATGGCGTCTTCCACACTGGGTTCATCTATCATCACTTTCTGAAAACGTCTTTCTAATGCTTTATCTTTTTCAAAAAATTTCTGGTATTCATTTAAGGTAGTGGCGCCTACGGCTCTTAAATCACCTTTGGCCAAAGCAGGTTTTAAAATATTAGCGGCATCCATCGCTCCTTCACCACCGCCTGCACCTACCAGGGTATGTATCTCATCAATGAATAAAATAATTTCTCCATCGCTGCCCGCTACTTCTTTCACCACGCCTTTCAAACGTTCTTCAAACTCGCCTTTATACTTTGCACCGGCAATGAGCAATCCCATATCCAGCGCATAAATAATTTTTGATTTCAGGTTCTCCGGTACATCCCCATTTACGATACGATGCGCGATGCCTTCGGCGATAGCTGTTTTACCAACACCGGGTTCACCGACTAATATCGGGTTGTTCTTTGTTCTTCTTGAAAGGATATGCAGCGTGCGCCTTATCTCTTCATCACGGCCAATCACGGGATCAAGCTTGCCCTGTCTTGCCAGTTCATTCAGGTTCTTTGCATATTTATTCAATGCATTAAATTCCTGGGACTGAGTTTGTGAAGTAACGGTTTCACCTTTGCGTAATTCTTTGATGGCTGCGATCAGGCCTTTTTCACTAAGCCCTGTATTCTTCAACAATTTGGCGGTAGAATCATTGCCCTGCACGATGGCCAACAGTAAATGTTCCGGCGTAATAAATTCATCATTGAATTGTTTGAGTACAGACCCGGCCCTTAAGATCACACTGTTGGCTTCGCGACCGATAGATTGCGCCGGTTCGCTGCTGGTGGTGGGCAACTTGCTGATCAGTTCGTCCAGCTTGGTATCTACCAGGTTCACGGTTACGTTATTTTTTTTAAGCAAATACTCAACGGGGGATTCTTCCTGTTCCAGCAACGCTTTCAGGATATGCTCCGTCTCAATGTTCGGGTTCTTCGCATTAAATGCGAGTTGCTGCGCCTGTTGAAAGGCTTCAGCCGCTTTTATGGTAAAATTTGATAAGTTCATAGTGTTTATTTTGACCACAAAGACGCGGGGTCGCAGCAAAGTTTAACTGCCTTTTTAACCAGGTCAGGCGTCTCCGCAACTCTGCGGTTATTTATTTCGATTAATTTTTAATAATATTGGCAAATAACAATCCAAGTAAAAATTCCCCGTAACAATGTCATATAAAGTTAGTGCAACCTGTCTCAAAAGCAGTGTCTTAGCGGTTTCCCTGCTATTCTTACAGCCTGTTTTCGCGCAATACAATTTTCAGTCGCTGGACCAGGAATGGCAGGCCAAACAAAAACTGCTGGGTAAAGACGCTGTTATCATGCTATGGAAAGACACTCTGATCTATAAAAAGGAAACCGGGGATTTTAATGCCAAAACCGTGGCGCCGGTCGCTAGCGCCAGCAAATGGCTGACGGCCGCCCTTGTCATGCAGTTCGTAGATGAAGGAAAATTATCATTAGATGACAAGATCACCCGCTGGTTGCCCGAGTTTGAAAAATACGGTAAGAATTATATCACGATTCGTGGTTGTCTCAGCCACATGACGGGAATTGAGGATGAAGGGAAATTATTAAAAAAACTATTTCAGCGGAAAAAATTTGCTTCGCTGGAGGAAGAGGTGAATTCATTTGCCGCGAGAGAAATACGTGCTAATCCCGGCACTGATTTCTGGTATGGGAATATTGGTTTAAATATAGCTGGCCGTGTACTGGAAGTGATCAGTAAGAAAAAATTTGACGTACTGATCAAACAAAAACTGCTTAACCCGATGACTATGCGAAAAACAAGTTTCACCACATTAGATGCCAGTGCGGTGAACCCATCCGGCGGCGCTTCATCTACTGCTGAAGATTATATGAAGTTCCTGGTCATGTTATTGAATAAAGGGAAATACGACGGCAAGCAGGTAGTAAGTGAAGAGTCAGTAAATCAGTTGATGGAAATACAAGCTACTTCAGATAAAATAAAATATGCACCTAAAGCGGCGCAGGCGGCTAATTATACATTTAATTATACACTGGGAAGCTGGGTTATGCAATACAGCAACGGTAAAGCCGCCACCCTTGCCAGCCCCGGTTTATCCGGTATCTGGCCGATGATTGATGTTTGCAGGGGGTACGCCTATATTGTTTTTGTAAAAAACCTGTTGGACGAAGAAATGCCCGACGTGCATATCGCATTGAAGAAGGTAATTGACGAACAGATACCATCTACCTGCAATTAATCACTATACCACTATTATGTATGAACACAAACGACAACCCTTAGCCAGCCGGTCAGTCTATTACAAACGGCTGGGAAAAAATCTTTTGATCGCATTTATCGTGATAGCAATTTGTCTCGCTATTGGCACGACAGGCTATTATTTTACCCGGGATTTAAAAATAAGCCCTTCCATAACATGGCTGGATGCTTTTCATAATGCTTCCATGATATTAAGCGGTATGGGGCCGGTAATGCCTATCAATACTGACAGCGGCAAATGGTTTTCTTCCTTCTATGCGTTGTTCAGCGGCATCATGTTCATCACTAATATTGGATTGATACTGGCCCCGGCTTTGCACCGTTTATTTCACCGGCTGCACCTGCAAGACGGCAATAAATGATCAGAAACCTTTCAGTGCTGTTTCATTTTTTACCAACACTACCTTATTGCGGTCGGCTTTATAGATGGCTTCATAAAATTTTACCAGGTCATTGTAATCTTTTGCCGGGAAACGACCGCTGTACTTTTCCATAGTTCGGTAATACAGCAGCTTATTACCTTTTAATTTCACTGAGCAATTGTATTTACCAAACTTGCTGTTAATGGAAACATCCTGCGGCACAGCTTCAGGTTCATATCCTTTTGGGAGTTCTATTTCAACACTGTCCACGTCCCTGTACTCAAACCCAAGTTCCAGATCATATTTCCTGGATGTATCAGCAGAGAGCTTTCGGTGAGATCTTGTCATTATATTGGGAATGATGAACAATCTTTTACCGGTGATGGTAGCATAATTGCTGACAGTTATATCTAAAGATTCATCAATAGCCGGAAGGGCAGTTTTATTTTCCTTGTAATCAAATTGGTTGATCTCATAGGTAGCAAAGTCAAGCTGTTCATGCAAAAATTCTTTTACTTTATCTTTTGATAAAGCATTAATCATCATCTCCAGATCGTCCTGTTGCATAGCCCCGTATGTAGAATTCGATTTTACACGAAGTGTAGCATTTTCATCAAGAACGGCCTGAATACGCCGTATCTGTGTATTTTCATTTACTCCATAATGTGGGGTAGATACAAGCCTCCCCCCATCCTCTGTAATTAACAAAGCGTGCCTGTTGCCGGTAAACCCGCCCATATATCCCGCAGCTTTGCTTTGACTCGTACATTCAAGCCATATAGTATCCTTGCCATTGGGCACACAAATAATAGCATGATTAAACTGCCTGGATGGGAAATCTGTAATTATATCATCTTCATTATCGCCAGCTTTTATCAACGCATAGTATGACTGAACACCGGCTTCTTTCAACAGTGCGTGCATGTAATTAGACAAAGCTTTACAATCTCCGTAGGATTTTGCAGCAACGTATGATGCTTCAAATGGTCTCCATCCACCAATACCCAATTGAATACTTATATAGCGTGTAGTAGATTGCAGGAAATTGTATAATCTTCTGATTTTATCTTCATCCGAAAGTGCATTTTTTATCAGCTCTGCCACTTTCTGTTTTATGGCAACCGGCAAGATATCCCGATCTTTATTTAATGCACTTTGGAATTTTCCTAACTCATTCCAATCTGTCATATTACCTTTATAATCTTCTATGACAAATTGAGAAGGTGCCAGGTGTACAGTTGGAGTGATACTAGTCCAGGCGGGAGAAGCAAACTCCCTTTTAACCGCAGGATAATCCTGAATTTGCCAGCTATAAATTTTTTTATCGCCTTCTTCTTTAATTACCGGGCTTGCCTCATATTTAAAGGTCTTATAACGAAGTAAATAATCCTTTGGGGTCTTAATAATGAAAAAACTCTTTTCAACAGAAACAAGCTCGTCCCAAACCGGTTCCCACTTTGGAAAGAACATTGTTTCTTTCTTTACTTTTTCTATAGAATATTCGATGGTATAAGGATATAATTTATAAAAAAAATCATGTCTCTTGTAACGAATATCATCTGCTAAACTCATCCCCGATGATCCGCTGAGGTCTTCTATGTCTTTGTTTTTTAAAGCCTTTATCTTAATGCCTTCAGCATCATATAATATCCCGTCTATTGATTTAATTTCATTGAACCTGTCATAGTCCTCTGTCATGCCTGCATATGCCGCTCCTTTTTCGTTTAATATAGTAATTACATAATGATGTTTCAGCAAAAGTTTATCAGGTGCCAACAATTCTGCAAAGGATTCGTCAAGACGAATAACCATATTCGCATTTTTTAGCAATGCCGGAGAAATCTTTGAAACCGGGTACTCACCGTCACCCGCCCGGGTAGCTAATGCACCGGCAACTAACAACGTTAAAATGAAAATTGATTTTCTCATACTCACTTTTTCTTTTTAAAAACGATCTGTTCGTTATGTTTTTTTACTACCAGGTTAAAAAACTCCCTGAGCATTTCATATTCATCCGGCTGAAAATAAGAACGCTTTAAGCGCAGGCGTGAACGAAGGTTAATCGTTCCGGCTGATTCTGATATCCTGTACTCAAACATGCCATCATCATCTTCATTGAGCTTAACAACGATCTGCTTGGGCAATTCATCTGTTGCATACCCATCAGGCACCTGCAACTGCATCAAATAAGTCTCATCTACAGTATAAGGCATCTCTACAGGGTAAAAACGCTCGGCCGATTTGAAAGGGTTTTCTTTATATCCTTCGCTGAACATAGGGTTGAGGTACAGGATATCTTCTTTATCTTGTTTGATCTCAAAATTATATTTGATGGCTAAGGGCTCCTCATATTTATCCAATGAATCAACGATTGTATTACTGATCTCCGCCTCTCCGGTAAACCCCTTTTTTATATCGCTGAAAAGCTGCTCCTTCCCTTTGTCCTTTATTGTATTTCGTATGCGGTACGATTCATAATAACCGGGATTTCGTTGCATAACGCCTTCCATATTACCCTTTGCATTGTTACTGATAAAAACAGAAGTAACACTTCTTTCCATCAATGAATCAGTAGTAAGATCAAGCGGGGTAGCTTCGCTGTTAATGATCCTTGCATGGCCATTATAACATTCATAGCCCAGGCGCCCGAAACCCATACGCGGCTCGCTGGCATCTAAATAATAAGTACGGCCATCCATATTCAACCGGGCTATCACATAATTGAACCTTCCTATCAAAGGATACATTGAATACGTATAGCCATTTGACCGGGTGCTGAGCATGACTGGTTCTGCATTCAACCGGGCTTTGCGCAGCATGGCTACCAGCAGCAGGTTGATCTCGGCTTCATTTCCGTTACGGCTTTTTATAATATTCCTCAGCGGCTGTTGCAGGTATATACTGTTGTGATTCGTACAAGTCATATTATCCCGTATATACGCATAGATATTTCTTGCTTTTTGGAGGTCGTTGGTTGCGCTGCGGGTAGCAGCATCCATTACATCATTCAGCCAGGGATTGTCCCTGCTCAATGAATAGCCAAAATCCTCGTCCTTTAATAACTCTTCACAGGCCTGGGTCCATGATCCCATAATATTTCTCGGTACAAATGGCTGACGGACTTCTGCCAGTTGAAATTCAATTTTGGCGATATGATTATCAATAGTAGAAGTAAAACTTTCTTCTTTTAAAGCAGTTACATTTTTCATTACCCAGCGATAATCTGTTACACTGGCTGTAAAAGGTTCCCTGGTGGCAGCTCCTGCCCCGGTATCATCTGTATAGGTAAAATTTCCAGTCCTGTTTTTTTGATCCTTAATAAAAAAAGGCTGGTACCCCTGCGATAAGGTGACATAATAATAAAATTCCGGCATGGATACATTGTATTCACTCCATAGCCTCGGGTATCCTCCCTGGAACGACCATGCCCGCAGGTACCTTATAAAATCAGAATTCACTGTATATTGATACTCGATGATCGAACCTTCTTTAATATTCGGGAAAGTGAATTTTTTTACCACAATGCTCTTATTGATCTTGTCTTTAAACACCGCAGATTTTGTTTCCAGTTTTGTCTCCACCACTTTACCATTTTCCAGGTTGTAAGTAACCGCTTTAAGACTGACGAGTTCTTCTTCCGCATCGCCAACAGTATAAATGGGTATGCTTACATCGCCGATATCATACCCGCTTTTTTTCAGGATATGTACCCTCCTGTAATTTTTAAATATCAATGAAAACCCGCCTTTCCTGTTCCCTTCCATTTCCGTAGAGCCTATATCGGCTATGATGACAGCGCTGGCGCTGCTGTCAATGCTATAGACATTTGTTTTAAAATCTTCGGGAGAAACTTTCCCGAATTTAACGGGTGATTTTTCCTGGGCAAGGCTTTCTGAATAGAAAGCGCTTAAAACTATCAGGAGGACAAATAATTTCTGGTTCATAGTTAAGGTGTGGCTTGATTAAACATAACAAGTTTACATAAAAAAAATCAAAAAAATAAGCCTGGTGTATATTTACAGCCAGCTAAACTTAAATCAATAATATCCTGGGCTCCCTTCAGCGACATACTCAACTGATCAAACAAATAGCTGCACGGCTGGGCTTTGACTATTGTGGTATCGCCAGGGCAGAAAGACTGGATGATGATGCCGCTAGGTTGCAGGACTGGCTGAATAAAGGTATGCACGGCGGCATGAAGTATATGGAAAATCATTTTGAATTAAGGGTAAATCCCGCCAGGCTGGTACCCGGCGCCCGGTCAGTGATCACGTTATTAAAAAACTATTATCCTGCACAACAGCAACAGGAAGAAGCGGTTAAAATTTCAAAATATGCCTATGGGAAAGACTATCATGAAGTGATAAGGGGAAAAATGAAACTCTTCCTGCAGGCTATTTATGATGAGATAGGAGAAGTGCACGGCCGGGGCTTTGTTGATTCCGCTCCCGTGCTGGAAAGAAGCTGGGCCCAGCGAAGCGGTCTTGGATGGATAGGGAAGAATGGCAACCTGCTGACCAAACAAAGCGGCTCCTTTTTTTTTATCGCTACGCTTATTACCGATCTTGCTCTTGAATATGATGATCCTTTCGCTAAGGATTTTTGTGGTAGTTGTACCAAATGTATTGATGCCTGTCCTACGGATGCGATACTCCCAGGTAAAGTAGTGAATGGCAGCCAGTGTATATCGTATTTTACTATCGAATTAAAAGATATGCTGATACCGGGTGAAATGAAAGGCAAGTTTGATGACTGGGCATTCGGTTGCGATATCTGCCAGGATGTTTGCCCCTGGAACCGTTTCAGTAAACCGCATACCGAGGCTGAATTTACACCCATACCTGAAATTTTAAATCTCGGTACCAGAGAATGGGAGGCGATGACCGAACAAACTTTTAAAAAGTTATTCAATAACTCTCCCATCAGCCGGGCTAAATGGAAGGGTATGCAGCGGAATATAAAATTCATCCATATAAATGATGAAGACGAAAAAACCACTGGTCAATAAAAAGTATAAGCTGGAAAGATTCCAGGGCAAGGGCGGGTGGACTTACGTACCCATACCTGAAATTCCATTGGACAAACGATCACCTTTTGGCTGGGTGAAAGTAAAAGGGTTCATTGATGATTATGAATTCAGTAACTACCGCCTGATGCCAATGGGCAATGGTAAACTTTTCCTGGCGGTGAAAGCGGGTATCCGTAAAAAGATCAATAAAAAAGAAGGCGATTGGGTAAAAGTTATTTTGTTCCCCGACAACGATCCCCTGCCTGTCCCCGCTGAGTTACAGGAATGCCTGGATGATGAACCCAAAGCGCAGAAAACATTTACTGGTTTTTCTGATAGTGAAAAGAAATATTATATCGGATGGATATATAGTGCAAAAAAAGAAGAGACAAGAATAAAAAGAGTTGTAAAGACGATAGAACGTTTAATGCAGGGATTAAAAATGTATGATAAGAACCCGGAAAAGGAATGAATGCGACGGGCTTTACTCCTTTATTGTTTTATCTTCCCATCTCCCAGCTCAGCTTGGTCACAATGCGGCCAAGATCATAATGGTAACGATATACCTGTTCGTTACAGGGAGGGTTACAATCATATTGGAGCACAACAATATTAGTAATATTTTTCTGGCTATACCCGGCACTGAACAA
This sequence comes from Chitinophagales bacterium, assembly GCA_015654695.1. Taxonomy (GTDB): domain Bacteria; phylum Bacteroidota; class Bacteroidia; order Chitinophagales; family Chitinophagaceae; genus VBAT01. Next base: position 6,491 of record JAATGJ010000141.1, on the reverse strand, counting down.
TAAGCGGTGTAACGAACCTAAACGGATACGGTAACCAAGACCAGCATCAGCATAAAATCCACCCTGGAAACTTTCCGAAGCGCCAAACCAGTTTGCCTGGCCGCTTTTATTCTTACCTGGGAAATTATATCCGCCATTAGCATATAGAAAGCCTGGCCGGCCTTTTCCGTAATACACACGCCAGTCGGCAAAAAGAGGAAGTGAATTATAAAAATACTGATCATACCCAAAGCCAATACCTGTAAAGTAGCGGTCATAATGCAGACCCGCTGACAATTGAAACAATGGTTTAGCAGTGCTCTCTCCTGCTGCGACACCAACAGAGGCGATCGTATGAAAACGGGACTTGGATGAATTTTCCTGGGAAAAGGTCACTACAGGAAAAAGCACTGCTATAATTAACCATTTATTTTTCATAAACCATCCTTACTTATTAACGGCGATCTTACTCAGCAAACGGATATTGCTGGTGTTGGAATAATCATACTGGTATAATCCGTCTTTAGCCACCACGAGTGCGATATTGTTATACGCTATCACATCATACGCATCAATATTGCTGATCGTTTTTATCAGTTGCAGGTTCATTACATTGGAAGCGTTATAGACTTTCAAACCTGCGGCGCCATCGCAGATAAATAAATTATTACCCGACTTGGAAAGGCCTTTCGGGTTGGTCATGTTATATACTTTTAATAATTGCGGATTCGTGAAATTATTAAGTTTCAGAATATCCAGTTCGTTGGTAAAGCCCTGGCAAATAGTACCTGAACTTAATGTTACATATGCATAGTCATCATCCGCGATGACGGGGTCGCAGGTACGAACATGGTTGAATTGGCCTGCGGCAGAGGGGTTGTCAGGATTCACCACGTTATAAATAAACATGCCTGTCATGGAACCGATGAATAGCTTGTTCTTAAAAGGATAAACGGTTTCGATATTCCATCCCACATTGACCCGGTTGCTGTGTACAGGATCAGCCGCCGTAGTAATGTTAAATACATCCAGGTCGCTGGTGTTTACTGTATAAAGATGGTTGTTCATAATAGTGAACCTTGCCATTGAACCGCCCTTACCAACCGGTGAAGTAGCTGCAGAGGAGCTACCCGGACCTGCCGCATTGGATAAAAATACTGCGCCACCCATATCGAATCTTCCACTACCCCCCCATTCATCGCAATTTTGGGTTATCGTTGTATCCACACGTTTCCATTCCCAGATCACCATATTGTTGTTCGGATTAAACCCATTGCCATAAACACGATGAGGAAAAAGATTTTCAATTACTTTCTTTACTGACACCTGCGCAGGATTGGAAATATCAATAGCTACAAGATCTGTATAGAGATCGGCATACAATATATTTCCTTTCACTGCCAGTTCCATATTGCCGGGAATATCTATGAAGGCGATATTTCTTGGAGAGGAAGGATTAGCGTTGTCAATAACATGAATACCTTTATCTATTTCATTGAGAAAAATATAATTGCCTATCATATAAAGCTTACCGGTGTTCTCTACATTTCTTGGGGCATTACTTTTGATATTGGCCCTTACTTCCGCTTTAGTTTTGTAAACAGGTTCATAGTAAGTATAGGTATGCTTGCTGGTGCATTTGTCTTTTATACAGGCGGAAAAACCGGCAGGTAATACTGCAAGCAATATCGCAAATATCCGGATGGTCTGAATATGTTTCATATTAGCAGTGTTTGGAAAAGCTGACAACGGCTATGGAAAGAACGTTGCAGCTATTTATTTTTCTTTTTGGGAAAAAACATTTTTGCATTGATACCGCCCAACAGCAGGTATTGTTTATTATCATTCTTCACCAGGCGGCTCATATCAAAAGAAAGCTCCGGGCCTATTACCCATTCGCTGCTGTTCTTTGCCCGAATGCGCATTGAAAAGCCAGTGCCCAGGTTAAGATGCAGTTTGGTAAACGCCTCTTTATCTTTATAATAAATCCCCCCAAGTGACCGGTCATACACCAACGCATTGGTGGCAATCATATAACCCAGGGAAATACCTGCGTTCCATTGTATAGGCAATTTCTTCCTTTTATTGATCTGCCAATGATACCATAAAGGAATTGACACAAAATGGTAGCTGTTCGTATAATCATTCTGTTGCGTTCCCCTGTATATTACATCAGCCCTTGCTAAAGAAAAATTATTTGACGGCAGTTGAACAGCTGTATCTGACCGCATCCCCGTTTTTATCCGGTTACTGGCATACACATATTGCAAGGCTGCCGAAAACCTGCTACGCTCCGACACCTGCAATTCTCCAATAAGCCCGGCTTTGAATGCCGGTCCTGATCTTACAGGCGAGGGTGGAATGACCGGTGAAGATGGAGGGGGGGCCCCGGTACCTGTAGAATTGCCCGGACTGTTATAATACATATCAAACGCCTGTCCCCTGGCAAATGTCAGCGTCCCTTTATTATTAAATGCAATGCCACCGGAAAGATCAATGCCCCATTTTATTTTCACCTTGCCAGGTTTCTTTACTGTAATGTTTTCTTTCTTATTATCCGCGATAACAACTTCTCCTGTTTTACTACTATCCGTTTTGACAGGAATATCTTCCTTTGCTGCTATTGTCACTTCACCGGGTTGCATTTTTTTATCACCACTTACGTTTGGAGTGATATTGTTTTTTTGTTTATCCGTACCGCTATCTTCATCAGTAACTATAGTCTTCTTTTGTTTGCCCGGAACATTAGTGACTATTTCAAGAGCATTATCCTGATGCGTTTGTATCCTGTTCCTGTTATTTTTTGCTGTCGCGTTCTTTTTTACATGGTCGTCTGTGCGATTGATTGTTGACAATTCAACATCGCTTTGCAGAACTGCTCCTGGTTTTTGCGTAGTGGGTATTTTCTCAGAGGTCGTAATATCAACTGTAGTTGTTTCCTCCTGCTGGTTGACAACAGGTTGTTTTGTTATTTCTTTTAAATTAGTATTTTGATCAGTTGATAATGAATTCTTTTCCTCCGCAGCCATAGCTTGCTGAACTGTTCCTGTTTTTTCCCCGGTATTTAAAAAATAATAAAAAGAAATACCCACCAGCCCAAGCGCCAATGGCAATAAGAAAAAGAAAATGATCCTTCTTCTTTTTTTCTCCCTGATCTCTTCTTCTACTTTTTCCCAAACGGATGCGGAGGGATTCAACTGGAATTCCCCTAATTGTTCCTGCACCTGTTTTTCGAATTCATTGGTCGGCATACTTCTCCTTTTTTTTATCTGAAGAAAAATTTTCGATCCACGTGATGAGTAAATTCCTTGCCCGTGAATATTGCGAACGGGATGTACCATCACTGATCCCCAGCAACTCTCCTATTTCTACATGGGAATATCCTTCTACAGCATGAAGATTAAATATCACCTGGTAACCATGCGGCAATTGCCTTATCAGGTCAGCCAGTTCTTTTGCCTGTATGCGGATGATAGGATCATCATCGGCGACCGGGTGCAGGTATTCCTGGGTGAAATACATTTCCTGCTGGTACCTGCGGTTGCGCTTCAAAAAATTCAAGGCGCTGTTCACCATAATGCGGCGTATCCACCCTCCCAGCTCACCTTCATTTTTAAATTGCGCCAGGTTATGAAATACTTTTACAAATCCTTCCTGCAATACATCCTCTGCATCTTTAACAGAACGGGTATAGCGATAGCAAACCCCGAGCATTTGTTTTGCAAAAAGCTCATAGAGTTCCCGCTGCGCCTGTAGCTTCCCTTTCAGGCAATCCTTTACCAGTTTTTGATGATCCATTTAAGCTGCTGTAGAAAGCTGACAACTAAAAAATATCATTCGTTGCACCTCTTCTCTATTTAATAAAATTGCCGGGAAGGCGGGAAGACGGAAAGCAAGGGTTGTGATCCCAGACTACTTCACGACTTACCGACTTACCGGCAAATAATTTTTTGAAATGTGACAGTTTTACTCCACTTTAAAATCAACCTGTATATCACCCCAGAGCAAACTAACTTTTCCCGCTTTGCTGATGGTGAAGGTCATTTTTTCCGAAAACGCTGCTGCCTTACCGGGTTTCACTTTTACGCGTAATGCATCATCTGCTTCTTTATAATTAAAAGCCCCCCACTGTTTCCAGGTCTTATTAAAAATGATCGTCCACTCACCATCACCGGCAATAGTAAACAATCCGTATTTACCAGCCGGTAACTCTTTACCTTCCACTTTTACTGCCTTGCTGACTTCAAATACAGTGGCCTCATTAGCGCCGGTACGCCATACCTGCCCGCCCTTAGGTTCAAGATCTGTACCGATTGTCCTGCCTTTTATGGAGGGCTGGCTGTAATCAATAGAAACAACAGCGCCGCTGGCCAGTGTTTCTTTGGCTATAGCCGGTGGACTTGGACGTGCGGATTTATCTCCCTGGGCGCAGGCATACAGCATCGTTGTGGATGCGATGAGTAATAGCAATAATGATTTCATAAAATAATTTTTGTTTTAAATAATTGGGAATCTAAAATACGGAAAGCTGGCAACAGTTATACCAGTTTTTGATGTACGGTCATCATCATACCCTGCACCTGAATATAACTGACAATGGTTGCCTGGAACCAGGGTTTACTATTTCTGCAAAATATATTTTATTGAATCCTGACTCATTAAGCAGTTGCAGCCAGTCTTCCAGGGTCCTGAAATACCATTGATACGGCATCGTGAACTGATCGCCAAGTCCGTCCCAGCTCCCGGGCTTCCACCCGCTTACGTAATCATCTGTCGCTTTGCGGCTATGGGGATGCAGGGTTTGAATAATTAATTTACCCCCTGCCGAAAGATAGTGAGGTAATGAAGCCAGCAAATTCTCCGTTGATTCCTTTCCTATCAATGCGAAGTTGATCACTATCACATCGAATGGGCCGCGCAAACCGGTTTCCCGTTCAGCGATATCTTGATAAGAAGCGACAATAAAATTCCCTTTTACTTTCTCTTTTGCTTTCTCCACCAGGTCAGGTATTATATCCACACCGGTCACTGCTATTCCGCGACCGGATAATTCTTTTGCCAGCCAGCCTTCGCCGCAGCCAATATCCAATACAGAAGCAGGCTCTTCAGAACAAACAGCCTGTATTATTGCTTTATTGGTGGCGATCTTTCTTGACTCAATACCATTGGTTTCAATAATACTGATCCAGTTACCCGCATTGGCCTGCCACGATTGAATGATATCTTGTTCTTTTTGCATTGTATGTTTTTTAAAAGAAAGGGTTACCCCGAAAAGTAACCCTTTTTATTAACACTGGTATATTTGAAAAATCAAATAGCAGGGTCGGCAGGAGTATTTGTATTATTATCCCTTTCAATGGATGGATAAGGGTAAAATGTCCTGTTTCTTTCTTCATTTGGCGTATTGGGTGCTGGTCTTCCAAAGCGACGACTGTCTTCCAACTCCTGCCCGCTTAAAAACATTTCCAGTCTTCTTTGCTTATAGATATCAGTCAGCAAATCAGCTGTAGTCAGCGGGCCACTGTAAGCAGGTTGTGCAGCGCCTATTCCATAAATATCAGTTGTCTTGGTTCGAACGGCGTCCAACGCTGTTTTACTTTGCGGAAATGAACTCTGCCGCGCATAATTCTCTGCAATGATCAAACTCATTTCGCCGGGCAGGTAAACGGGATAAAATGTAGTAGTATTTAAGGCAAACCCTTTTAACGGAAATGTAGTCGGTCCGGTTCTGCTGATATAAAAACCGACACGTGGATCTGAAGCTGCCGGAACTGGGGCTAACCCGTTCCTTAAACCGAGAGTAGAATCAATAGCGCCAAATACGTTTACGGAAACATTTTGCTCTCCTACCGGGTTTGTGGTAGTAGTTGTAAATCTGAATTCAGATTTCACTGTCTGGCTGGCGGCGGCGGCAAAAGTCAATGCTTTATTACCAGAAGTAGCATTATAGGTTCCTGAGATCATGCTTTGTATATTATAGTAACGGGCAAGGAGTGCTTTCACCGTATTCTTTATATCAATACCCGCCGGAACTTTACCCAAAAATTTTGCGCTGGGGGCTGTAGTTGCCAAATCAGCATCAGCACTTTCAAGAACAGTAATTACTTTGTCCAATGCTTCAGCCCTTGTATTGAATATTGCATTGCTTCCGTTTGTCAAAGGTATTTTCTCAAAAAACTCAACCAGGGTACCCACACTTAGAGCGTAAAAAATACTTGAATAAGCTTTAAGTCCCACTTTGTCTGCAGGGAAAGCTGCTACACTTAAGTTATCCAATACGGTTTCTGCTTCTGTCTTGGTCAATAAGCATTGTGCCCATAACTGTGTTACAATAGCATTGGCCTCTGTTACGGCTCCCCTTCCGGTTTCCATTTCTTTTTCTGCTGTATGACCAATGTTCAGAGTATATAATCCATATACACTATAAATAGCGCCGATCGTGGCAGTATATAACGGACTTAGTCTGCCGATAGTAAATCTTCTCTGCAATCCTGCGCAAACAGTCATTAATG
>JAATGJ010000102.1 GCA_015654695.1 Chitinophagales bacterium | reverse complement strand
TCGTCACTCCATCGAGCGGTATATTTCTTTTTTCTTTTGTATCGCGGCGGGCTACTTCCGCAAGATTATTTTCCAGGTCTCTTGCTCCCATTGTAAGCCGGACAGGCACACCTTTCAGTTCGTACTCGGCAAATTTCCATCCCGGCCGTTGATTATCATTGTCATCATACTTTACCCTGATGCCGAGATCTTTTAAGCGGGCAATGATCTCTTTTGCTTTTACATCAATCTTCGCTTTTTGTTCTTCCCCTTTATAGATGGGAACGATCACTACCTGTACAGGTGCGATCTTAGGAGGCAGTATCAACCCCTGGTCATCGCTATGCGCCATAACGAGGGCGCCTACTAATCTTGTACTGACCCCCCAGCTGCTCGCCCATACAAATTCCAGTTGGTTTTCTTTGGTTAAAAATTTTACATCAAATGCTTTGGCGAAATTCTGTCCAAGGAAATGGGAAGTGCCCGCCTGCAACGCTTTACCATCCTGCATCAATGCTTCAATGCAATACGTATCTTCCGCGCCTGCAAAACGTTCACTGGCTGTTTTTACTCCTTTGATCACAGGTAATGCCATCCAGTTCTCTGCAAAATCCGCATAAACATGCAGCATCTTTTCCGCTTCTTCAACAGCTTCCTCTCTGGTAGCATGTGCGGTATGTCCCTCCTGCCATAGAAATTCCGCGGTACGCAAAAACAATCTTGTCCGCATTTCCCATCTCACTACATTGGCCCATTGATTAATGAGTAATGGCAGATCGCGGTAAGATTGTATCCAGCCTTTATAGGTATTCCAGATGATCGCTTCACTGGTGGGGCGAACAATTAATTCTTCTTCCAGCTTTGCTTCGGGGTCAACGATCAGCTTTCCTTTATTTACAGGATCGGTTTTTAAACGATAGTGGGTGACTACCGCACACTCTTTGGCAAAACCTTCCGCGTTTTTCTCTTCAGCTTCAAATAAACTTTTGGGTACAAACAAAGGGAAATAGGCATTTACGTGCCCGGTATCTTTAAACATTTTGTCTAATGCCGCCTGCATATTTTCCCACAATGCAAATCCGTAGGGGCGTATAACCATACAGCCTCTTACTGCGGAATAATCGGCCAGTTCGCCTTTTAATACCAGGTCATTGTACCACTGTGAATAGTCCTTCGCTCTTGATGTGATTTCCTTACTCATATTATTCTTACCAGTTACATGTCACTGGTTACCGAACCGGCAACCGGTAATATTTTGTTTTTAATTAACACTACCTGTTATACTTTTTTCAATTAAGCTTCGCAAATTTGTTACACAATCGTTTGTGTAAACAAAAAATCCGATCAAAAGTAGTAACTTCAATTTTAAACAACTAAAACCGTTTGCCATGAAGTATCAAATTTTTCTCCTGGCATTGGTAGTAGCCGCTCTCAGCAGTTGCACTACCGCTTACAAAACCGGCCAAACACCGGATGATGTCTATTTTTCTCCTGCCCGTCCGGCTGGCGCGGATGAATATGTACAGGTAGAGAAAAAAGATGAACGCCGCTATCAGAGCCGTGATGAATATTATGATGACCGTTTCCTTCGTATGAGGGTACAAAACCGTTATCGCTGGTCGGCGCTTGATGATTATTACTTCAACAATCCCTATGCCTATAATTATTACGGATATTCCAATAACTGGAATAATCCCTGGAGTGACTACTGGACATGGAATAATTATTACAATCCCTATTGCCAACAGGGCGGTGGAATTATTATAAAGAATCCCGGGGGTTATATACCTCCACCAAGTAAACCTATAGCGTTTAATCCAAGCAGCTATGTTGGAAATACCAGTTACCAGCCGGCAGGGATGAAGAATGCTTCAAGCGGTTACTACAATAATACCAGGAATTACAACAACGGAGGCAGCCGTTATAACAACAGTAATTCAAACAGCGGTTCTTCAAGAAGTTATTCAAACCAGAGCAACAATAATAATAATTATACGCCCAGCAGTTCTACACCATCGCGTAGTTACACTCCATCATCATCTTCTTCCAGCAGCAGTTCATCGTCTTCGGGAAGCAGCAGTGGTAGTAGTGGAAGCAGCAGTGGTTCCAGCAGGCCGCCGAGATAATAACAGCTTACAAAAAAACTGACTATAAAAGGAGGAAACAGATTTTAAGTGAAAACTTGATAGTTTCCTCCTTTGTTGTACCTAAGAACAGATAAAAAAAATAGTTATGAAAAAAAATATACTTCTTGGAATGCTTTCCTGTATGTCTGTATCCGTTTTTGCGCAGATACCGGAAGATGTTTTAAAATATTCATGGCAACCGGTAAATGGTACCGCGAGGATCAATGCGATAGGCGGCGCCATGGGATCACTGGGAGGTGATATAACGGCTATGTTCGTGAACCCGGCAGGCATAGGTTTTTATAAAACTACTGATGTGGTACTCTCACCGGGGTTTTCATTCTTTAATAATAAAAGCAATTTTCGTGGTACAAGTTCTAATGACAAAAATTCTTTTTTGAACTTGGGCCCGACAGGTATTGTAGGTGGCTGGAAGGGATCAAATAAATGGAGCAACTCTATCAGCTTCGCGGTTACACGTACAGCTAACTTCAGCAATAAAATATATTATACGGGCACAAATGATTTCAGTTCCGCTGCGGAACAGTATGCCGCTGAAGTAGCCAACAGCGGCGCTGACATTGGTAATGCTGATGATATCAGCAAACTTTCTTTAAGTACGCAAATGGCTGTTTGGAATTATTTAGTGGATACTACCACGTTGCCAGGCAAAGGAACACCTGATGTAATAAGTCTTGCTATGTGGGGTGCGCTGAAAAGCGGCGGAAACTTCCTCGTTAATCAATCCCATACTGTTGAGACAAGTGGCGGCATCACTGAAATAGCGATTGGCTATGCTGCTAACATGGAAGATAAATTTTATGTTGGCGGATCAATTGGTCTGCCGATTGTTAAATACAGGAAAGAAAGTACGCTCAGGGAAGAAGATGCTACCGGTAATACAAACAATAACTTTAGTTTTTCAGAACTGAAAGAAACATTTACAACAAAAGGAGCAGGATTAAATGCAAAGCTTGGAGTAATCTATAAACCGGCAGAGTTTATACGGCTTGGTTTGGCTATACACACACCTACTGTGTACAGTTTTGAAGATTCTTATTCAGGCAGTATGGCTGTTAATTTAGAAAATTACCGCACTACACCGGGAACAACTTCTGTTACAGTTGAAGAGTTGTATGGATCAATCCCCACTTACAAGTATGAACTGATGAGCCCGTGGAAGTTTATGCTCAGTGGTTCTTACGTATTGAGAGAAATAGAGGATGTAAGAAAACAAAAAGGTTTTATTACCGCCGATATTGAATATGTGAGTTATAAATCCAACAAATTCAGGAATGCGGAGGACTACGATGATAATGGTTACTATGAATCTGTTAACAAAGTGATGAAAACCTATTATAAAAATGCGCTGAACTTCAGGGTGGGTGGTGAATTGAAGTTTACTACCATCATGGGCCGCCTGGGTTTTGCTTACTATGGCAACCCTTATGCTGACAAAGAATTAAAAGGCAGTAAAATGTTTATCAGTGGCGGACTGGGTTATCGTAATGCGGGTATGTTTATTGATCTTACTTACGTACACGGATTACAAAAAGATGCCAGCTTCCCTTATCGCCTGCCTGACAAGGCCAATACATTTGCGAATGTAAAAAGCAGTGCGGGAAATATTTCGCTTACTCTTGGGTTTAAGATATAACCGGATAATACCACTATGAAATGAGGGCATTTGTTTATTCGGATGCCCTTTTTTATTTATGGATTTTGACCAGTGCCGGGATTATTGGCTGAATGAAGTGAACAAAGATGGTATTCATTCACGGCTATATCACCTGCTTTATCATTCACCGTTCCCTCTTCCATTACAGCTTCTTCCAAGTTGGAGTCGAATATCCATAACAATACAGGTTTCTTTCTTGTATCAATGATCTTGCGTAAGAAAGAAAGGAACTGAATGGAAACCGCCGGGCATCCTTCGCTGATACAGGCGGGCATGATGCCATCATTATCAGGGATGCAGCCCATTGAATGCAGAACGATATTCCGGCTGTATGCATTCTGATTGGAGGTGTCAAGACCGGCCATTCTATAGGCTTCCCCATACATGCCTTTGTATTTATTCATAATTTTATAACGCCCAAGTGAAGTGCATTTACTGCCAGCCTCGTTGGAATATTGTTTGTCATAAACCGACGGTCCCTGCCCGCGCCCATGAGAAACAAGACCGGATTGTTCTATTTCCATGGTAACAAGGTTAACAACAAAAAATCTTTTTTTATTGCTAAGCATGCCCATATTACCGAGAAGAGCATAGCTGGTATCGAAGCCGTTTTTGATTGCATATTGCTTCAACGCTTTTGCATAAAGGATAAGCTGGCTGGCGGGATAGTGAGCCATTCCGGCATCCGCCTTTGAATTTTCAGGGTAAGTAAATGAAGTAGGTTTAAAAATGATCTCCGGGTTCTCCCTGTTTGTTTCATTTTCATTTTCCGCAGGCGGTAAGGTTATTTTTTCATCCTGTTTATACCGGTAGCCGGTTTTGTTTTCTGCTGTATTATTTTTTATGGGCGATGATGTAAGGAAAGAAGCCGAAGCTGCATGAACATGAAATGGCGGTGTAAGCTGTTTTAGTAAGGCAGGATACTTCGGGAAGTTCACTGCAAAATTTCTATCCTGCCCTGTCAATGAAACATTGTTCAGGGAGGCATAATTCACCTGCGATAAAACAGGAACTGCTGCAATACATGCAGGCAGCAATAAAGTAATAATTCTTATTTGCACACTGAGGGTTTTGGTATGTGCTTTCATCAATACGAATACAGGCAGTTGGAATAGGGGCAGGAATGGTTAACCAGGAATAAAACTTAGTGATAATTGGATGGAATGAAGGAGAGGATACGTAAAAAGGTTAATGCGGGATATTTGGGGCTTTATATAGGAGGTATCGTAAATGTACTATGCGGTTTTGGTTTATGCAAGCTTTTGATAAAAATTTATCACCCTTCAATTTTTGTTTTGAGATCAGGTATGTATCAAGATCACCTATCATTGTAGATGATGCATAGGATGTATTTAAACCCAGATAGCTTTTTATATTAATCCCAAAACAATTTTGTAAAGGCAAGCCCTAATAAATAAGCAATGAGTGCGCCGGCAGCGGCAGCACAAACCGGCCAGATTATGTAATAGAATAATGGCTTTAGATACCATTTTATTTCTGCTGATGGCATTTCAGCGTTATTGTCAATTGGTAACAGCCGGTGAGAATACTCAGCGGGACGGCTAACAAAACCGGAAACCTGCCCGGCAATATAAGCCGGTTTGTCGTCAGCCATGCCCGATACAAAGACCGGTTCTTTATTTTTTATCATTTCTTCCGCTTCTTCAAAACTGGTGGCTTTAGCTACAGCCGGATTCAACTGAGTAATTATTCTTTTTGTCTTATTGGGTATAATAAGAATGTTCTTGCTTATCAGCGTCTCTTTGGCCATCTCCGATAAGCCAATAGCTATCCGTCCCCGGAATGTATCCCTGGTCCATTTTATGGGCTGACCTGATGATTTATGTTCCTGGAAGACCAGTTCGCAGGCGATTTTTAATTCGGGTGTCATAACAGTGATATATAATGGCTTTGATATAAACAGCAATATCCATTTTACAGGAAGATAATAAGCAGAATTCGTAGAGTAGTTGATGAAAGGGCTGGTAGTACTCCGAAGTTAAAACATTCTTCAGACATCATAAAACAGGGATTTTATGGTACTGTCTCCATTTGAAATCAATAGCGTTGCAGATAAAGGCTTTTCCTCATCTTTTAATGCTTTGCCAGTACCCTGTGCATACAGTACCCTTTTACCATCTATACCTGTGAGTAGCCTCAGGAGCGAAGGATGAGCGAAGGATGATCGAAGGAGCCCTGCTTTTGATTAACTTATTGGTCACTCAACACTTTAAACTGCGGTACTATAATATTTATGTTCAACACCCATGTGTTAGTGACTGAAACGGAAACATCTACTTACTGACCGAAATTATTTATTGCAGCGGAACAGCAGCACCGCTATAACAGTTCTTTCAATTATTAATAGTCAATAAGAAACTTGTTATCTTTAAAGTATCACTCTATCTCAACTTAATGATTGTTTTATGAGTTCCTTCAACATGCACCGCCGCCAGTTTATCCGCAACAGTTCTGCCGCATTAACCTTTGCCGCATTCAGGGCACATGGTATGGATTTCTTCATTGATCCACCAGCCCGCAGAGTGGCATTGATCGGTACGGGATGGTATGGCAAGAGTGACCTGTTTCGCCTGATACAAGTGGCACCGATAGATGTAGTGGCGCTTTGCGATGTGGACAAACATCAACTGGATGCTGCGGCCAACCTGGTAAGCCAGCGGCAACAAAATCATAAAAGGCCTGCTTTATATGGCGACTACCGCAAGTTGTTGTCGGAACAAAAACCGGATATCGTCATCATAGGCACACCTGATCACTGGCATGCCCTGCAAACTATTGATGCAGTGAAAGCGGGCGCACATGTATATGTACAAAAACCCATCAGCGTAGATGTGCTGGAAGGTGAAGCGATGGTAGCTGCTGCAAGAAAATATAACCGGGTAGTGCAGGTGGGTACGCAGCGTAAGAGCACACCACACCTGATAGATGCAAAGAAAAATATTGTGGATGCAGGATTGCTGGGTAAAGTGTCTCATGCGGAGATGTGCTGCTATTTTCATATGCGCAACAATGGCAACCCGGCTGTAGAACAAGTGCCGGATTTTTTTGATTATGAAATGTGGACAGGCCCTGCGCCATTACGTCCTTATGATGGTCTGCCACATATACGCTGGTGGCGCACTTTTATGGAATACGGTAATGGCATCATGGGTGATATGTGTGTACACATGTTTGATACCGTAAGATGGATGCTGAATCTTGGCTGGCCGAAACGCATCAGCTCTACAGGGGGTATTTATGTTGATAAAAGCGGCAAGAGTAATATTGCAGATACCCAAAGCGCCATTTTTGAGTATGACAGCCTCAACTGTGTATGGCAGCACAGAAGCTGGGGAACCGCAGCCGATCCTGAATATCCATGGTCGTTTAAACTGTATGGTGAAAAGGGAACGCTATGCGCCAGTACGATGAAATATGATTTTTTCCCGGAAGGAAAAGGAGAAAAGATTCACCGTGATGTACTGTATGAAAAAGAAAAATACCCGGAAGACCTGAAGGAGCAGGGTATAGAATTGAATGCCGCACCCGCAACGAGACTGCACATGCTCAACTTCCTGGAAGCAATTGATAAAAACATAAAGCCTGTTGCCGATATTGAACAGGGTCATATCTCTACAGCAAGTTGTATCATGGCCAACCTGTCCATGAAGCTGGGGGGGCGTCCTTTGCAATATGATGCGATCAAGCATGAAATTACCGGCGACCCTGAAGCCACCCAACTTTTACAAAGAACTTACAGGCAACCATGGGTGCACCCGTTGCCGGGAAATGTTTGACAAATAGTTTTCTATCCTTATAGTTTATTAGCCGGTGAAAGACCCTTCACTTCGTTCCGGAACCGGCCAGGGAGTGCTTCTTTCGCTGAACACCTGCAACGCCGGATAAACTATAATAACCCAATAATTTTTATTTTCCGAACACTACAACCTAACTGGGGGATTATAGTTTGGTAAACTTCAAGCTGTTTATTTCGCCATCGTCAGCGATTATTTTTAAAACATACATGCCTGTTTTCAGCAAGCTGATATCAAGGTTTATGAAGGCGCCGCTTTGCCTGCTCTCTTTATACAATACAGCGTGGCCCTGCAGGGTGCAAATAATAATATGCCCGTTAAACCCGCGACCATCACCCGCCGATACCTGTAGGTTATTGATGACAGGGTTAGGATAAAGTGAGTAGTTGTATTTACTGTCAAAAATGACGCGGCAGATAGCAGAGAAAGAAAAATTGTGATCCATGTCAATGCTTTTCAGCCGGTATAAGTTAACGCCGCTCAGCGGGTGCGGATCCTGTACCTGGTATTCAAGCATTGCATGGCTTTGTCCCGCCGCAGCTATCCTGGCAATACTTTGCCATGTACGGCCGTCACCAGCTGCCCGCTCTACTATAAATTCACGGCTATTCACCTCCTGTGCAGTGGTCCAGTTTATGGTGCTGCCTGTATTGTTCCTTGTCGCTGAAAAACTGATCATTGATACCGGCAATGTTGACAATGATGTGGACAGCGTAAATTCATCAACGGCCAGTCCGTCATCCACCCCGGTTGCGTCAAAATCGTTCCAACGAATATAAAAGGTAGCCCCGTTTGCAATACTTAAGCCTGAAAGCGAGGCTGAAATAGCTGTTCTGTTAGCAGCAGCATTGCCATCTTTTGCTCCGATTGTTACTACAGTAGGCGTTATAAAATCCAATGCATCTGCATCAATCCAAGTGCCGGTAGTCAAACTGGTAGCGTTAACGCTGTATTGAAAGTCAAGCCGGTCCGTCCGGGCTGCCGTTCCGAGACGCCATTGTTCCCCGGTATAGGATATGGAAAGCGCAGTAATAGCGCTGCCTGTATTATTTGTAAAGGCCGCCCCGATCGTTGATATCAGCGTACCACTTCTCAGGAATCCCAATGCCCTGTCCGTTGATGCAGTATTGCCATAACTGTAGGTATCTCCTGTATTCGATCCGCCGATATCTGCAGCATATTGTTCATTATCTCTTGCGCCCCCGCCCGTTTCCGTGATCAGCCATCCCGGAACACTAAAAGTATTGGTCGTAGAACCGGCGATATTTGACAGCGATACAAAATCCTGCGTATAAACAGTACCCGTTAATGATACCTGGGATATCGCAGCGGTTGTGAATAGCCAAGTGAAAAGAAGGGTGGAATAATTTTTTTTCATAGGAGTATTGGTTGGTCATTGCTTGACAATGGGTGGTGATCAAAACACGATTGTGTAAAATATATAATTTTTAAATTTGTAGGGAGTGTAAAGTAAACTGTGTCAAAGTTCTTGTATCCCTCTCTCTCTTGCGGCCTAGGCCGCAAGAGAGAGAGGGAATTTTTTTATAAAATTGCGGTCAGCCGTCCTTCGAACATAATACTTAACTGCTGCATGGTAAG
>JAATGJ010000140.1 GCA_015654695.1 Chitinophagales bacterium | reverse complement strand
TGGCTGTCGCTGCTCATCATACTGAACACACCCATATCATGCAATATGTCTTCGGCGGCAATCGTTTCAGGACGGATACGTGAATCAGCAAACGATACATCTTCGGGAACCGATTTATCAAGGTGATGACAAACCATCAGCATGTCGAGATGTTCATCTATCGTATTAACCGTATAGGGTCTTGTTGGATTAGTGGATGACGGCAATATATTCGGGTACATCGCCGCTTTAATAATATCAGGTGCATGACCACCGCCTGCACCTTCAGTATGATACGTATGAATGACCCGGCCATTGATAGCTTCCATCGTGCTTTCCAAAAAACCCGCTTCATTCAATGTATCGGTATGAATAGCCACCTGTACATCATGTTTATCAGCGATCTTTAATGATGCATCAATAACAGCAGGTGTGCTTCCCCAGTCTTCATGAATTTTTAACCCGATAGCGCCGGCTTCAATCTGTTCTTCCAATGGAGCTAATGCCGCACAATTTCCTTTACCCAAAAAACCTAAGTTCATAGGAAATGCATCCGCTGCTTCCAGCATCTTTTGAATATTCCATGCACCGGGAGTTACGGTGGTTGCATTGGTCCCATCCGCAGGGCCGGTTCCACCACCGATCATGGTTGTGATGCCACTGAACAATGCATGGTCTATTTGTTGCGGACAAATAAAATGTATATGCGTATCAATACCACCGGCAGTAGCGATCAATCCTGCACCACCATGTACTTCTGTTGATGCACCAATCACCATGTCAGGAGAAACGCCATCCATCGTATCAGGATTTCCTGCTTTGCGAATGCCAACTATCCTGCCGTCCTTGATACCGATATCCGCTTTTACAATTCCCCAATGATCAATGATCATCACACTGGTTATAACAAAATCCAGAACACCTTCGTTTCTTGCAGCCCTTGCTGATTGCGCCATACCATCACGGATGGTTTTACCACCGCCAAACTTTGCTTCATCACCATAGACAGTATGATCTTTTTCTATTTCAATAAACAATTCCGTATCGCCCAGTCTCACTTTATCACCAGTGGTGGGGCCATACATGTTGGCGTATTTAATTCTGTTGATATTTAAACTCATCCTGTATATTTTTATGAACCCTCCTACATTGCTATTATCAACTTTCGTTGCAAGTTTACCCAGCCTGCCCCGGTGAATGTCGTGTGAGCAAAGCGAAGGCACTTTTCAACATTCTGATCTTTACTCAACCATATTGTAATCTATTTTATGTTCCATAGGAACATCTCATGGGTAACAAATCATAATGAATCTTCACTACGTTCCATCGGAACGTTTGGTGCAACCCCAACTTTTAAATATATAGGCACGATGCGTTCCTACGGAACGCGGGGTCACCCTTTATTGATTTTCTACCACCCACGATGTGTCCCTACAGGATACGACGCCCTATTCAATAACCCCCTTTAAATTTTTCATCTCTTGCTTTTGCAAGTGCCGCCTTTTTATTCTTATCAGTAATATCACCATCCACCAGGTTATTAAATCCGAATATTTTTTTATGTCCGCCAAACTCTACCAACTCAATTTCTTTTTCTTCACCCGGTTCAAAACGAACTGCAGTGCCCGCCGGAATACTCAACCGCATACCAAACGCTTTGGCACGATCAAATTCCATTTGCTTGTTCACTTCAAAAAAATGAAAATGCGAACCGATCTGTACAGGCCTGTCACCGGTATTGACAACAACTATTTTTGTTGTAGCACGATTAACGTTTGCAACAATGTCTTCTTTCTTTAAAATATATTCTCCAGGTATCATTTGCTCATTTTTATTTAGTGTATCAAAAGAAACGGTTTGTTCCTCCCCTTTAGGGGCTGGTGGTTTTACCTTATCGGATCATGCACCGTCACCAGCTTCGTACCATCAGGAAAAGTTGCCTCGATCTGTATATCATGTATCATTTCGGCTACACCTTCCATTACATCTTCTCTTGATAATATAGTAGCGCCATATTGCATCAGCTCCGCTACAGTTTTGCCATCCCTCGCCGCTTCCTGTAATCTTGAACTGATCAATGCAATCGCTTCGGGATAATTTAATTTCAATCCCCTTGCCTTTCGCTTTTCGGCCAGCTCTCCCGCCAAAAAGATCAATAGCTTATCTGTCTCCCGTGGTGTAAGATGCATTTAATAATGATTAAATAAAATTCAGGCAGGCAACCGTAAGAAATAAGTAGTGTTAAGTTATGAACTGTTATACTATTTGAGAAGAAAATCTTTTCGCTGTTAACCATTCATTGAATATGAAATGATCTTTTATAAATTTCCTTTGGCGCCCCTGTACTTTTCCGGGTAAGATCTTTATCAAACAAACGGTTCAGGTTATTGCCTGCCAGGTCTTCCAGCCTTGATTCAATTTCCAGGGTATAATAGCCGGGGCTCCATGTTACAGATGGAATGAAATTCAATACCCTTTCTTTTGCCTCGGTTTCGATAACACCGTTTATAACATTACCCTTATTATCAACAATGCGAACAGTATTTTTCAATAAAAGATAATCCAGCGGTTCGTGCAGGTCTATTTTCAGTAGTTCGCCGCTCCGGGCTTTTGGCGTATGGATCGTCCAGCGTCCGGGAGCAGGAGACAGGCTATCCCATAAACCCACTATAAAATCTTTATACCCGGCAACGGCCAATGAATCACCTTCGGTATCTCTCCAATTTTGTCTCACCACGATTTGATACCCTGATCCCTGCTCCAGCGGTAAACCCATCTTTTTATTGGGTTGAAGATCCCGTTTGATCCTGCCCGGATCAAGCCATAATGTTAACATCGTTCTTTCTTTATTCCATAACTCAGGTTGCAGATCAAGAAACACAGAAGGTATGGTATCTTTTCCATTTTTGATCACAACTATATTATTCAACGACTGCCCTTCCTGCATAGGTTTGGAAAAGGCGATATAGATCTTTAATAAATTTAAAGGCACTGTATCACTTGTGGGATAGATAGCCATCACTTCCGGTGCATCATGTGTATTGCCTGATGGGATTTCAATTTCACTTAATAACTTATTTGACAAACGAACTTCGTATTTTAATCCGCGGGTAAAAGGGATTAAAGGCCGGAATATCAATACCTTTTCTATTATTTTATATTCACCAAGTATAGGTGTATCGCTATTTGCCAATTGTATATGTACCAATTGCTCAATAGAATTATAAGAAATTCCAGGTAATAATTTCACTGGAATAATTATGCCCTTAGCCTGTCTTCCTTCCCATTCAATAGTAACAAGGTGATCTTCCTTTTCCTTTTCAAAACAACCCGCTACTAAAAAAGAAAAGACCAGGCCCCATATAATATGAAGCCTGATCTTTTTATTGCAGATGGGATTAGTAAGCATTACATCCACCTGTCTCCCCTTGCGGTCCAGAGATCAAGGTCACCATTTGCCCTGCGTTGCAACACCACTACCTGGGTTTCATCCAGCTTGTCCATTTGTAATACATTCACCGTAGGCAGCGTTACAAAATTCACACCGGCTGTCGCATAACTTTCTTTTACAGGCTCTGTCAGGGTGCCTTCATACGTTTCAATATTCTTATAATTTATGCGCATCACGGGCCGGTTGGAATTTGCCATGAAAAGATAAGAGTTGCCGTCTTTTTTCAAGGTCACCATATCAATAGGTGAATTACCGGCGCCAAACTCAGCAACCGTTCTTCCTTTTACATGCTTGCCTGGTTTCAATTCATCCAGCGGGAACAACACTAAAGGTGTACAGGTATAACTGGCTATAAGGTATTTTTTACCATTCAGTTCCCCTGTTGTAAAAGTCCGTATTGGCGAATTGGTCTCATACTTACCATGGGCGGCATGATAGATCTCCAGTGAAGCCTGTTCCTGTTTATCTGTAAAAGGAAAAGTAATTTTTCTGAACGTAGAGCCGAACTCCTGGTTAGAAAGGCCACTTAATAAAACACTACCATCAGCATAAGCCAGATCAGAGATGGACTGCTCACGCAAAGGACGGCCACCCCTGTCTTTAGCCTCTTCACCGGGAACATTGGCTATGGAAATATTACTGAATGCGATCTCTTTCAAACTTACTACCTGTATTTTATCTCCTTCTAATGTGAACAGCAGAGGAGTGCCATCACTGCTTTGTACGGCGCAGTATATTTTTTTTGACAGCGGATTGACAGCAATGTCCTGTATCCGGATATTTTTCGCCTCCGTACCTAATATGGCTGCTATCTTCTGATCAATGTTTTTGATCTCTACAGCAGTGGCTTTCTCCACCACGCTTTTGTCTTTGGTATCAATGGCAAAAACAGTAGCCGATTTGGAATCACCAATGAAAAGTATTCCATCTGGCCCAAATGCCAAAGCGCTGATGGATTGTACAGATGGTGTTCCTGTCTTCAAACCATAAGGATGATTAGTTGACCGGTTGGCGGCGATCAGTAAAATAAAAGCGGCACAAGCGGCAGCGAAGTAATACAGCTTTTTCATAATCGTTGAAATTTATTGAACAATAAAGAAGTGCAGGCTATGTAATTTAAAAAAATTCGGGCTTATTCAGCACATTTTTTTAATCACCCCGTTCACTCATTTTCCAGTTTACCTTTCTCTCTTCTAAATACTTCATTACAAATTCAAAACAGTTTTTATACTTACCCACCAGTTCAGGTGGAAAAACTCCTTTCTCATTGAATAGTCCTTTTGCAATAAGATTCACCGCAGCTGTACAGGTATAACCCGTTGTCCGGGCCATAGAAGAAGTTTTTGTGATTGCATCATAATGGTCAAGCATAGTATATTCCACTGTTTTATTCCCGCCTTTTATGATCACTTTCATTACAGTAAATTCTTCTTCCTCAGGGCCAGGCTTCCATTCGTTGACTAACAGCCTTGATGTGAACTCAAGCGGGGTTATGTCAATATCACCTATGCGGAGCGGAGTTGTATCAAAAAAACCCGACTGCTTTAATGCGATGATCAAATCAATATGCCCGGGATAACGCAAAGTCTTTTCTTTCATATCAGGAATATGGCTCATGGTGAAGATCAGTGAACGAAGCCCGTCTGTATTGAATGCCTCCAATTCACCCACTTCATCAAACGGCATCATCTCCCTTTCACTCAATGCGGGCCTGGTAACGATCTTTCCATCTTCCACCAGTCTGGCAGGCCGGATATATTCCTGTATCACATCCACAGGAGAAAACGGCGCTTTATACTGAAACGGAGGTTTTCTTTCTTTCGGCAATCCTCCTACATAACATTCGAATGAGGTTATTTTCATTTCTTCATTATAGCGGCCAATGATAAAGTTGCTGACACCCGGTGCTACTCCGCAATCAGTAATAACTGTTACATTCTTTTCTTTAGCCAGTTTATCTAACTGCAAAGCATCCTCAGGAAAAAAAGAAATATCCACGACATTCTTCCCTGCATTGATAACTGCTTCCAGTGTTTTATATCCCATGAAACCGGGAACGGCCGTCACCACTATGTCAAATGGCTTTAACAAGTCATCATAACTTTTGTAATCAGAAAGATCAGCGGCGGCTGTTTGTAAACCCGTGTTTCTTTCCTGTAATACAGTGAGATTTTCTTTACTGAGATCAAAAGAGGTAACATCATGCTCTTTAGCAAGATCCAGCGCAATAGCACGGCCTACCAGACCGGCGCCTAATACAGCAATCGTCATGTGAGAAAAGTTTAGTTGGCAAATTTAAACAATAAGGAACAGCTTCAGGTTGCAAGCTTTGAACCACGAGCTCTGCGTAACCTGCTACGAATTAAAACCTCGCAGCTAGTCACTACCGGCTCATAGCTATTTCTTACCTCTTCTTCCCTGCAAAATTTTATAAAAGCTCCGGCTGCGTATTTCATCTAATGTTAAGCCGGTAGCCAATGCCTCTTTTTCTGTAATGGCCCCGCAATTCAATGCTTTTAAAAAGAAGTTAAGCAAGCCTTGTCCCGTAGCCGCATCATCAAATATATCTCCCGTGAGTGTAGAAATCGCCGCTCTTTCCACAAATGTCTTCAACCGGAACAACGCATCATCATAACTGCTTAAAAAGAAATTGTAGGTAGCCGCATACCGCATTGGCAATTGTGCGGGATTCAGATCCCATCCCTGGTAAAAACCATTGATAAGTGAATGCATGGTATGACTGTAGCCAATACGCCAGGCATTGTGTACCGACTCCATGTTCTCCTTTAATTTCTCTTTTGATAACTTCTCTCCACGGTTAGGCGCGACGGGCATTACGTTAGTAGCGCCATCCGATAAAAATATTCCTGTTCCGCCTAATGCTACTTTGGTCATGTGATGGGCAAAGTCACATACCGGGTGATCCATGGTTTGATATTTCGCTGTGATGCCGCATGAGGCAGTATAATCATAAGTACCGAAATGTGCCGCAATCAATCTACCCTCACCAGCCCGTATAATGCGCATCAATGGATTGCGGCCTTCCTCATCCATGATGATCTGTGTAGCTTCCACCATTGTTTCCATTTTCAATGTACCGGGAGCCAGGTTATTTTTCTTTTCAATGATCTCGAATAAGCGAACCAATGTTATTACCTGTTCGGGTATAGTTACCTTGGGCAGCATCACAACAAAGTTCTCCGGAAGTTTGCCTTTTGTTTTTTCTAATAATGTTGTCAGAAAAATATCCAGTGTTCTTACACCACGGGTTTTCAGGTCTTCGGTAAATGGTTTTATTCTTATTCCAATAAAAGGAGAAATCGTTTTATTCTTCATTCCTTTTGCCAGTTCATTCGCTGCATTCATGGCTGTTGCATCTTCTTCCTCATCAGGACGATTGCCAAAGCCATCTTCAAAGTCAATCCGGAAATCTTCTACCGCTTCTGATTTTAGTTTCTTGCTGATTTTATTATATATGGAATAAGGCAGCCAGGCGGGATCAGCTCTTCTTTCCTTTTCACTCATCCTGTCCATTTTTTTTACCAGTTTTTCTATTTTCTTATCAGAGGAAGGAAGATCAAGAAATCCATTTAACTGAAGCACATCTGCCAGTATAACAAAATTCGGGGCATAGGTCTGCAGGCTTTTAAGGGCAACATGTCCCATCTTAATGCAGGTGTCAGACTTGAACAGGTTGGCGCCACCATAAACAGTATGCACGGGCTGACGATCAGGTTTATCGCCGGGATAGTTTTGCTGAAAAGTAAGATTGGCGATCTTTAAGGAACTGAGTAAGGTTTCTTTTTCATTATCAGGAATAGAGAAATTCATAGTTAGCAAATTTAATCTGAACGAATTCTTTGACCGCGTTGATGAGAAGCGAAAATCATAACATGACTGCTTCTTTGCACTTCAGTGATTTTATGATCCCCTATAAGTAGAGTACCCAAACGGGGTTAGCAATAATGGAACATGATAATGCTCTTCCGTGGTGACCTGGAAGGTAATTTCAACAAAAGGGTAAAACGTTTGAATGGATTGTTTGGAAAAATAACCCTGTGTTTCAAACCGGAGTTTATACATTCCCAGCTCCATCACTACCCCTTTTTTCAATAAATCCGGTATCCGCCCATCACTGTTGGTAACGCCTTTCGTTATTTCTATCCATTCTTCTTTCTTATGATTGTATAAAATAATATGGATACCCGGTGCAGGTTTGCCTTTAGTGGTATCGAGGATATGTGTAGTAAGCTGACTCATTCCAGTAATTTTTCAATACGAAGTTTAGTAATCTTGTTTTGCTCGTCTGCTGCAATCTGAATTTCATCCTCAGGGCTGTTGGGTAAACGTGACTGTAATATCTCCAGCATTTCATCCGCTGATTTTCCTGTAGCGCAGACAATAAAGATATACCCAAATTTCTTTTCATAGTCCCGGTTGCCTTCGGCTAATGCTTCAATAGTTTGCTGTGATGCTGTATTAACGCCACTTTGTTCTCCTGATGCCCATAGTGCTGTAGCAGCAAATTTCTTTTTCAATGATTCCACATCGCCGATCTTTGGATGATGGGCAAACGCTTCTTTCCAATCCACTTCGCTGCATTTCCACCATTGTTCTTCCGCATCTTCCAATATTTCTACCATGTCGTCCGCCGGGAAAAAAGGCAACATATTATTCACCCACGCGGAAGAGCCACAACATTTGGCCAGCTCTTCCATAAGCTGTTGTTTAGAGATGGTATTTAATTCGTGTAATGTCATCTGAAATTATACCGAACACAGATTATTATGATGATTAAGATTTTTTAGGATTCTTATATTCTTCAGAAAATACTTTTCTTTTAAATTCTGCCTTTTTACCAAAATTCAGAAGAATACCCACTTCAATATCAGTAGCACGAAGATAGTTCGTTAATTGTGCTTCATGTTCTTCACGAAGCCCTTCTGCGGCCTTCACCTCTATAATAACACAGTTATTTACTATTACATCAGCAACATAGAACCCAACTTTTAAGTTATCATAAAAAACTTCTATTGGACTTTGTGCTATACATTCTAAATTAAACTTTCCCAACTCAATTAATAAAGCATTTTCGTAAACCTTTTCAAGAAAACCATAGCCCAGCTGGTTGTAAACATTATAATAAGCCTTGATGATTAATGCTGTAATGTCTGAATGCTTATAATTATCTGCCATAATCTTATTCAATCATCGTCATCATAAAAATCAGCGTTCTATTTTCCCCCATAATCGCATCCTGCTTACACCCCCATCAGGAAAAATAGTCAGGCGAACATGCGTGAATGCGTTTTTACTTATGATTTCCTTTTCGAAAAAATGCTCGTAGTCCGCGCTTAGTTTTGATTGTGGCAGGATCGTCTCCCACCCTATAACTACAGGGTTGATTGAATCCGTATTTAGTTTATTTTCTTCTTCTATAGGAATGTTACATCCTTCTATTAAACAGCTATCCGGATAATTTCCTTTGAAATGACAGGTATCTACCAGTATCTTTTCAATGGTTCCTTTATGCGCCAGCCTCACAATCACCCAATCCTTATTTCCGGTAGTGCGATTGCGTTTTGTTTCCCATCCATCACCCATATTCACGCCCCTGCCCGGCATGATGAGGTTATTCATGTGGGAAAAAAACATATCATTACACAAAATGGATTTCGCTCCATTCACCGCAGCAGCCAGGTTAACTGTTTCATTGGCGTCAAAGGTGCTCCAGTCTTTAAACACTTCTCCATATACTTTCAATCTTGCTACGCCGCCATCGGGGTAAATATGCAATTTTAAATGCGTGTAAACAGTATGATCATTTATTTCATAAAAATTTTGTGAGCCTGCCTGCAAGGATGATTTCGGAAGTATCTCTTTCCATTGTATTTTATCAAAGTCAATATTACCTGTTGACGGAATGCTTGCCGCTTCAACGGAAGCATGGGGCGGATGATTGCCCAGGAAATGATTGGTATCTATGTCCACGCCATAGATCTTTCCGGAAGTTGCTAATTGAATGATGCACCAGTCATGCCCCGGAGTTCTTTTCCTGCGGCTTTCCCATCCATCCATCCATTTGCCACGGTCAGTATATTTATCAGCAATAAAAATTCCACGACCCGGTTTCAGCAGGTTTTCCTTTTCCGCAAAAAAATCGTCGGTACATAACAATGCTTTACCTCCTAATCGTTCGGCGGCAAGGTCTGTAAGATGTGCAAATGCGGGTGCTGACATAATTACTAATGAAGTACTATTTTTCCTTTGTTCAAATGTAGAAACTTTCCGTCATCAAAAACCTTTTCACCGGCCAGCCATGTTTGCGCCACGACTCCATACAGTTCCTGGTCAAGGTAAGGTGTTATTTTATGTTTATGCTGAATCATATGTTCTTTGACTGCAAACGTATTATCAGCATCCCATACTACCAGGTCAGCATCGTATCCTTTTTGGATTTTCCCTTTTGAGTTTTGTATGCCGGCTACTACAGCAGGTTTCTCACACAACCATTTCGCCACATCACTTAAACTGCAATTGTGTTTTTTAGCGGCCGTCCACAATACAGGCAAAGCAAACTGGATGGAGGATATACCTCCCCAGGCTTTCATAAAATCACCACTTGCCAGTTCTTTCATTTCGGGAGGAGCAGGTGAATGATCCGTAGCAACAAAGTCAATGATACCATCTTTCAACGCCTGCCACAATTTTTCATTATTTTCTTTTTCCCGTATCGGCGGGGCGCATTTGAATTGTGTTTGAACATCTTTGATTTCTTCTGCATTAAAATATAAATAATGTTGCCCTGTCTCCGCTGTTAACTGCAATCCTTTCTGCCTGGCCCTTGCAATTGGTTCAATGGAATCTGCCGATGATAGATGAACGATATGTACGTGACAATTGAATTCCTCACACAACCGTATCATTAATGCGATGGCATCATCTTCCCATCGTTTAGGTCGTGAGGCTAGATATTGCTGATAGGATGTTCCGGCTGCTGACCCCTGATTTCTGACTTCACTACTGAGTTCACAGTGAACCAACAAAGGCAAACCATATTTTGCAATGATGGGCATTACTTTTCTCAGATCTTCTTCAGTCACATTCGGAAATTCATCTATCCCTGAATGGGTAAGAAATGCTTTAAAGCCCGGCACACCTTTTTCAATTAATGGTTCTATTTCTTTTTCATTTCCCGGAACAACACCTCCCCAGAATCCGCAGTTTGTATGCAATTGTCCGACCGTCGCTTTTATCTTTTCATCAAGGGCTTTTGCTGTTGTTGTTACAGGTGAGGAGTTGAGCGGCATATCCACCAATGTTGTGATGCCACCGGCTATCGCTGCTTTGGTTGCTGTATCAAATCCTTCCCAGTCTGTTCTGCCCGGCTCATTGATGTGTACATGCGGATCAATAACTCCCGGCATTAGTATTTTATCCCCGACATCCGTTACTGGAAAATCCCCTTCCGGTAATTTGGATACTATATCTGCGATCTTTCCGTCTTTAATTAGTACAGCCCCCTTTACCGTACCAGCCGGTGTAATAACACGATCACTAATTATAGCAGCGTCAGGCATATTGAAGATATTATTGTGGCCACGTATGAACACTCATAAACACGAAATCAATACATCTTCATTTCCCGCCCTATGCGGGACAGGCTGTGCCATCCGTGTAATTAGCCGCATTCACATAAAAATAGAAAACTATTTTTTACTTTGCCCTTTCAATTATTATATTATGGGAATCAAACTTGGCCTGAATGCTTACGGAAAAAATGCTGTAAATCTTTCAAAAATCATCCGTCACGGCAATCTTCATGAGTTCAGGCAAATATCAGTGAACGTTTCTCTTGAAGGCGATTTTGAAACAGCACACACCACCGGAGATAATACCAGGATACTTCCGACCGATACCCAAAAGAATACAGTCTATGCGCTGGCTAAAGAACATTTCACTTCCTCCATCGAAGCATTCGGCCTGGCGCTGTCGCAACATTTTCAATCCAACAACCCGCAGGTAACCCAAACAAAAGTTGAGATCATTGAGTTTTGCTGGCAACGGATGATTATTGACGAGATAGCTCATGCCCATTCATTCATCAATGGCGGCAGCGAAAAACATCGTACTACTATTACACAAACCAATACTACTACCTCTGTTACATCAGGTATAAAAGACCTGCTGATATTAAAAACAACCGATTCCGCTTTTGTTGACTATATCAGGGACCAATATACCACGCTGAAAGAAACGAATGACCGCATTTTCAGTACCTTTTGTGAAATAGAATGGGATTATGCTTCCACTGCTGTTGATTTCACAGTTTTATATAATAGCATAAGGGCCTGCCTGCTCAAAACATTTTCTGCACACAAGAGCTTATCGGTACAGCATACTTTGTATGCTATGGGAGAAGATGTACTCAATTCGTTTAAAGAAGTAAAAGAAATTACATTAAAGATGCCCAACAAACATCATATTCCAGCCAACCTGGAACCGTTCGGTATGGAGCACAGTAATGAGATCTTTATCGCTACTGATGAACCCTATGGGTATATTACGGGAACAGTTACAAGGGATTAAACACAATTACCCCTATTCGTAATAGACAAATCTGACTTCCTGACATAATTACTCCAGTATCTTCTCAATGATCTTATTAGTGTGTTTGTTTTTCAATATTACTTTCTTTGCCCCGTAATGTGTCATTTCTTCTTTTACTAAATAATGGTCGGCATCGTACTCAACAAGGTGGCTATCTTTGCTTACGCCTTCTCTTCCCCTCCAGGTTTCTAATTGTACAGGCTCCCATAATTTTGTTTTCGCCGATTTATAAGCAGCATCAATAACAGCATTCACTACGTATCCGTCATAGAAAGTTTCTTTTGGCGCTTTGCCGGCTTCCAGTGCATTGAACATATCGGTGAACATGTGGTTGTAGCCGAGTTCATTTAACTCATCTCCCACCGGGAACAACCAGCCCGTATTGCTTTCCGCTTTTTCAGCCACATAATCGGCGCCCTTACCGGTAGTGAACATTTCAAGACCGGTTCGTAAAAAACCATTTGACCAGATAGTACCTTCGGTTCCCATTACTTCATCCCGCAGATCAAGGCCGCCGCGAAAAGTCCAACTCACTTCAAACTGGCCGATGGCGCCATTTTCATATTTCACCAAACCAATAGCATGATCTTCCGCTTCGATGGGTTTTACCTGTGTATCTGCCCAGCACATTACTTCTACAGGTCTTATATCTTTTCCAATAAAACTCCTTGATATTTCCACGCAATGACAACCCAGGTCAAGAATACAGCCGCCTCCCGCCTGTTCCATATCCCAAAACCAGTCGCTGTGAGGTCCGGGATGTGTTTCTCTTGACTTGGCCCATAATATTCTGCCCAGCGCCCCGCTCTTAACTGATTCAAATGCTTTTAAAAATTTAGGAGTATATACCAAATCCTCCAGGTAACCATTGAAGATGCCGGCCGCTTCTACCGCTTCCATCATTCGTTTGGCTTCTATGGCATTTCTTCCAAGCGGTTTGGTGGTCATTACCGCTTTCTTGTGTTTGCAGCAAAGTAATACCGCTGTTTCATGCAGGTTGTTGGGAAGCGAAATACAAACAATATCTATATCAGGATGTGCAATAGATTCTTCCATGTCTGTGGTCCAATGTTCACAGGCATAATCGGCCGCAAACTTTTTAGCGCTTTCTTCCCGGCGGGAATAAATGCTTATGATCTTGTCTTTACTTCTTTGTCCCTGTAATGATTCAGCATAGAACCGGCCAATAAATCCGGAACCGAGCATGGCAATGCGTTGCATATATTTTTGTTTGAAGTTTGATCTTTCTTTAATGAATAGTATAAATAAATAAACCCGTCATTGATAATGATGGGTTTTTATCCTTTCAGCACCTTCATGTTTTCGGGATCCCAGGAAATTATTTTTTTCTGAAAATAACTGTCATTGCAGGCAAGACATGGAGCGGCAGCTCTGAAACCAAAAACGGCATCTTCTACAACCGGTTTACCTGTTTTTATTGCATCAAAAAAATTAGTGAAATGATCCAGGTGATCGCTGTACCCCGGCGGCACTTTAAAATCAATATCAGCTTTTGTAATTCGTTTTTTGTCTTCTGCTGTATATTTCTGGTTGTATGCAGTCATTAAAGAATCCTGCATGGCTTTAGGATACGTAAACAAAGCATCGTATCCGCCAATGCCCGGCGCTTTAGGCATTATGCTGTGCCGGACAGTAAGGCCACCGCCTCTTATTTCAATAGTACCTTCTTCGCCTACCATTTTAATACTCTCCTGGCCGCCGGTGCCGCTTACAAAATTCACCTGTAGGGTAAGTTGAAAGGCTGCATGCTCAGTCGTTTCAGGATATTGTAAAATTCCTGTCATTACATCAGGCACATTCCGACCATCCTTCCAGTAGGAAAGCTGACCGGAAGAAAATATTTTGTTGGGGCCTTTTGATCCGGTAATAACATGCGTACCCGAAAGAAGATGTACAAAAAGATCACCAGCAACACCGGTTCCAAACTCACGATAATTACGCCACCAAAAGAATTTCTTTGGATCGAAAGGAATTTTGTTCATTTTTTCAATGTACCGGTCCCAGTCAACTGTTTCGGGTGATGCATCACTGGGCATAGTATATTCCCATGCGCCTATCGCACTCTGCCGGTCATACACAGCATTGATCATATTCAATTTTCCTATTTCACCTGCTTTGTATAATTCTTTTGCTTTTGCATATACTATACTGCTTACCCGCTGGCTGCCCACCTGCATAATTTTATTGGTTGCCTGCTGCGTTTCTATTACTCCCATGCCCTCACTTATTTTATGCACCATCGGCTTTTCGCAATAAACAGCCTTTCCTTTTTTCAGCGCTTCTTTTGTTATCCTTGCATGCCACTGATCACTGGTAGCGATAATGATGGCATCTATATCAGAACGGTCAAGGACCTCCTGGTAATTTTTAGTGGTAAAAATATCTTTGCCATGCAATTCTTTCGCATTCTCCAGCCTCCCGGTATATAGATCACTTACCGCCACCAGTTCAACCCCGGGAACTTTCAACGCCGTGTTTAAATCCATGTGGCCCTGGATACCAAAACCAATGACAGCGAGCCTGATCTTGTCATTAGGAGATATTCTTTTGTTATATCTTATGATGCGTTCTTCCGTCTTTTCCGCTGCCGCGAAACTCGCCAGCGGACTGGCTGCTGCTAATAATCCGGCGCTACCGATCTGCTGAAGAAATTTTCTCCGGGTATTCTGAGTGTTTTTTGACATGCAATCCGTTTGAGGTTATATTAAAAAATAGTAGCAATCAATAAGAGACAGGAAGGGGAAAGTTACGTAATCATTCAATAAAAAAATGGCATTACCGCTAAAAACAAAAGTGCTACATTCGGTATTCATTTTTAAACGTATTGTATGCCAGTAACCCGCAGAACATTTGTAAAGAACAGTTCCCTTACCCTTGCAGGCGCAAGCTTATTTTCAAGTTCCCTGTTTGCAGCCGGAAAAAAGAAAACCCTCACCGGGATTCAACTATACAGCATCAGGGAT
This sequence comes from Chitinophagales bacterium, assembly GCA_015654695.1. GTDB lineage: Bacteria > Bacteroidota > Bacteroidia > Chitinophagales > Chitinophagaceae > VBAT01. The sequence continues at coordinate 37,657 of JAATGJ010000140.1, read as the reverse complement.
GATATGAAAAAAGATCCGCTGACCACCCTGAAAAAACTGGCTGATATGGGTTATCGTCATGTAGAACATGCCAATTACATTGACCGTAAGTTTTACGGTTACAACGCTAAGGAATTTAAAAAAATACTGGACGATCTTGGATTGCACATGCCAAGCGGACATACTGTATTGAATGCAAAAGCATGGGATGAAAGCAAAAATGATTTGACAGATGTATGGAAATATACCGTGGAAGATGCCGCTGTGGCAGGCCAGCAATATGTGATCAGTCCATGGCTGGATGACAGCTATCGCAAGGACATTGATGGATTGAAACGCTTTATGGGGGTATTCAACAAAAGCGGCGAACTGTGTAAAAAATCAGGAATGAAATTCGGATACCATAACCATGATTTCGAATTCAACACGATGGTGGGCGGCATGCTGCTGTATGATGTTATTCTTAAAGAAACTGACCCGGATCTGGTCATTCAGCAAATGGACATGGGCAACATGTATAGCGCCGGTGGCAGGCCAATGGAACTGCTGAAACAATACCCCGGCCGGTTTGCTTCTTTCCACTTAAAAGATGAAATAAAAAGTGATAAGGGAAATGATAAATATGAAAGTACTATTCTTGGAGCGGGTATTATGAACGTAAAAGAGGTGCTGGATCTTGCCAAAAAAATTGGCGGCACTGCTCATTTTATTATTGAACAGGAAAGCTACCAGGGTAAAACACCGCTGGATTGTGTGGAGCAGGATCTTCAGATCATGAAGAAATGGGGATATTAAATTTCCTGTACAAATACATACCCAAACTATTCATCGCAAAAACATTCCTCGTTTACAGGCGTGTTAAACCATCTCTTTTACATTGAAATACCTCTTCTGTTTGATACTGTGTTCCGGGAGTTTTTTCTCCCACGCACAGAAAAAAAATAACAGTTTTCAACTTCATATCCGCAAAACAACCGGGCCGGTAGTTATTGATGGCGTCATGAATGAAGCGGCCTGGCAGGAAGCCGGAACAGCTACTGACTTTTTTATGGTATTGCCGATGGATACCAGCAGGGCCTCTGTGAACACTGAAGTGAAAATGACGTATGATAAGGACAACCTTTATATTATCGCCATCTGCCACCTGCCTAAGAAAGGACCTTATATGGTTGAATCGTTGCGCCGTGATTTTGCTTTTGGAAAGAATGACAACTTTATTTTCTTTATAGATCCTTTTAATGATTTGACCAATGTTTTTACATTTGGCGCCAATGCGGCTGGCGCACAATGGGATGGTATGTTATATGAAGGCGGTAAGGCCGATCTGAACTGGGATAATAAATGGGTGTCAGTTGTAAAAAATTATGATGACAAATGGATATTTGAAGCCGCCATCCCTTTTAAAACCATACGTTACAAAAAAGGAATTGCTCAATGGGGTATTAATTTCAGCAGGCTCGATATAACAGCCGCTGAAAAATCAGCCTGGGCACCGGTTCCAAGACAATTCGCCACTGCCTCTTTGGCCTATACGGGTCAGTTAGTATGGGATCAACCACTTCCTGCTCCCGGTTTTAATTTTTCTGTTATCCCTTACGCATTAACAGGAATATCCAAAAATTATTCGCCGAACACAAAATCAGTATGGCGCAAAGAAATAGGCGCTGATGTAAAGATCGCCATGACCTCTTCGCTTAATTTAGATCTCACCGTAAACCCTGATTACTCGCAGGTGGAAGTGGATAAGCAGGTCACTAACCTGGACCGCTTTGAATTATTTTTCCCGGAAAGAAGGCAGTTCTTTCTTGAAAATAATGACCTGTTTGGCAATTTTGGATTTGCCAATATCCGTCCCTTTTTCTCAAGACGTATTGGATTGAACGTGCCTATTAGTTTTGGTGCCAGGCTCAGCGGCAACATTGATAAAAACTGGCGTATCGGCATCATGGATATGCAGACCAAAAAAGCAGGGGAAACAGGGTTACCCGCGCAAAATTTTTCGGTCATGGCGTTGCAAAGAAAAGTGTTTGCACGATCCAACTTCCGCTTGCTTTTCATTAATAAACAATCATTGAACTATAAACCCGGAAAGGACAGCACTAAACCCCAATACTCTTTATACAACCGCAATATCGGCGCTGAATATAACCTGGCCTCTTCCAACAATGTATGGACGGGCAAATTAATGCTGCTGAAATCATTTGCACCAGGCAAAAATGATAACAGCTTTGCCCATGCTGCCAACCTGCAATACAGCAGCCGCCACTGGACAGCTTCATGGCAACATGAATATGCGGGGCAATCTTATTCAGCCGAAGTAGGATATGTACCCCGCACTAACTATATCAAATTAAATCCTATAGCTGGTTACCTTTTCTTCCCGGCTAAAAAGGGCAAAGTGCTGAGTCATGGCCCGCGATATACGGGCACTTATTATTATAACACGTCATTTAAAAAAACAGATAACGAAAACATTCTTCTGTATCTTTTTAACCTGCGTGACCAAAGTATTTTTGATGTATGGGTGGGAAATTCGTTTGTCCAGTTATTACAACCATTCGATCCTACCAATAGTAATAAAGATTCATTGGCTGCGGGCAGCCTGCATCGCTGGAAAGCATTTGGTATTGAATATTTTTCAAAACCGCAACGGCTTTTTACTTACAGCATCTCTACCCGTTTTGGGGGATATTATTCATCGGGCAACCGCTATAGCATCAGCGCTGATATGGGCTACCGCATTCAGCCCTACGCCGGTATTACATTAAGCACTGTTTACAATGAAATACAATTACCAAAACCCTGGGGCAATACACGATTCTGGCTGATCGGTCCCCGGATTGACGTTACGTTTACCAACAAACTCTTCTTAACCACGTTTATTCAGTACAACGACCAGCAAAAAAATATCAACCTCAATGCAAGGGTCCAGTGGCGCTACCGCCCGGCATCGGACCTGTTCCTGGTATATACAGATAATTATTACACTTCCCCCTTTTTTGTACGCAACAGGGCCTTTGTTTTGAAATTTACTTATTGGTGGAATAACTAACCACATCTTTATCTTTTGCCGGTCAGCAAAAACAAACTGATGCCGCTATTTTGTACCTTACTGTTCCAAAACCGCGACAGTGAAATATTTCTTACCAGCCACTGCTTGTCTTTTTTTATATTGCCTGCTTTTACCTGCAGTTGCTCATTCGCAAAAAGGTTTATTTAAGACAGATGAAATATTGTCTTTAAAACTTACAGGCGCTATCCGTACGGCATTAAACGACCGTGATAAAGATCCGAAGTATCATCCGCTACTTCTTTCTTACACAACGGCTGACAGCAACAAAATTGCTATCCCCGTAAAAGTAAAAACAAGAGGTCATTTTCGTAAGGAAAGGTCCAATTGTCTTTATCCGCCACTGCTGATCAATTTTTCAAAAAAAGAAACGACTCACTCATCACTGTTCAAAGAACAGGATAAATTAAAATTGGTAATGCCCTGCCGCACCGATGAATACATTACCAGGGAATGGCTGATCTATAAATTATACAATCTCATTACACCCCAAAGCTTCAGGGCAAGATTAGTAAGGGTAATGATGGATGATACGGTAAAGAAAAAGCAAACAACTTTTTATGGTATCCTGCTGGAAGAAGAAGAACAAATGGCCCGGAGAAACAAAATGATCCCTGTAAAAATAAAAAAAGCCGATCCCAGAGTAATTGATCTTCACGAATTCCTTTCTTTGGCAGTTTTTGAATATATGATCGGCAATACAGACTGGTCCGTAGAGTACCAGCAAAACGTTCAGCTCATAGCAAAAGACTCATTAAATATTCCTGTTCCGGTTCCTTATGATTTTGATCACTGCGGACTGGTGAATGCACCCTATGCAAAACCCGCTGATGAGTTAGAAATGCGTTCAGTTATGGAACGACGTTACCGCGGCTATTGTATAACAGATATGAAAGCATATGATCCTGTTATCGCTTTATTCAACCGGCTGAAAAAAGATATTTATGCTGTATATACCAGTTGCCCCCTGCTGGATGCCAGGTATATAAAAACAGCTACGCGGTACCTTGATGATTTTTATAGCACCATCAATAATCCCAAAGACCTGCGAATGGCTTTTAGTTATCCCTGCGATCCAAAGGGAACAGGGAATGTAATCATTAAGGGATTGGGGAAGAATTGACAGTTATATAGTGGTCTTATAATGCTACAGCCAGCGGCAAGCCAGATAGAATTTCCCGTTAAGCTATTGATGAATTATAACTTTCGCCGCTCTCATTTAACAGTGCTTCTGTGACGGGAAATGTTACGTTTAAAACACAACCATGGCCGGGTTGGGAAACAAAATCAGCCATTCCGTTATAAGAGCCCGCCCGGCTTTTGATATTGTCCACCCCGATACCTTTTCGTTTTTTACTGGTATCAAAACCAACTCCATTATCCGAAATGGACAGTTTAACAGATTTTTTATTCTGAGAAAGCTTGATGGAAACCGCCGTTGCCTGGGCGTGTTTTAAAATATTATTCAGTTGTTCCTGTACTATACTGAAAAGATTCAGCTTGAATTTATCATTGACGCTGTGTTCTGCAAAAGTCTCAAGCATACAAGAGATTTTTACCGGGTTTACTTCCATTGTATTCAGGGAAATATTCTCAATGGCTTCGCGAAGTCCAAGATTTTTAATGGTATCGGTTGTCAGTCCTTTGGTTAGTTTCCTGATCTCTTCAATCGCCGTGTGGGTATATTCAGAAGAACGGCTTAAATACATGTTGCTGTTATCCCCTCCCTGTTTTGCCATCTCAAGATACATCCTGGAAACGCCCAGCAATTGGTTTATGTTATCATGCAGTTCTTTCCCTATATCCGACCTTGCTGCTTCCTTAGCGTCCTCGGTGGTTTCTGCGATCTTCTTTTCTTTTAACTTGATCTCCTGTTCCAGCCTTTCTTCCAGTACTTTTTGTTTACTGATATCATGCATAGACCCTATTATGCGGTAGGCTTTTCCGGCTGCATTTCGTAAAATAATACGGCTGCTTATTACATTAGCTACTGTATTATCCGCCCTTAAAAACCGGTAACTATACTTCCACTCCGTTTCATCAGACGCAAGCACGCGGAGATAATCTTTCATTACCGCTTCTTTATCATCAGGATGAATATGACTAACCCAATCTTTAGCCGGTGTCATATTGTTGGTTATCTTATAGCCGAATTCTTTTTCATACGCATTACTTATTGTTATTTCATTAGTAGCCAGGTCAACATCATATAATACATCAGATGATGAATTAAAGATCAGTTTGAAGCTTTCTTTATATTTCGCTTTTGCTGCCACTTCATAGTCCAGCTTTTCTTCCAATTCTTTTTGCCGGCTGATATCCTGCATGGCTCCTATCATACGGTAGGCTGTTCCATCAGTATGCCTGATGATACTGGCCCTGTCAAACACGGTGGCAACGGAACCATCGGCCCTGATAAACCGGTAGGCATGTTCCCAGTGTGTAGCAGCGGATGCAATAACATCAAGTATTCCCTGTTCAACAGCTTCCTTATCCTCCGGGTGCAGGTGCTTGTCCCAATCGGCAATATTGCCTTTATTATTGTTCAGGCTGTAACCAAACAATTCTTCAAACCCTTCACCCAGGAACAGTGCATTGGTCAATATATTCCAATCCCATATTACATCAAAAGAAAGTGTGGTGGCCATGAGAAATTTTTTCCCTTGTTCCTCCAGTTTATTTTCCAGGTCATGCAGCCTGCTTACATCCTGGATAGCTCCTATTAACCGAATGGCTTTGCCTTCTTCATTTCTTACGATACTTGCCCGGCTGGTAACAGTCGCTATAGAATCATCATGGCATTTGAACATAAAAGAGTCATTCCAGCTTTTTTTACCGGAGTCAAGTGTTTTCCATATTTTTTTTTCAACCTTATCTTTTTCTTCGGGCAGGAGACATCCGCTAAAATCTGTAAAACCGGTTATATTGTTCCTGAGTTTATAACCAAACACTTCTTCAATACTATCGCCTACATAAATTTCGCCGGTAGCTATATCCCAGTCCCACATGACATCGTACGATGTTTTGGCTATATATTTTATCCACTCGTTATTTTCTGCCAGCCGGGTGTCTGATTTTGCCTGCGCCAGTAGAATATTATCAGCAACTATTTTTCCGTTTTTAATATCAATCTTTCTTTGCTTCGATTTAGCCAGAATGATATTATGGGCTACTTTTTTTTCTTTTTTAAAATCAATTTCTATTTGTTTTGATTTAGCCAGAACAATATTTTTGGCCACTCTTTTTTTATTTTTAGTATCTATCCCCTTTTGCTTTGATTTAGCGATGGCAATATTATCTGCAACTATCTTTTCCTTTTCAGTATCAATTTCTATCTGCTTCAGGATGCTTTGGCTCCTGTCCCTGATGGTAGTGATCGCCTTTTCAATACCCTGCTCATCCATAAAAACCGCGGAAGTGATCTCACAGGGAATCGTGTTGCCGCTTTTTTTTATGGCCGTTACTAAAGCTATGGACTGTCCCTCCGCTGTTCTTTGTTTCAGCATCTTTTTAAAGCCGTCTTCTTTTATATCAAAAATATCAGACCTGCTTTTGGTTAATAATTCTATTGAGGAATAACCCAGGAGTTTGCAGGCGGCTTTGTTGGCGATAACTATTTTTCCGTTGCTGGCTGTAGTGATGATGTTGGCCTGTACTGCATTATCAAAGGCAAGGTGACGAAGATCATCGCCATTTGCTGCGCGGGTTGATTTTTTAGAACTGCCTGGATGGTTTTGGTTTGTACTTTGCGGGGTTTTGCCCATTACTGATAAGTTCCTCGTAAGGTATCTCAATAACCTTAAGAAGCAATTATATATTTTTTTTAAATGTTACATAATTCACACTTTTTATTTTTGCTATTCTTTCTTACCTGCTTGTACCATTATTAGTAGTTGACTTATCCGAACTAAAAAATACCCGGCCTTATTCCTCCACCTTTTTCCCATTCTTATCTATCGCCATCCACTTGCTGTCCTTCATTACTTTGGCAATGCCATCACTGAAAGAGACAGCATACCCATATTTGCATCCGATCACTTCTTTACCGGTTCTGTCAATAAAACCCCATAGCCCGTTTTTATTGACAGCCGCCAGGCCTTCGGCAAAACTGGACGCATTATCATAACTGAGAGGAATAACGACTTTACCACTATAATCAATAAATCCGTATTTATCATTTTTCCCGACAACAGCGAGTCCGTCAGCAAAAGAATTGGCATCATGGTATTGCATAGCGGCAACTTCTTTGCCGGTACTGTCCAGGTAGCCCCATTTACCATCTTTCTTTACAGCAGCCATGCCTTCCGTAAAATGCAGGGCATCTTCATAAATAAGCGGGATCACCAGTTTACCTTCTTTCGTAACAAAACCATGCTTATCGCCTTTGGTTACCAGCGCCAGCCCGCAGGTGCATTCATCTACATTGTCGTACTCTTTGGTCCATGCCTGTGCGTTGCCCCCGAACGAAAACCATAAAGCGGAAAATAGAAGTAAGTATTTCATAACGGTGTATTTGAGAGTGAGCAATTGTATTAACCGCTGAAAAGGTAGATAGTATCAATATGCCGCTCTATGACCTGCGGCAGGATCGGGGTTGATTTTGGTAAAAGTTGTACGTAAGATTGCTTACCCGGTTTTATGGCTGTACCAGAGTCATTCGCCGTGATTGTTAGTCATTTGGGTATACCAATATCTGTCGTTTACCTGTATAAAAATTCATACCCTCATCTATTGCCGGCTGCAATAATGATGGGCCAGCACATATTCCTTAAAAGTAGAATTTAAACTACAAAAACTAAGGAGTTTCATCTATTGATACGCTAACGGTTCTTCACCACCTTTGCTAAGGATTTTCAGTTACTATGAAACCAAGTATCATTAAAATATTAAATACCCCGTTTTTAAAATCCTTAATATCGGTATCACTCTGAATTCCGGAGAAAAACCATTACTTCAAAAAATTAACTATGGATAAGATTACCATCCTTATTACAGACGATCATAACCTGGTCCGCGAATCATGGGTTATGTTATTCAATTCAGACCCAAGATTCCATGTCATTGCCTCATGCGGTAGTGGCGAAGAAGCGGTGGAACTGGCCAGGAACCAGCGCCCTGATGTTGTAATCATGGATATCAACCTGCCCGGCATCAAAGGATTTGAAGCCACGGCAATGATCCGGAAATACTCTCCCGGTTCAAAGATCCTCGGTGTGTCTCTGCATACACAGCCGGCCTATGCCCGCAAAATGATGCAGTCGGGAGCGACGGGCTATGTCACTAAAAATTCTTCGCAGGAAGAAATGTTCAAAGCCGTAGTAGAGATTCATAACAACCGGAAATATATCTGCGAAGAGATCAGGAATATTTTATCAGACCAGGAATTAAGCGGGGAAGAACAACCGGGTGGCCTCAATTCGCTTTCCAAAAGAGAAATACAAATCATCGGTTTTATCAAGAAAGGATTTTCTTCCAAAGAGATCGCGGGAGATATCAGCATATCCGTGAAAACTGTAGAAGTACACCGTTATAATATCCTGAAGAAACTCAACCTGAGAAATGTAGCAGCCCTGGTGGATTATATTAATCATAGCCAGTTAGCTACGGAGTTTTAATAATTCTTTCCTGTTCCTCAAATTGCTATACCGTACCTGGAAAAAACAGTGCGGTTTTTTTCTTTTATTTATGTGACCGGCAAGTCAAACAAGGAGTATTAAAATTATCCCGTGAAGAAGTTATGTACATACGTCTTATTGATAAAATAATTATCAATAAAATATGAATACAACCGGGTACAGTTATAAGACAAGTAAAACACTATCTCTTCGTAGTTTTACTTTTAAGATAACGCCGATCTACGCTTTCTTCTGATTTTGACAGGTCAGCTATTTGCATACATGAACCGGTGGTATTACTATTGTAATTCAAAAATTTAAATCCACCTGTAAAAAATCAAAAAATGAGTGCATCAACCCCCAAAAAAGGAATTGTAAAAAACATCCTGGTTGTACTTGGTTGTATTTTTGTTGCAGGAATAGTCATAGCTGCTGTGACTGATTCCGGGAAAACAGAATCACCCGGTGCAGATAAAGAAACCATCCAAAAAAATGAACCTGCCGTAACCTCTGAAGCTAAAGCTGAAGAAAAAACAGCAGATACTGAAAAGGACGCGATCATTACTAAGCTTAAAGCTAAAGCAAAGCGTGATTGGCCAGATGATTATTCTACCCAGGAATATTGGGTAAATGAGCAGATAGAATCTTATGAATATATGAAGACAATTGCTGATTCCGACCCTATAAAGAAAAGAGCCCGGAAAGATTGGCCTCTTGATTTTTCCACACAGAAATACTGGTATGACGAACAGATAGAGGCAAAAGAGAGGATACAGTAAGTAGCCTGGTTTTTAAAATCCCCATGCTATATATTTTTCAGGGGCTATGTTTGGTTTGCAGCCAGGCATAGCCCCTGAATATTTTATCATACCCATCAGTAGCCTGGTTTACTTCAGCAAAATTAGGCGGCGAAAAAAATAGCAACCTGCCCTGTTGCAGTTAAGAGGCAGCAAGACCTTTATAGAACAATTGACTTTTGTTATTTTCCCTGCCATCCCGGTTTATCTTTTTGTAAATTACCCGTTCTGGTCTCAAGCCGGATTAAATTGTATATCTTTCTTATATAATTGTTCTTTCTCCCGTTCCCTCTCCGTTAGTCCTGTCAAAACAATTCCCGCACCCGATCCGTTCGCCTTCCTGTTTAACCAACACACATACTATAATGAAACAGATTTTTTTATCCCTCGCTGCCGCCTCTTTGATGATGGCCTGCAACAATGAGAAAAAAACCGATACCCCTGCCGCCGAAACAAAGGCGGATAAACCTGCTGTAACACTACCTTACGTGGCTGCTTATTCTTCTTCCTTTGAAATGGGTAACCCCGAATACAGCGCTTCTATATTACAGGGTAGCTGGAAAGACTGGGAGAATAATAAAATGGACATGAAAAGCTGGGTCGCCGATACCATTGTGGCTTTTCATAGCGATAATTCAATAGTCAGTGGAATTGATAGCCTGCAGGCGCGCTGGAAAAGGGGCAGGGCCGGCTACACCTCGGTGATTGATTCCATTGATGCGGTGATTCCTGTTTACAGTACTGATAAAAAAGAAAACTGGGTATTGGTTTGGGCCAGGGAGATCAGTACCAAGGCCGATGGAACCAAAGACACCTCTGCACTAATGGAGACATGGCGCATCAATAAAGATGGTAAAGCAGATATGCTGCTGCAATTTGACAGAGCCAAACGGAAAAAATGATCATTTATTAATTATTGTTGATACAAAACCCCCGCCATCCGGCAGGGGTTTTTTGTTTTAGCTCCGGATCACAACAAGAAGATTAGCTTAACAAAAAATTGCTTCAATCCGGCAACACCTTTACCATAATGTTTTTGAAATACACTTTGCTATTGGGATCATGGCCCTGCAGGGCAAAAGTGCCACTTGCCATAACACGGCCTTCATTACCTGCCTCCCTTTTTACATCAGCAGGTTCGGTATAATCCACTACTATTTTATCATTTACTTTAATAATAACTCTTTTGCCTTCCACTTTAATGTATTCAGTAAACCATTCATTGTCTTTTACATAAACTTCCTTTACATCCTGTATGCCATAGAGGCTGCCCGTTCTGCGCCAGTCGGACTGGCTATTATTTACCTGTACTTCATATCCTTTTTTTGGCCAACTGCCTTCCTGGTAGGCTGTATGAAAATAAATCCCGGAGTTGGAACCCGGTGTTGTCATTACATCGGCTTTGAATTCAAAGTTTTTAAAATTATGCCGCCCCGCATCACCATCATAGAATAAATGCGCCACAGGGCCATTCGCCACTATCGCTCCATTTTCTATAGTGAATGTGCCTGCATTCTCGCCCACTTTCCAGTTGGCCAGGCTCTTTCCATCAAATAGGGAGATCCATTCATCGTACGAAGGATGAGGGGCAGCGCCGCAAAAAAATAAGCAACAATTTATAGCACAGCAGTAAATAAAGTTTCTCATTGTATGATAATTTTAAAAGGAGTGATTGAAAAAATGAAGCTACATTTTTTAATGCAAAACGGCTTGTTGAGAAAGATAAGTTCTGACTGTTAGTAAAAGAATGTTACTCCATTCATCATCTCCCCCGGTTTCATAACCGGTAATTTCCTAACTTCAAATCCCCCAATTAAAAAACTGTTTATGAAAAAAATAATTTTCCTTTCCGCAGTATTATCCTCGCTGGCTGCATCAGCACAGATTGATGCACGCCTCTTCCGCTACCCGGATGTATCGGCCACGCAGATCGCATTTGTGTATGGTGGTGATATCTGGATGGTGCCAAAGACAGGAGGTACAGCCAACCGCATCACTTCTTCTACCGGCGAAGAAGCTTTTCCAAGATTTTCTCCTGATGGAAAAACGCTGGCTTTCTCTGCCACCTACGATGGCAATACAGATGTATATACCATGCCGGTGAGTGGTGGTGTTCCTATGCGGCTCACCTGGCATTCAGGGCCCGACCGTGTTATTGACTGGCATCCCGATGGTAAACGGGTACTCTTTGCATCGGGTCGCGAAAGTGGTACACCGGCCTACCGTCAATTATATCTTGTATCAGTAAAAGGCGGGCTCCCGGAAAAATTGCCAGTGCCTTATGGAGAGCTGGCTTCCTATTCACCGGATGGGAACAGTATTACTTATGTCACCAAGATAACGGAGAACTATCCTTTCAAAAGAATACGCAGCGGTCTTGCTTCCGATGTGCTGATTTATGATCTGAAAAAAGGAACCGCCGATAACATTACCAAATCCGATGCGACAGAAGGCAAACCTGTATGGGTCAATAATAAAATCTATTATGTATCGGATGATGGTATCAACAAAAGACGGAATATATGGGTGTATGATGCAGATAAAAAATCAAAGACACAGCTTACCACCTTTGATGACATTGATATCAATCACATGTCTGCCGGGCCTGCTGAATTGGTGTTCCAGGCTGGCGGAAGACTTTACCTGCTCCATCTTGCTACCAATAAATATGCAGAAGTAAAAATTAATGTGGTGGCCGATATCTCTACGCTGATGCCCCGTACGGTGAATGTCGGCAACAGCATCAGCTATTTTGATCTTTCTCCCGATGCCAAACGATCTGTCTTTGAAGCAAGAGGTGATCTCTTCAGCATACCCGCCGAAAATGGTGTGATCATTAATCTTACCAATACCAGTGGCGCATGGGAACGCAATCCTGCCTGGTCACCCAATGGTAAATGGCTGGCCTACTGGAGCGATGAAAGTGGTGAAAATGAAATATGGCTCCGTGATAATGCAACATCACAGGCTAAGAAGATCACTGATTTTGGTAAAGGCATGGGCTGGAACCTTAACTGGTCGCCCGATAGTAAGAAGATAGTTTTTATCAATGACCTGCAGGAAATAAAACTGCTGACCATCGCAGATAAATCGGTGGAAACAATTGATAAAACTACAGACCAGACTTATGGCAACTTACAGGGATTCGGTGTAAGCTGGTCCCCGGATAATAAATGGATCGCTTACACTAAAGGAGCTGAAAACCTGAACAACGCTATCTACCTGTACAGTATTGAAAACAAAAAACTGCACCAGGCTACTTCCGCTTATTACAATGACGCCAATCCCGTTTTTGATCCCACAGGTAAATATCTTTTCTTCACTACCGACAGAAGTTTCAATCCTTCGTACAGCAATTTCGATAATACCTGGATCTATCCTAACAGTACGCAACTGGCAGTGGCTACACTCGATCCGGCTACGCCTGCATTGCTCTTTGCAAAGAACGATGAGATTAAATTAGATACGGCTTCCGTGGCTAAGGATAAAGACAAAGCGCCTGCTGATACAACAAAAAAAGCAGCCGCCAAACCAGCTACTGCTTCCAATAAAGTGGAACCCGAAACACTCGAACGCCGGTTAGAAGTGCTTCCTGTGCCTGCGGGTAATATCGGCGGCTTATTCGCCACCGAAGGAAAGCTTGTCTATATACGGTTTCCGAATACAGGAGCGGCTGCAGGGGGACAAGCTTCTATTTATTTATATGATATAGATAAACGGGAAGAAAAATTATTGCTGTCCAATTCAAGCGCCTATGTGAACGCCGCTGATGGTAAAAATATACTGGCCCGCAACAACAGCAATGGCTTTGGTATTATAAAACCCAATCCCGATCAGAAGCTGGATAAGCTATTGCGCACGTCTGAAATTGAAATGCAACTCCGCCCGCAGGAAGAATGGACCGAGCTCTTCAATGATACCTGGCGCCGCTACCGCGATTTCTTCTACGATCCCGGCATGCAGCAGGTGGATTGGAATGCGGTACGCAAAGAATACAGCGACCTGATGAAGGATGCTATCACCCGATGGGACGTCAATAATATTTTACAAGAAATGGTGTCTGAACTGAGCGCCGGTCATACCTATGTGAATGGTGGCGACCTGGAACAGGGAAAGAACCGTACCAATGGTTTCCTGGGTATTGACTGGGCATTGGATAATAATTTTTATACAATAAAAAGGATAGTGCGACCTGCTGCATGGGATAATGAAGTGCAGTCGCCCCTGGAAGCGTCGGGGATAAATGTAAAAGAAGGCGATTATATTCTTTCTGTCGACGGACGCTCATTGGATCCCGCTATTGATCCCTATGCGATGTTTGAAGGACTGGCGGGAAAGGCTGTTGCATTGCGGGTGAACAGCAAACCCTCTTTCGAAGGCTCAAAAGAAGTGATCATTAAAACATTACAACCGCAGGAAGAAGCAAGGCTACGCCACCTGGAATGGATAGAAGGCAACCGCAAAAAAGTGGAAGAGCTTTCGGGCGGGCAACTGGGTTATATGTATATGCCCAATACCGGCACACAGGGACAAACGGAACTCATGCGCCAGTTCTATGCGCAGATAGATAAAAAAGGTTTTGTGATTGATGAACGCTTCAATGCGGGAGGGCAACTCGGTGACCGTTTTATTGAAATGCTCAACCGGCCGAATATATATAATATAGCATGGCGCAATGCCGGTATCACAAGATGGCCGCAGAAAGGAAACGATGCACCCAAGGTGATGCTGATCAACGGATGGGCCGGCTCCGGTGGCGATGCTTTCCCATGGGCTTTCCAGCAATTGAATCTTGGTCCTATCGTTGGTGAAAGAACATTGGGAATATTAGTAGGACCTGCTACCGGTCACAGGCTGATGGATGGTGGTAGTATCACAGTACCCGATGCGCGGTTATTTGGCGCGGATGGCAAATGGTTCGCCGAAGGCTATGGTATAAAACCCAGTATCGAAGTGTGGGATGACCCCGCACAATTGGCCAAGGGCATTGATCCGCAACTGCTGCGTGCTGTACAGGAAGCGCTGAAACTGGTAAAGGATAAACCAAGAATATTATATCCAAGACCAAAGTTTGAAGACCGAAGTGCGAAGGGGTTGAAGGGATATTAAACCCTTCCCGTAGTCTTTTATTTTTGATTGCATTTAATTCGCCTTCCCTAAAGGGAAGGAGCAAGTCGTTTATAATTTGGAATGTTTAAATACAAAATGTCCCGGTTGTTACCGGGACGTTTTTTTTGTAACCAGCACATAACTGTTGCTTTCTGCCGCAGGATTTTTAAAAAATTAATAATCTACGCATTTTTTGCGTCGAATAGAGCCTTTATCCGACGCATCATGCTGTATGCAATACATCTTCTTCAATTGACGCGGGTTTATTACAGCCAGATTTGGGTTGTTTGTCTCCAACGTAACCCAATTTTGCTGATTTCCGGGTTATGTTTTTTGAATATAGCCAAGTTAAGACCTTTTTTGGGTTACAACTATTGCCTTGCTGCGTGTCTTCACACAGCTCTTTCGTCAACGATGCGGCTTCTTTGTTTGAATAGTTTCATTGCATGAAGACACGCAAAGGAACAGTAAACACCTACTCATTTGCGGACACGAAAAAAGGCGAAGAATTGAAATACTCCTCTTTATAATAAGGCTATAGCCTTAAATAATATTTCATTTTAGCAGGTTATAACCTTATGCCTGTTATTATATTTTAAGGTCATTGTCTTGTTATTAAGCGTTTAACATAATGCTATTTCATACACTCTTCATACATTATCTATACTCCATTCATACTCTATCCCTACTCCATCAATACAGCATCCAAATTCAACTAATTAATTGCTGATACTGACAACTACCAGCAAAATGCGCCGATAGTGCCGATAGGTTTTTAAATGCCTGCGCCTGTTTTTACTATTGTTCTGTCAATTGACAACATCATGATGAGGCTTTACGGAATGTGCCTTAGAAACAGACCTTATTCGAGAACATTTAAAAACAGAAATTATGGCAAAGCAAAAAGGGATAATCCCTTTGAAAGGAACGATCGGCAACATTACTTTTTACAAGAGCGCCGATGGTTACCTGGCAAGAGAGAAGGGCGGCGTAGATGGTAATCGCATCGCCAATGATCCTGCCTTTCAACGAACAAGAGAAAACGGAGCGGAGTTTGGCCGGGCAGGAGTGGCCGGAAAAATTTTGCGCACAGCAATCCGCACATTACTGCAAGCCACCAGCGATGCAAAAATGGTGGGACGGTTAACCCGTGAAATGGTAAAAGTGCTACAGGCAGATACTGTGAGTCCAAGAGGTTTTCGTAACGTGGTAAGTGGCGAACTTGAAATGCTGGAAGGTTTTGAATTCAACATCAACAGCAAGCTTGGTACAACACTGTTTGCACCATTCACTGCTACGGTGAACCGTGTAACGGGAGAACTAACGGTGAACATTGCGTCTTTCATTCCTTCCAATATGGTAGCAGCCCCGGCAGGCAGCACCCATTTCAAGATCATATCCGGAGGAGCGGAAGTTAATTTTGAGAGTGAGGAGTCTGTTTCCACTATTTCAAATACTGCGGAACTTCCACTTACCAACGCGCCTACCGCTGTGATCAATCTTACCAGCGAAGTAACAGCCAATACCGGCCTGCCCATATTCCTTGTAGTGGGTATTGAATTTTACCAGGAAGTGAACGGGACCATGTATTCGCTGAAGAATAATGCATTTAATGCACTGTCGCTGGTGAGGGTGAGCCTGGACTAAAAGACCCTAACCACAACTTACATCTCCCGGATGAAGCCCGGAACATATACTCTCCGAAGGAGAAGGAGTTGAAATGGCGGGAGTTATTATTTAACCATGCCTGCTGACAAGCAGGTATAAAAAAAAGAATATGAAACTGGAGCTAAACAGAACCTATTATCCCAATGGCACGAACGGGGAACTTCTCCTGAACGGAGAAAAGGTATGTTCTACCATAGAACTACCGTGGAAACAAAATAAGAACCAAGTGTCGTGTATCCCTGAAGGAAAGTATGAACTGCAAAAAAGATGGACCCGGCGATTCGGGAATCATTTCATATTAATGAATGTACCCAACCGGAGCTATATTCTATTGCATGCCGCGAATGATGCTTTGAAAGAGATCAAAGGGTGCATCGCCCCGGTTTCATTTCTTTCCGGTGAAGGGAAGGGTACACAATCAAGAATTGCGCTTGCAAAACTTGTGAAACTGATCTATCCCGAGCTGGAAAAAAGCGAAACTGTTTTTTTAATCATTCAAAACAAAAAGAAATGAATACCGTAGTAAAAAGGATGAATCAAAAGACGCCGAAGTTCTTTAAAAAAATAAGGAATATCGGGCTGACACTTGCGGCGATCAGCGCCAGCATAATTGGCGCACCTGTAGCACTGCCTGCCATACTTGTAAAAATCGCAAGCTACCTGGCCGTAGCAGGAATAGTAGCGATTACGGTAAGCCAGGCGGCGGTGAAGAATGAGAGGGCATAATGATCATCAATTTTTGATGAATGAATGAACCGAGTCATACAAAAGCCGGAACCTTTGGAGGAACATTGACAATACTGTTTATGAATATCCATAGTGGAGATGTGATAAAGACCATGGTGATGGCGACGATAGGAGCAGTAGTAAGTTTTATTGTTTCACATGTTCTGAAAAAGGTGGTAAGGTGGTGGAAGGATAGAAAACCTCACCCCTAACCCCTCTCCAAAGGAGAGGGGATGTGAACCCCGTCGAAAGGCGGGGTTTTTTTTGTGGGGCCTCACCCTAAATCCTCCCCCTTGTTTCCTGCTCGCTGTGCCCGCAGTTCGCAATGACGGGAGAGGGGCTTTTTTAATCATCAATTTTTGATGAATGAATGAACCGAGTCATACAAAAGCCGGAACCTTTGGAGGAACATTGACGATACTGCTTGCGAAGATCCATTGTGAAGATGTGATAAAGACCATGGTGATGGCGCTGATAGGAGCAGTAGTAAGTTCTATTGTTTCACATGTTCCGAAACAGGTGGTAAGGCGGTGCAAGGAGAGAAAACCCCCCCCCTAACCCCTCTCCAAAGGAGAGGGGGATGTGAACCCCGTCGAAAGACGGGTTTTTTTTTGTGAGGCCTCACCCTAAATCCCTCCCCTTGCTTCCTGCTCGCTGTGCCCGCAGTTCGCAATGACGGGAGAGGGACTTGTCTTCGCAGGAAAGTATTGCGATATAAATCATTATCAGAAAGATTCAATCCAAGAGGAAATCTTTGATCAATGATTCGGGGATGGACATGAACTCGGAAAACTCTTTAACGGTTACGAGGTCGGTTCTTTTTTTCCGGTAATGCATTTTTATTTTTTGAAGAATGGTGTAACAGGTACGCGGGCGACGGCCTGTAATGTTTTCGACATCTTTTGCATAGATAATAATACGGGGTGGTATTGTTTTCATAAGATAAGGTTTGTGTGGCTTAAAAATATTGATACAGCTATGCCTGTAAAAGCGATTTATTACGAAAACCAATAAGCGTTTTCTCCATCCTGTTATTACTAACGGGGTAATAAAGTCGTGGAAACACTACAGCTAAGGTCGTGGAAGCCGGATTTTACAGATTACCCAAAACAGGCAGTTTAGCGGTTCATCAAAACACCAAAACTATGAGCCACTTTATTTCCCTCTCTACCGCTGAAGACATGACTGAATTATTCCGCAACCAGCGAGAAAATATTTTAAAAACAGCATTCCAGGGTAATAACCTGTTGCCCATTTGCGAGACATTTGACAGGGACGCTTTTGATATACTGCTTGCGAAAACGGGTTGTGTAAGCCTGAGAATTTACTATGGCATGAGTGAAGATTTTAAAATTCATGCTATTATTGTAGCAGCAGATGAAGAAGGAGCGGATATGCTTCCGACGGGCAACAACCTGAACGAAGAAGATGATGATATTTTTGAAAACGGTAACCGGTGTCCTGATCTTTGTCCACCTACATCACCATTAAACTCTTAAACCTGTAAAATTGCATGAGCTTTTCCCTGAATGCCCTTTTCAGTTTATCTATTGGTATAGGAGCCATCATCAGCTGGGTACGTTATAAAAAAACGGACCCGGCTTTTGTTCCTTTTATGTGGCTGCTCACAACAGGCTTGCTGAATGAAATTATCAGCATCAGCATTATGAAGGCGGGATATTCGAACGCCCTTAATTACAATCTTTATACGCTGGCAGAATCATTACTGATCACCTGGCAATTCAGAAGATGGGGACTTTTTAACCCATGGCGGTGGTTATATTATTCGCTTCAAACATTGTATATAGCAGGATGGAGCCTTGAGTGGATAATGAACCCGGCCCACCGGGTATATAATTCTTATTTCATCATTGTCCATTCCATCATTATCGTGCTGATGAGCATCAACCTGATCAACCGCCTGCTCTTCAGTGTATCGAGAAGTCTTGGCCGAAACCCGGTATTTCTTATTTGTATGGGTATGGCGGTATATTTTACCTATGCTGTATTAGTGGAAGCATTCTGGGTATACGGGCTGAATCAAAGCCCATCATTCAGGCTGGGTATTTATGAAATTTTATCTTATATCAATTTATTCACAAACCTATTATTCGGGTTTGCCAGCTTATGGATGCCTTTGAAACCACAATATATCATGCGATCCTGATCACCAGCATAGTACTTGGAGTTGTGTTCGCTTATTTTACGATCACGATATTCAGGAACCAGCGCAGGCATTATAAAGCACTGCAAGCAAGATTCCTGGCAGAGATCAGTTTGCTGGAAAAGGAAAGGATGCGGATAGCCCATGATCTTCATGATGAACTGGGCCCGTTGTTATCCGTAATACGCATACAAACATCAGAAGGGAATGAAGTAACACCGGTACGCAATGACCTGCTGGAAAAAGCCTGTCAAAATATTGACCAACTTTCGGAAAGACTAGGCGGCATCGCCCGTAACCTG
The DNA here is from genome assembly GCA_015654695.1 of Chitinophagales bacterium. Lineage (GTDB taxonomy): Bacteria > Bacteroidota > Bacteroidia > Chitinophagales > Chitinophagaceae > VBAT01. The sequence continues at coordinate 18,227 of JAATGJ010000140.1, read as the reverse complement.
ACGCCGGGCTCATTAGTAAAAAAAGGACTGGGCGTAGCGCTGCAGGATTTTTTTGATCAATACCAAGAGGTGACCCCCATACGGATGTTATTCCAGTATGAAGTAAACAGCTTAATTGATCCTGATATGGCGCTGCACCTGTACAGAATAATACAAGAACTTGTACATAACGCGGTAAAACATTCAGGCGCCTCCGTCATTAACGTACACTTAAAAGAGCAAAGGAAAAAATTGTATGTACTCTGCCAGGATGATGGCAAAGGCATAGATACAGCCATGCCGGTGAACAATTATAAAGGAATAGGACTTGAGAGCCTGCGCAACCGTGTGGAAATGCTAGGCGGCCGGCTACACTTTCAATCAAAAAGAGGTTTGGAATATTTTTTTGAAATACCCTTAAAACTACTACATGAATAAAACCATCAGGGTGCTGATCGCCGATGACTACCCGCTATTCCGTGAAGGACTCCGGTTGCTACTGAGTCAATTCAAACACATCGAGGTATGCGGAGAATCCGGGGACGGTGAAATGCTGCTGCAACAAACGGAAGAAAAAAAACCGGACGTTATAATAACGGATATACAGATGCCGGAAAAAGACGGTATTGAAGTAACCAAAACCGTAAAAGAAAAATACCCGGCCATTAAAGTAATCGCCTTAACTATGTTTGGCGATGAACGCCTGATACTGGATATGATGGAGGCAGGAGCCAGCGGCTATGTATTAAAGAATACGCCGAAGGAAGAACTGACTGAAGCGATACAGGCAGTATATAACGGCGGCACTTATTTCTGCAACAGCAGTTCGATGCGACTGAGTAAGATGCTGGCGGCCAGCAGGAGCCCCTTATTTGCGAATGGAAAAGAAATATCATTCAATGAAAAGGAAAAAGAGATCATGAAGCTGATCTGCGAAGAATATGCCAGCAAACAAATAGCCAATATGACATCGCTGACCCACCGGACGGTTGAAAAATACAGAGACCGCATCATGGAAAAGACGGGAGCGAAGAACGTAGTAGGAATCGTCATCTACGCGATAAGACATGGAATGTATAAGCCGTGAGCCAAGAGTTATGAGTTACGGGTTAGGAGTTATGAGTTTCGAGTTGCTATCATCATCATCCTGAGATACTGGAGACCTGTACCGATGATGAATAAGAGAGAAAGAAACATCCATTTAACCAAGCAGGATAAAGCGAGCCTGGAATCTACCAGGAACCTTTTAAGTAATAACCCCGGCCAGCGAATGACTATCGTGCAACTCGCCAACCAAACGGGTATGAACCGATCCAAACTTACGGCAGGGTTCAAACAATTAACAGGAAAAAGTGTCCATCGTTTTATACTGGACGTGAGAATGAACTACGCGAAGAAATTATTATCTGAAAAGGAACTACCGATCAAAACCATTGCGGGGCTATGCAGCTACAGCAATATTCAAAGCTTTACCAAAGTGTTTAAAAAATACTGGCAGGAAACACCTTCGGCTTTTCAAAGAAGATGATAAAAGCCCATTTAACTATTGTAAAAGCCCTGCCATTCGGACAAATTTTGCTGTCAATCGGACAACTGTTTTATTTGGTAAAGGGATGCATCCTATTCTATCTTTAACGAGGAATAAAAAAAACCGAAACAGCAAATCCTATTGTTGTTTTTTATTTACCGAGTAACTGGAGATTCATGATATCCATATCATGAATAAAAAACATTTGGTTGCTGAATTCAGCATCGCATTACTTATTTTATTGTTCGGGTACACTGCCATCAGCAAGGCCATAGACATCCGTGTTTTTCGTCATGCGCTGGCAGAGTCTCCAGTGACTCAACACGGAGCAGCGGTTGCGGCCTGGCTGACAATATCAGCGGAAGCTGCGATCGTACTGCTCCTGTTTTTTTCTACGACAAGGCGGACGGGATTGTATTTGTCTTTTGCTATGCTATCCTTTTTTACGCTTTACCTCTTATGTATGGTATTGTTTGCCGCCCACCTACCCTGTGGTTGCGGCGGAGTAATGAGTAAAATGAGCTGGAAACAGCATATACTCTTTAATCTTTTTTTCTTAATAGTGAATGGCGTGGCTATATGGCAATGGCGGACGCCCTACCCTACAGGGAAAATTAATAAACTATTTCATGCAGCCCCCTCCTAAGTCCTCCCTCTTGCTTCCTGCTCGCTGTGCTCGCAGTTCGCAATGACGGGGGATGACTTGTATTCGCAGGGGACTGCTGATTATAAAACAGGCGAAGCCGAAAACCTGAATAAAAGAGTAGGCAAACTTTATCATTTTAAATTTTTATTTATGAAAAAATTAAAAACGGCATTAGCCGTGGTTGCAGCAGTGGCATTCATTGTTGCATTCAGCGCTTTCAATTTTGCACACAACGACACAAAGAAAGCGACGACAAAGTATTTTTATTACCAGGTGGTAAGCGGAGCAGTGAATACCAGCTCGCCGCTATACGCACAGTCTATGACCATCGCGGATTTTCAGCAGGTAAATCCTGTCAATTGCCCATCAGGTAATAATGCTGATTGCGTGCGGGCATGGGAAGAAGGTCATACCCCGACGACCACAGGAGCCGGCGATTATACCATCAGGAAATTATGAATTCAAACAAAAGAGAATAGCCCCCGTTGGAGGCTATTCTCTTTTGTTATTCACTGTATTATTATAAACGTGGGCTATTGCTTTCCGGGTTTTATCACCAGTACATCCATCCATGCAGTAGTCTCTATAAGTTTCAAGTTATATCTCTTTAACTCATTGCGCAATGCGGCCAGATCAAAAGGATCAACCGATGAATCTTTTAACCGCAGATCAATATTGCCCTTAAAACCAGTTTTGTCTATAAAAGGAATTTGAAACTGGTATTCTATCCATGCATCCATGTGTTCAATAAAATTCCTGAATGGCTGATTCGTTATATAACGAACCGTATCTTCCGGCTGTTTACTGAGACCAGCAATAAATAATTTGTTTACCGGCTCTCCTCCTTTCGTTATCAGTTTGCTAATATCTCCTGTTGCTATTAACGCCATACATTTCAATTTTCTTTTTTCAACTGAGGCTGAAAGACCAAAGTATCTTTTAATATCCTGCTGCATGAATTTATACCGTTGGTCTTTTGCCGCAGCAGGGATCAACAAATCATAAGTATAGCTATAACGCTGTTGCCATTCGTCGAGCAAATCCTGATCCTGAGGATACATGAAAGGCCGGGTATCAGTCATTTCCAAAATAACCCGCCCGGCAGTACTGAATCTATATTTATCATATTCACTATATGCTTTTTTATAAAGGTCGCTGACTGAATAGCAAGGACTGCACATATGAACTGACTGACCGTTATTGACCGTTTCCGCTTCCATTTCATACTTACGTGCGGGTATATCACAATGAGAAATGGCTGAATGATAAAGAGCATTGTCCACTGCACCGCCTGTTGCTCCTTCCTCCAACGTATAATCAGCCATGAATGGTTTTTCTCCTGCCAGCAGCGACTCAATATGACCAGCAGTAAGATTATACGGCCCGGTAATGTATTGTACCTTTCTATCCTGATCGAGCCATAGATGATACGGCGCTTTATCATCGGTAAATAAACTCCACAGATCCCAGGCGGAGCTAATCAATGGCAATGCAGGCATTTTAATTTTTTTATGCTTTGCAAAGAACCGGAGCGTGGAATCTTTACTTTCATTGTTAGCGAGTATGATCTGTATGCTACCGTTGAATTTTTTTTGCAACGCCTCCAGTTTTTCAAAATCCCTGATGCAGGATATGCAGCTATGATTCCAGAAATCAATTACCACCCATTTGCCGCTGAAACCTGAAAGCCTGATAACAGTATCAGAATAATTAATAACAGCGGAAGAAGTATAATCAGTGCATTGCTGACCGATTGAAATTTTTTGCGCAGCAGCAGTAAAGAAACTTATTGTAAAACAAATAAGCCATGAATGTTTCAGCATCGGATTGTTTTTTACATTAATAGCCCGGGTTTTGAACGAGAAAAGGATTTGTATCCAACTCGTACTGAGGAAGAGGATAGAGCATAGCGGCTGGCTTCCAGGAAGGTTTTACCGGCAGCAACACATCATTTACACGTCCCGTTCTTTTCAGATCAAACCAACGATGCCCCCATTCGGCAAAAAGTTCTATTCTTCTCTCCTGTTCGATAGCGGTTAACAGAAGCGACTGAGTACCGGCTGTGGTATTTGCAAGGCCCGCCCTGTTTCTTATCTTATTTACATCCTCCTGCGCAGCGGTAATATTATCCTGATGCGCCCGTGCTTCCGCTCTTATCAAATAAAGCTCGGCTAATCGTACTACCATGTAATACTCCGTATAAGGGGGGCCGCCTGTTCTTACTTTGTACTTAAGCGGATAGAAATATGGCTGCCCGCCTATAACCGATGAGCCAAGCCAGCTTGTTTTTCTCTGGTCGTTTATTTCAAAAGCGTTTAATAAAAAGGCGGTGGCTGCAAATGTTGGCCGAAAGAAAGAAAAGATAGGTATGAAAAGATTGCCTTCGCTTGTATTAATGCCTGTGCTAACGGGGATGAGTTGCCAGATAGCTTCGGCACTTGAAGGAAGAAATATATTGCTGAGGCCAGGAACCAAACTATACAGGCCACTGTTAATAACAGCCGTAGCTTCCACCTCTGCCAGCGACCAGTTTTGCCTATAGAGATAAACCCGCGCCAGCAAAGCAGTGGCCGTCCATTTATTGGGTCTTGCTCTTTCCGCGGAAGGATAATTTTCTTTCAACAGGTTCTTTGCTTCCTGCAAATCAGCCTGTATTAACTGGTACACATCCGCAACCGGCGAGCGGGCAAGGGATTTGTTTTCGCCAAAACCTGTTGCAGTAACAAGGGGTATGTTTCCAAATACATTGACAAGATAAAAATAACTGATGGCCCTGACCACCAGCATTTCTCCACGCAATTGTTTTTTTAATGAATCGCTTAAGGCTACCGAATTATTCAACCCTTCCATCACAGCATTTGCATGATAGATATTGCGATAACCAAAGGTCCATAAGCGGGTAAGGCCATTGGCGGAGGCCTGTATTTCGTTTTTTTGAAACAGGTCATAGTCTGCATTGGCCGTAGTATTATATAATTCATCGGCAGAGAGAGCGGGATAAATGGTGAGGGCGGCATTAGTAAACGTAAATGATGCCTGCATGACCTGACTGTATAAACCAACAGTAGCCGCTATGGCTGCCTGGTCGTTTTGAAAAACACGGCTGGTCTCTACCTGTGTAAGCGGGGGAGGAATGGCTACAAACTTTTTGCAGGATGCAGTAAATACAAAAAAGAAAATCAGTAAAAGACAGGAACAGGAAAGATGTATGATGTATGATGCGATTGGTTTCATGATTTTAAGTTTTAAGAGCCTCCCCAAACCCCTCCAAAGGAGGGGCTTCAAGAGTCCGACAGGTTTAAATTTTACTACTTGTTTGAAGATGTTATGTTCATTGCAACTTTTAAAAGGTGAATTGAATTCCGAAAACAATTGTTTTCAATGGCGGCAACTGATAGAAGTTCTGCGTTTCAGGGTCAGCGCCTTTGTAGCTGGTAAATGTGAGCAGGTTTTGCGCTTCTGCATACAGCCTTACATTTTGCGCTCTTATTTTTTTCAACAATGCACCCGGCAGAGTGTAAGACAGCGACAGATTTTTAAGCCGGATAAAGGATGCATCCGAATAGACCCCATCAGAAGAACTGAGCATGTAGGATGCGCCGAAGGCAGGGCCGGGAGCAACGGCAGTAAAGCGCTGTACCGTGCTGATGTCACCCGGCTTTTGCCAGCGATCCAACACCAGCGAAGGTTGATTGTATATAAAACCGGCCGGAGACAGGTATTGAGAAGCTAAATAATCGGAACCCGTTTGTTTTGTAAATTGAAAGAATATATCGAACCGAAACTGATGATAGTTTATTGTATTTAAAAACCCACCATAATATGAAGGTTCGAGATCGCCGAGTACCTGAAGATCAACAGGCGTAGAAACGGAGCCATCCCTGTTTACATCTTCGTAACTATAGATGCCTGTTGCCGGATCAATACCGAGGTATTTAAGCTTTGTCAATACTGATAAAGCTTTTCCTTCTACATACACATAATTGTAGCTGGAGTTTTTTAAACCCGGGAAAGAAATAAGCTTGTTGGAAGGAAGGGTAATATTAAAAGAAGATCTCCAACTGAATTTTTTACCAGCGATGAGGGATGATTGCAAAACAATTTCCCAACCCGTGTTTTGCACTAATGCCGGAAGATTTTCAGTAACCGATGCAAAGCCTGTTTGATTTGGAAGCAGGTAGCTTACCAACTGATTGCTACTACGGTGGCGATACCATGATGCACTTAATGCTATTTTATCATTCAGGAAACCAAGCTCTACAGCCGCTTCGAATTTTTTATTCTTTTCCCAGTTAAAATCAGGATTGAATAAGGCTGAAGGACGCAAGCCCGGAATACCCTGGTAAGGACCGGCCGTGCTGCTCCAAAGATCAAGGTATTTATAATCACCTACCTGGTCATTACCAGTAATGCCGTAACTGCCGCGCAGCTTTCCAAAACTTATAAAAGGAATATGCAGCCAGCGTTCGGAAGTGAATATCCATGCAGCACCGATAGCGCCAAAGTTGGCAAAGCGGCGACCCGGACCAAAGCGACTAGAACCATCCCTGCGAGCCGAAAGATTGAACAAATATCTTTCACCCCAATTGTAATTGATGCGGCCAAAGAATGCATTGTAATGATACAGCTCCAAACTATTAGAGGCTGTAACAGAACCGGCAGCACTGAGTGAAGAAAGTAACAGATCGCTGGTATAACCGGAGCCCTGCATAGATGCGCTGCGGTAATTGCGCTCCTGAAACGTAGCACCCAGCAGCGTTTGTAATTTTCCATTCAGTATCGTGCAGGTATATTCGGCCTGCGGCTCTACGATCCAATTGCCGCGATAGCTGTTTGCAAACTGGGAAAAAGCCAAGGTACTGTTTGCAGGATCAATAGCTGCACGGGGAGTGATGCTTATCTCGTCTACAGTAAATGTATTGTACCCGAAGCTTGCCCTTATCATAAAACCGGTGAACAGTTTATAACCGGTCACGAGGTTGGCAGAAAGATTCTGATTAATGGAGGTATATTTTTTTTCCATTTCGGCCAATGGATTTACAAAACCGAGGGCTGAAAAGTTTACACCGCCCTGCTGCCAGTTCCATTTATCACCGGGGGCATATAATTGAAGATGCGGAGGCAGGATGATATGCCTGGTAAGATCAGTACGGAACAAACGGTTCTTAACAGAAGAATAAATAACGGACAGACGAGCCTCCCATTTTTTAGATAAGGGAGAATGATAAAGATTGAAATGAAAAGATCCCCTGGCAGCAGGGTAATGGCCGGGAAAAACGTTTGTTTCACTATGATAGCCTGCGCCTAAGAGAAACTGAGTAATGGCATCACCACCGGATAAGCTTGCCTGCACATCCGATTGCTGCGCCGTGTTGCCGATAAAGAGTTTTTTATAATCGGTGTACAGGGCAGTATCCCAGAGTAAAAGATCGGGTGCATTGTTTGCATCAGGCGATACGCCATCGTTAGCAAAACCTTCGCGGCGCATGGAAAGGTATTGGGATGTATTGAGCATATCCATGGTGCGGGATGTTTTGCTGAAGCCTGTGTGCATACCCAGGGTAAATTTTGTTTTTCCTGCTTTTGCTTTTTTGGTAGTAATCAATATAACCCCGTTAGCGCCGCGGCTGCCATAGATGGCGGTGGCATCGGCATCTTTTAATACCTCTATGCTTTCAATCTCCTGCGGGCTGATGCTATTGAAAGGACTAATACCGGAGGGAGGGGACGCCGATGTGGGGACAGGATTATTAGCGGCAGAGGCAAGCTGGCTGACGGGGAGATTGCCTGATTCAAAAGGAACTCCATCTATAATAAATAAAGGATCGTTGCGGGTAAGCGAAAGATCGAGTGAGCTGCGACCACGTACCTGCAGGTTGAAACCCGAACCAGACACGCCGCTGGTTTGAGTAACGATAAGACCGGGGACAAGACCCTGCAAAGCAGCGAGGGGGTTGCCGACAGGCTGACGGCCTATATCATCGGCAGATACCCGTGTAATATTGCCGGTATTGAGACGGCGGGTGGTAGCACCATAGGCCTGGATAATAACCTGGTCCAGTTCTGTTATTTTTTGTTTTAAAATGATAGTATGCGAACCACGCTGATTATTGAGGACTGATTCTGTTTGAAAACCTGAAGCGGAAACGACGATGGTATCCGTCAATAGTGATCCATCGGCATGCCCAGGGCGAAAGGCGAATAAACCGTTCATGTCCGTTAAGGTTGTTTGGCCGGAACGCTTTATTGTAATAGTTGCGCCGGGAACGGGAAGGCCATCTTCGGTAATGACCTTGCCGGATATGGTAATGAGCTGGCACATGGTGAGGAGGGGACAGAGGATGGTTAGTATTAATGAGGGGAGTTTCATAATGCAGTTTTGGCCTCACCCCAGCCTCAGGTTGCTTCCCCTTCGCTAAACTCAGGGTCGCAATGACAGAGGGAGGAGCGAACGTGTTAGAAATGGAGTTTTGATATATAGGAAGTATTGATACATGGCAAACTATAGGTGCTATACCGGGGCTTTGGGTTTTTCGGCGAAGTGGGTTTTTTGGAGATGTGGATAGGGGTTCATGGTTTTTCTGTATAAGTAGTTGATGGAGGTATTTCGGGACTGTGCGCTTTGCTTATTTCCGGCTGCTGTGTGGAATTACCATTTAATAACCGGACAGTTGTTTTTTGCTGACGGAGGAATAATGATTGACGGTAAAGCCAGGCATGACATGCCATACGGGTATTGATAAGAATAAAAGTGCGGACTAACTGATGTGTATACAGCGTTTTTCGCTTTTCCCATATTAATAACAGGACTGTATCTGCTATATCTTCTGCCGCATGCTGGTTGCGGATAATAAAGCGGGCATAGCGTACTATCAATACACGGCTATTGATGGCGCAGATGGCGAATGAAGGAATGTTGTGGATGGGATTCATGAGGCCTCACCCCAGCCTCACCTCACCCTGACCCTCAGGTTGCTTCCCCTTCGTTAAGCTCAGGGTCGCAATGACAGAGGGAGGAGAGCGGAGCGGCTGAGAATTTAGTTTTGATGTATAGGAAAATGAAATGCTACTACGAGCCTTAACCTAATTGACACATGAGAAAACGCAGGAAAACCCAGGACTATACCGGGTTCTTTGGTTTTTTAGCAAACTGCGATTGCAGTAAATGGAATTCTTTGTGAATGTGATGAACTTTCATATTAAAACGGTTTAATGTTTTAAAAGAAAGTCTCGCCGGTAAGTATGAGCTGGCTTAAAAAAAATTTAGGCGTGGAACTCAACTTACCGTTCTGAGGCCCTCGGAGAGCCCTACCACGAATAAGAGAGCCCACGCCGTAGCGTGGGCATTCTACTTATTGTCTCGTGGTAGTTGAAATTTCCGAGGTTTCAGAACGAGACTCAAAGCGAATGCTTCAAATAATTTTTATGAAGAATCGCTAAAATAACTATTTAATACTATACCTGCTTGCAATATAAGGATATTATAGTAAGTAGCAATATATTACTACAAATATTTTTTTAAAACCTTCCACCTTGTCCCAAATAACAAGATGGAGACGCCCCTACATTTAAAAATTAGAAAGGACATAGGTGAAAACCTTAAGCGTCTAATTGGATCAACAACTGATGAGACCGCTCTGAGAAAGATATATGCTTTAACAGGTAAAGACCATAGCTGGGTTGGCAAAGTATTCAAAGGGAAAATGAATCTAACAATAGATTCATTAACAGAATTAATATTGGCGTATAAGCTTGATTATAAAAAGGTCTTTAATATAGAAGTTGATTACTCAAAAATCTCCGACGAAGAATTGTGGGAGTATTTGCTTTCTTTACGAAAGAAGAAGAGGAATAAATCCGGAAAAAAGAAACCACCTAAAAAGAAAAAATAAGTCCGGAGTCGTGGAAACACGACATTCTTCTATTATTTAAATTATCATCTTTAACTAAAATAAGTTTATGAAATATTTGCTTTGCTTCGTAACTGTTTGCATAACCGGCATTGCTTCTTTTTCGCAGGCCGTTATCAAGCTGGAAGATGTATCTAAATATATTGGCGATAGTGTGACTGTTTGCGGGAAGGTTGCGGGTATTCGGTTCATGGAGCAATCGAAGAACCAGCCTACATTGATTAACCTGGGGGCGGCATATCCCAACCAACTGCTGACTGTTGTAATATGGGGTGATTTAAGGAAGGAGTTTGAAAAGGCTCCGGAGGAGTTATTTAAGGATAAAGAGATTTGTGTGACGGGGAGGGTGGAATTGTTTAGAGAGAGGGCGCAGGTGGTGGTGCGAAGGAAAGAGCAAATATCTTATAAAAAATAAAATATGAATTATTGGAGACCAATTGCTAAATGACTCATTGCTTCTATAAGTAAAGTATTTGCTTATAGTTCTGATTCCCTTTTTACAAATACCATTTCGTCAAACCCATTTCTGATAAGAAGCTTCTTAAGTGTTATTATAAATCTTCGTAGTTCTCTATCTAGTATTGAGTCGTAATCCGGGCTTAGTCGGTTAAAATCGTTAGGCAGTAAATTGGAAATAGCATGATTAATCCCAGTAATGATCGTCGGGAAATCAATAAATTCAATGGTATCTTTTCGAATTTGTGTATCGACACTTATATTCCTTGGCCTCCCCGCATATTTGAATGTCTCGTTTTTCGTAACAAACTTCCCTTTAAGTTTTTCAAACTGAAGATTGACATCGTCGTTTATTCTATTTGGAATAATTATATTAATCTTACACTTTTGATAGTGAACCCCCTGTGCTGTAAAACCATTTGATTCTATAATATAACGGCAAATAGGTACTATAAAATTCTCAAAATAGACCGAGGACAAAGTTGCAGATGGGAAGAAATTAATTTCGTCTTCGGAACTTGCCAAAAAAAGATCCCTTATTTGATTAACTGAATTGACAAAAGAGTTCATGTCACTTTTGTCAAACCTTGCTAGTGTAAGTCCATTGAAGTCTGACAAAAGTTTAATTTCTTTATCAATTATAAATGCACATTTTGATGTGCCAAGCCGCCCAGTAAATAGGCCTAACTCAAACAATACATTATCTCTTGGTTGCAATACTTCTTGCCCTCTAAATGTAACTTTATCATCATTAGTCCCGAGGAGAATCCCAAAATCAAATTGCAAGGAAGCTTTTAAAAGGTCTGATAAAAAGTTTTGATTGATCTTAAATACAGAAGAATCCCATAAACTTTCATTCCATATTGAAACATCGAAATCTTTATCTAAAATAGATTTAGCTGATTCTGCTAATTTTAATTCTTCTGTAGAAGACCCTATGAACAATTTCTTCTTTATCATTTTACTAAATTTGATTTCAGGTCCAAATAAACCGATTCTATTTCAACCAACACTCTCTTTAAATTATTAAGTTTTTCCGAGTCACCTCTAAATATATATTCTCTTCCATCAACTGAGATTATGTTATCTGCCTTTGTTTGATCTGAACAAATATTTTTAATTTGAAAATAAATGATTGGAACCAAATCATAGAAAGATAGATACTGATATTTCGGAAGTTCAATATCGTAGCAAACTGCATTAATATCGAAACTGCTTAATTTTATCTCTTGATCTGAGTTTGCTTTTGTATGCTTTATAAATCTTATCATCTTTTTTAACCTTCCATTGCTTTCAGCGCTTCTTTCGTTTATTCTTTTAATACTTAGAAATGGGAAATCGGAATTCTCTTTAGAGTGAGTTCCTTTGTTATAAACTTGAATGCCTCTGTAGTCTCCCTTATCATTTATTATTGAGGAAACATCATCATACCAATTTGCAATTACAATATCAACATCCCGATTAAGGCTTAAATTTCTAATTTTAATTGCTTTAGCATTGTTCGTATCACAAACAGTATAAACGTTCTTTAAAATTCTTTCACTGTCGTTCCTTATATTGCGAAGGTCTAATAAACTATCACCAGAGTATGACGGGTTATTGTTTTCCGTTTCCATCTTTGTGATAGAAGTGGAATAATATTTTGATTTTTTTTCAGGGGTATTTAATATCTGCTGAATGTTATACCGGTCATAAGTATAAAATTTATCACAAATCGTCAAAAGATCAATATCACTATACCCTTTAATATGTGTGTCTGTCATCACTGAGCCTTGATATTTGAAAACAACATCTTTCAGTTCTTTGCTTAGATGTTCTTTTACTCTTTCACCGGCATCTTTACTTTTTTGCGTATATTCCGGTTCTGGACTATTCATTGCTGTTCGGATATAAACTAGAACATCACTATACGTTAGTGTAGCGAGTTCGTCGGCAAAGGATTTTTGTATCGCAATATTATCAGGGTTTAATCTAGCCCTAACGTTTTCAGTTAATTGTCTATAATTTTTGTTCATTTTTATTTTTTTAATTTATTATTCGGATAATATTGCACCAATTAACATTGCTACAACTAATCCGGCAATAGTTCCTTCGACTTGTTTGCTTACGGGCTTCCCCGTCTTTACTTCCGAAGTAAAATGCTGGCAGTTGTAGTTGATCAGATTGTACGGCTTGCCAATTCCCTTCAGTGCTCTTTCCACTAACTGACGGCGTTCTTGGTTAGTGCCTGTAAACCTTCTGATTTCATTTACCTTAGGATTCTTGCTGAAAAAATCGTCGGCTGTCATAAGCGTTACACCTATGCCGAAGGCATTTTCGATGATCCAGTGGATATCCTGCTCATCATGGCCAAGGTATAGCGCATGATGCTGAATGAGATTGAAATTGCTTTTGGGGACGATTATTTCGTCTCCGGGTTTGAAATTGTATTGATTAATGTAGCTTATCATATAAATTAGTTTTAGTATTAATTGATTTACTTCTTTACCGGAGTCGCTTTCACTGTCGTCTTGCTAAGTCTATCAAAAACTCTTTGCAGCATTTTACTTTTTTTTTCTTCTATGAATATATTCCTGGCTTTCATATTTGTAGTAGCGAGATCATTGATCTTTACATTTCTTACTTGTTTATCTATCAGCTTAACTGTTGTTTCATCATATATAATTTGAGTTCTACTTTGTGCATCCTTTACAGCGGCTTTATCCGAAAAATGAATACGCTCCAGAAAAACACCGAATTGTTCAATCTTATCTATACGAAATCCTTGTAAAAGAACATGCAGAGAAGAAACAGCCCTTAGTATGCTTTTTACGGTAGTAATAATTTGGGCAATATCTTGTTCGCTTTTTTGCAATTGACAATTAATAGTGAAAAGCCTTATGCCAGGGTTTTGAAGAAACCATTTAATCCAACGATCAATATGAAAAGGTGTAATTGCATAAACATGAGGAATAGCCAGTAGCTCTGCATTTTCAATTAAAGAGGCTGAAAAAAGGCTTCTTTTCTGATTTAATGCCTGGGAAAAAGGACATTCACCACCTATTACTGAAAAGTTAAACCCGCTTACGGCCCAAAATCCCATTTGTTTAATAGTTTCAAATAGCCTGCATTCCCCTCTGTTATACCAGACCCATTCAATCAAGGTATCTGATCCGGTAAGAAACAAGATTACTTTTTTACTTTTAAAACTATCAGATTGTAGAATTTTAGCCCGGAAAGCAATTGTATCCGGTTCGTGGTACCGGCCAGCTTTATCAATTACACTTTGCGTGATTATATCATGAAGAGTCATTCCAACTACCGGAAACTCCTTTGGGATATTTGAAATATTCCTGCTTCCTACGTCCAATATTGGAATATATGTAGGCAAATCTTCTATGCTTGATAACAATTTTGAGTTTAGGTCAAGGCCATTAACTTCCTTAATAAACTCTTCTTTAAATTGATCTTTGCAGGTAACAATATTTTGCCGGAAAGGGTTATTACAGGAAATAATTATCTCCTTCGTCTCTTCCGGATAAATAAGAGGAAGCCATTTACCACTGGCTACCTCACAGGATGCTGGATATAGGGTAGGGCTATCAGGAAACACGATCAAACCTTGCATAGGGATTGTCATTTTTTATTATGATCTCACCGATATATTTTACTCCCATCTTGCCACATTCAGAGATCATTTTAGAATGCCTCTCACTAAGACTGCCTATTTCAGTTCCTCCAATCATTATATAATAATTATCCCCTTTCTTTTGAAGCCGAACCTCTACCCCAGGTTGAGTAAGATTACCTTTATTAACTCTTTTATCAAAAGAAGGAATACAAGTTTCTGCCGCCATTTCTCCAATGTCGGGAATACCAGCACCCATTCCGAAAGCATTTTTTGGTCTCCTTATATAAGGAGCGTCTTTCTTTTTTCTGTTGTCTCTACCAGAGCCCATAGTTTTAATTTTTTAGTTATTTATACAATCAGTTTAATGTTTTGTGTCTTTTGGAGGATTTGGATCAGGCCCATAGCTGTCTTTATCCTGGATTCGCCCGTCCTTACCGTGAATGACCAATTCGCTTTGCTGGTTCTTTGCGATCTCCCTGGCTTTTTCAATTGCTTCCTGCTTGGTATCTGTGTGAGCAGTACTCTTTGAGTTGCCTTCGCCTTTTACATTCCATCCGCCGTTTTTGTCCGGTACTACATGTTGATTTTTTCTCATTGTTTTTATTTTACTAATTAATACTTTAACGGTTACACTTCAGTCATTACTCGTTTGGGTAATGAGTCAGTTTTCTGTTCCTCCTGTCCAAAATCTTGCTCCTGTCGGATTTCTCTGCAATTAATTTGAGTGGTAAATGTGTTAATTACAATGCCATGCAGTACAGGTGAAGGATAGCTATCTTTTGCAGCATAACAAATTAACAAACATTGATTGTTGAGTGATTTCTTTGGTAAGGCTGCCTCAATATCACATTTTTGCCAATTAATATCGCATAAAAGTTGAGGCTTAATACTTTCCTGATGATTAATATCCACATGTGTAAAAGAGTTTTGTATAAATATATTCAGCGATCTCTTCTTTTCTTCATAGTACGATAAAATATCACCTAAATCATGCAAGCAATTTACATTCATGATATCCTTTAAATAAGCAATTGTTTCAAACAACTCAGTGTTTTTAAAAAAAGGCAAATATGATCCACGTCCGAATAAATATCTATGAGACATTTCTATAAGTTCGGTCGTTAACATTTTAGGATCGACAAAACGACTTAATAATGCCTGAAGTTTGAAATCATTGCAGGTGTTGTCTTCCATAATTTCTTTTTTTGACATGGACAAATGGTAAATATTAATAGGGTCTTTGTGGTCCTATTTTGGTTCTCAGGCGGGACATTTTCATTTTGATTGATCCTTCAGTTATCTGAAAGTAATCAGCAATATCTTTATACAAATATCCATCAGCATGCATTACAGCTATATCCCAGGAAGCCTTATCACTTGACTCGTGTAGAGATTCAAGCAAATGGCTTTGTTCGAATACAGCAAATGGATCTATATCTATTGCTATCATATTAATTTCTTCTTCGGAAGGGTATGTAAAGACTGCAGTCTTTTCCATAGATTCCATGTATTCATACCATGTATCTTTAGCTTTTACCCAAATCAATGCGATAAGATTATAGTCATTGTATCTTTCCCTCTTTAATTTCACTAAAACCGACAATGCAGTGGTCTGAATAAGCTCCATCTTTAGTTCTTCGATATTCTGCTTTATCCCACTACTTCTGATTTTCTTGTGAAAAAACATATCAAGTGGTTCCGTAAGCCCGGTAAACACCTTACTAAATTCATCATTACACATAAGTAACTAGTTTTAGGTCCAATCTTTGCCAGGCGGAGATTTATTAAGTTGTTACTACCCCTCACAATCCAGGATTCCATTGGATATTTTAAACACCATATTTGTTTTATAACATTGTTTGCTATTCCACATATACAATAACTCCCTATTGATAAACTGGAAAAAGGATCAGGAAAGTAACGCGGCTCCAAGTATTTATTAAACAATTAAGATTTGATCCTTTTCCCGATCTCTACAGGGACTGGTTGCTTTTAATTGATATCAATCTAATCGTACAGAAACTTTACGTACCTGTTAATGTAACTATTCAAGCCGGCACCATTCTGGGCCAACGCTTTCATTTGCTCTATATGCCCACTTCCTGCCTTTCGGTAGCTATATTGGTAAACAGATCCTGTAGAAAATCTTACACGGATATAATCCGATCCAATTTCATATGCGGAGACACCTGAGTCACCTCCCGAGTTTCGATAACGTTCCATTTGTATTCATTAAATTGTTAAAAATCCAATAGCTCGTTTGACTAATTGGAACAGCCTGTGGGGAGGTGTGATTTGTTAAGCGGCGCAATAACGGTACAGACTTTGCAGTTTATATCCTGAATCCCTTATTTTTGAGGTAAGTTCATTAAACAAATCACGGAAAGGTGAGGTCTTGCGACCCCACTGCCTTGCTCCTACGCATGCTTCCCGATTTGATACCCCTGAGCAGAAGCCTTCACTCTTCTACTCGGGGTTTTTTATTTTAACTACTGTTACAGTATATCATACCAGTTTGTTTTTGCTAAATCAGATAGCTAAATTACTAAATATTTTAACGTATATTCCTATTTTCTATTCTTCTTTTCTATATGAAGCATTTGTCATGAATATCCTTAAATAATCATTGAATAAAAACATTCTGCTTCTTTTAAATTCAGGAAGTTCTTCAAGAATTTTCAGGTTTACCAAGTCGTTAATCAACCGGTTGGCCGTGGCATAATTCATTTTATTAATTTCCATCAGATTTTTCACATTGAGTATTGGTGTTTGGTATAAAATATTCAAAACCTTTATCCCGGCATGCTGCCGCCGCCCAAGCTTGGGTAATATTTCCTTTTCAATTCTTTCCTTTAGGGCAATGATGTCCTTGAATGTTTGCACAGAACTGTTGGCCGTTTCAATAATGCCGACCAGGAAAAACTTTAACCATTGGGTCATGTCGTTGTGTGTACGTACCCGGTGCAAATTGTCATAATAATAGCTACGGTGATGCTCAAAAAAATCACTTAAGTACAGAGCAGGTTTGGTCAATAGTCCCTTACTTACAAGATAAAGGGTTATCAGCAGTCTTCCCATTCTTCCGTTTCCATCCAAAAAGGGATGCACTGTTTCAAACTGATAATGCAGCATACCAATCCTGATCAAGGGCGGAGTATGCAGCTGATCATCATGCAAAAAATTTTCGAAATCACTCATCAATCCTTCAATCTCTTCATAAAATGGGGGCACATAAATAGCATCTCTTAAAGTAGCTCCGATCCAGTTCTGACTCCTGCGATATTCCCCCGGACTTTTATTCTCGCCTCTGACTCCCTGCATCAAAACTTTGTGTGTTTCTTTTATCAACCGAGTACTTATGGGTAGTCTTTTTAAGCTTTCAATTGAAAAATTAATGGCATTAATATAATTATGTACTTCTTCCCAGTCGTCTTTCTTTTCGGGGTTTACATCTTCTTCCTTAACCAGAGCCTCTTCCAGGTTTGCTTGTGTTCCTTCAATACGGCTACTCGTGGTTGCTTCTTTAGTTATGTGCATTTTTATAAAAAAATCAACATTGGGTACCAGTTCAGAATAAGCATTTAAGGCCCCCAGAGCCCTGTCTGCATCACTAAGCAAAGCAACAAGTTCAGGTCTGTCAATAGCCCAATCATAATGAATAGGCTGTGGTTTGAAGCTTTTATATTGATATTGAGGTTCATAATGTCCTGCAAAGAAGGATGATATGTTTTTTGATTCCGCCATACTAAATGCAAATATAGGTATTTTAATTTGCATTAAGCACACCAAAATGAAAATGAAGTATTAAAAATTTGCAAAAACCTGTTTATACTGATACTTATGCTGTATAAATATTTGATATTCAACAAAAAAGTAGTAGTTAGCATCATGTCTAAGCCAATAATAGGAAAATGAGTTAGAAACTGCAGAGCGAAATGTTCAGACGCCTTCAATTTCAGGGAGTGTAAAGTAAACTGTGTCAAAGTTCTTGTATCCCTCTCTCTCTTGCGGCCTAGGCCGCAAGAGAGAGAGGGAATTTTTTTATAAAATTGCGGTCAGCCGTCCTTCGAACATAATACTTAACTGCTGCATGGTAAG